>CAMDAB010000184.1 GCA_945888475.1 Saprospira grandis DSM 2844 | reverse complement strand
ATTTTATGTTTGGCCATACTCGACACACTCTACAGAATTCCTGTTCGTCAGGTTGGACAAAACCTTCCATTCCAGGCTGTGGCCGGAACAAATGTTCGTGGTTGTATCGAAAGACTTGCAGGTGAACCTAATTCAAACTCAAATCCTACACTCAGAGCAGATCAAACTGTTTGGCATTATTTTGTAGTACCGTCAAGTGGTGTTGTTGAAATCCGTCTCAGAGCCTATATTGGCATGCAGCGTTTAAATTTTAATATCTTTGAATTGTTAAATGGAACAAGCTGCTACGGTGGTTTGGCGCCAGCTACCTTCACTCAGGACGGCACACGCTTGAGTACTGCAATCACACCGGCTTATTCAGGTTCGACTGATTTTAATGGAACTACCATTAGTATCTGCTGCTTAGTCCCAGGTGATGTGTACGCACTTCAACTCGACGGTGGTTCTCCCGGCGACCAGGGACAATATATTGTAGAGTACATCGATGAAATTGAGGTATATGCTGGTGACTCTCAATACGAAACAATGTATGGCGATACCATTCGTCACAACAGTTCAGATACAGGTTATATCTGCTTTGGTGACACACTTTACCCTAGTATTGCCTTAGATTTGTTAGGACTTTCCACAACATCAATTCCTGGCTGTCTCGACACAGGTTATGTAATTCACAATGCAAGTATAATTCCAAGTCCATTAGCTGGTTCAGGATTTACTTATATCGACTCGCTACGTTTTGGCAATAGAGTCTTTGTAAACGATGGTAATGGTTCCGGTACATTCGGCAATCCACTTTTCAACTCGGTTTATTTTGTTTCAGCATTAGCCGATAATGATACAACATGGGGACAACTTATTTGCCCGAGTGCCAGTATCGAAAATGGAGCGCCAGTAGTATTCCTACAACAAATTCAGGTAAGTAGCAGTTATAACCAAAACAATTGTTTCATAAGTTTTACCCCAACAGGTGGCTTACCCGCTTACAATGGCAGTTTGTTCACATATGTAATAACAAATACCCAGGGTGATACCATAACAGGTACCACGGCAAATGGAGTAACCGTGAATTTTCAAATTCCTACACCTGATATTTACACAATTGTAGTGACAGATGGCGCATCCTGCGCTCAAACTATCACGATCAATGCAACAACCTGCTTCGACCTTTGTGTAACCAATCCGGTAGCAATATCACCCTCCCCAATCGACAGCACAGTTTACACCTGCTTCCCCGGCGGTGATTCTGCAACAGCTACCATAAACATTGCTGGTGGTTATCCATCTGCCAACAGTTCAGTTTACACCATTACAGTTAGTGGTTCAACAGCAGCATCAAACGGAACTTACACTTTGGCTGGATCTGCCACTACTGTTCCATTCAGCTTTACCATCCGCGATGGTGACACATGGACAGTTGTTGTAACAGATACCAGCGGATGTACCGATAGTATTACAGCAACATTTACCTACGATTTGGTCAATTGTCCCGATTTCTGTGATTTGAATCCTGTGACAGCTACATCTGGATACAACTGTTTCTCCAACGGAAGTGCCCTGGTAGAAATTACTATGGGTGGAGGTTTACCTTCGATAGATGCTTCAAATTATTCTGTGACTGTAAATGGATCAACTGTTTTTGGTCAGACCTTTAACAATGCGCAGGTGCCTGGTTCAATTGGTGGAACAGGGCTCATTTCCTTCCTTGTAAATGATGGTGATAGCTGGACTGCAATTGTTCGCGATAGCTATGGTTGCTCCGATACTTTGACAGGAACTTACGTATTCAACGCTACGAACTGTCCAAACCTTTGCATCATAGCGCCCGTTGTTATCAATCCAAACCCAATCGATGCCTCTGTTTACAATTGCAATCCTGACGGTTCAGCTACAGTGACACTTTTCTTTAGTGGCGGTGTGCCAGCTACAAGCGGAGGAAACTACAATGTATTTCTAAGCGGATCTTCAGTAGCTGGAGCAAATGGCAACTTTACATCAGGTTTAGGCAGCTACAGTTTCTTAGCAAATACAAATGACAATTGGAGGGTAATTATTACAGATGCAAACAACTGTTCAGATACAGCTATTGGTACAGTAATTTTCAATCCAATTACGCTCAGTGTAAGCAACTACACCTGCGACATTAATGGTACAGCTCAATTCACAGTAACTGTATCGGGAGGTAACCCTGCAATTGATGGTTCCGATTACTTACTCACCGTTACGGGAATCACTACCGGCGGCAACATATTTAATCAACCTTTGTCAGGTACAATTGGTGCATCCAGCGATTATGTGGTTACCGTTGCTGATGGCGATATCTGGCAAATTTTTGTAAACGATGGTCAAAACTGTACGGTAACTGCAAGTGACACCTTTGTCTGGAATGCCACAAATTGTTCCAACATCTGTAATGGCGCTGGCTATACCAATGTATTGATAAACGGAGGCACAGATAGTATCAGCTATGATTGCGATGGAAACGGCAATGCTATGCTAAATCTTGAATTTACAGGTGGCTTGCCTGCATTAGGTGGTGTAAACTATGGTTATATTGCAGAAATCACAATTAACGGCAATACTGTAACTGAAAATATAACAGGGACTGGTGGCTTGGGCACCTATGTGCTGAATCTGCAGGACGGCGATGTCTGGCAGGTAATTTTGAATGATGGCCTTGGTTGCGGATTCGATACGCTCAATGGAGTATTCAATTCTGTAACTGCAGTTGCCGAAACCGATATCACATTTGAAGTTTTGGTTGGCGAACCTGCCCAACTTATTGGCAGCAATTCAACAGGTAACATTACAAATTATGCCTGGACGCCAATTGCCACTATTAACAATCCAACAGCTGCCAATACCTTCGCATTGCCAATTGTTACCACAACATTTGTACTTGAGGTAAGCGATGCATTCGACTGTTCCGACAGAGATAGCGTAAGGGTAAGAGTAGGTGCCTGTGTACCCGATCATGCCGGTTTCACGCCAAATGCCGATGGCGTAAACGATCTATGGATAATTCCATGTCTTGGACTATTGCCTGGTGATGTAGAAGTATTCAATCGTTGGGGTCAATTGGTTTACCGCAAAGAAAATTACGATAACAGCTGGAACGGAACGCATTTCCAAACAAATCAGGACCTGCCGGATGCCACTTATTATTATGTAATTAAAGTGACTTACCCAATGTACACCAACCAGTTAATCTACAAAGGAACCGTAAGTATTATTCGATAATATACAATGGGGAGCCTAAGCCGCTCCCCACATTAACTTTTTAAAAATCGTCTCAGAAAAATATAGATCTGTTATGAAAAAAATACTCTCAATTGTTGCAGTGATTTTCCTTATTCAGTCTGCTCAAGCTCAACAGGAACCTCTATTTGCCCAATACATGAACAATGCCTTTCTTATTAATCCTGCTGTTGCTGGTTCGAGGGGAACTCATGGAATCAATCTCTTTCACCGCTGGCAATGGGTAAGTTTTCCCGGAGCGCCACAAACTTTCGGGGTTAGCTATCAGGGACTAATCAAAGATGTTCACGGTATTGGTGGGCTTATATTCTCTGACATTACCGGTCCTAGTGTTCGTATAGGCGCCAAAACATCTTATGCATTTCATATACCATTAAACGATGAGATGCGCCTTTCTATCGGTGCTGCCGCAAGGGTTGTAAGAAACAGTATCAACACAAGAACAATCAACTTCATACAGGATAATGATGCAGCTGTTGCTAATGCAAGCGAAGCGGTTTGGGGTGGAGATGCAGAATTTGGTCTTTATTTTTATAGCAGGGATTATTATGTTGGATTTTCAGCACCAAATCTCATCCAAACAAAAATAGATTTTGGTACGAACCCAACCGGTAGAGAACCGCTCGGAAAAGGATACAGACATTACTTTTTAACAGGTGGTTACAAGTTTAGAATTCCAGAAAAGAAAATGATTATTGAACCTTCAGTTATGGTGAAATATGTCAAAGGAACAGTACCACAGATTGATGGTGGTGTAACCCTGAGACTTCTAAATGACCAGCTTGCATTTGGTTGTTTTTACCGCAATCCGGGCTTTATCTCCCTTCAAACTAGATTTGTATTTGACAACTCAATTCCATTGCTCATATCCTTCGATGTGTCAACAGCCAGGTTCCAAAATTACAGCGTAGGCGCTACTGAAGTTATTCTTGGTTATGATTTTAAAGGTACGCCAATGTTTGAGAACAATGGGCCAGACGTTCCCCAAACTATCAAGTAAAGAATAGCTATTCGTAATTTAAAAAGGAAAGTTCGGTCACTGGCTGAACTTTCCTTTTTTATTATCTTATTGAAACCTGCCAAAAAGAAATTAACCCAATTCCGTCATTAGAGTTCGTAATGAAGGCCAAAAGTGCGAAGGAAATAAGGGCTCACACAGTTTTTTCGGGTGAAGGAATAGTCACACCTATTTCAAGCTCGAAAAAACGAGTAAGTGCTTATTTTCAAAGCAATTTTGGGTTGTAATTGAATTTCTAATGACGGATTTGGGTTTAAGTAAAAAAGCAGAATATTATTTTCTTTCGCGACGCTCACTGCGATCATCACGGGTTTCGCGACGGTCTTCGCGCAGCTCTCTTTTGTCTTCCGAAATTTCTTCGTAGGTCTCTACAAGATCGCGTTGCATAGTTTCGAGAAATTCATTTACAAGCATTCTTTTGGTAGCTGCTTCGCCTTTCGAGAATTCGCCCAGATTGGCAAAGTGATAAGCCTTGAGTGTTTCATAAATATTTTTCTGACGGGCAAGTCGACCTGCCTGCTCATTTTTGTCATTTACATCATCGGCTTTGTCGCGGATATCATCTCTGTGATCGGCTTTGTCGCGGGCCTTATCTCGGGCATCATCTCTTACATCCACACCAACACGGCTATCGCGACGGTCGCGTCTGATTTCGCGGTTATCGGACCGGATTTCGGCATTATCTTCACGGATTTCCTTTTTGTCCTGTGCCAATTTGTTTTCGCTTTGTTCGATTTCTCTTTTCATAGCGGCTACTAATTGATTTTTGAGCGCATTTACTTTGTTGGCATCGCCAGCTTTCCATGAAGCTTCAATAGCAGTAAGGTCGGCCTGAAAGGCAGCGATTTCTTTCTGATCTCTTTCTTTTTGAGCGCGGTCTACTGCAAGATCTTTACGGTCGTCGGCTTTTTCAACAAGATTGATTTGTGCATTTGTAATAATTGTGGTTAGTACAAAACTGAGGCTGAGGATGGTTTTTGTGATTTTCATAGTGTACATTTTTTTATTTTTTAAAGATGGGTCAAAAATATAGCCAATTTCTGAAACTATGACTTGCAAGAAATCGAAAGGTTTAAAATAACCGGATAGCATTATTTGGTTTTGAGACCGAGAAATCATTTTCTTTACAATTTATGAAATAAAATCAGGAAAAAAGCAATCTAATTTCAGCTAGTCTGCTTCCATCTTTCAAGTCTTGGGTTTCCTCTCGTGGCGAGCCAGGCAAATATTCCGCTCATGCAATTTTTTTGATTCATAACCTTTGACTTTGTTTTATTGCAGTAATGATAAGCATTCTAGCGATTTTTATCCTGAAAAATGTCTATTAAGCCTTTTTTTCTTAAATAATTTGCAAACAGGTCAGCACGCTGTGGCGCTGTTTCTGTTATTGCCTGCCTCACCTTTGACTTTTACCTTTTTAGGGCTGGATGTTTTATCATAGGCTAATCTTCATAAAATAAAATTTAATTATGCTCAACATAAGGTTTTCAATTATTTATTTTAGTTTTATAGCTAAATAGAAAAAATTCAACTAGTGCTAAAAAAACAATCCATGCGATTTTATATAGCTTTCATTGGAATATTCATATTCAACTATGCATTTGCACAAACGAGATTTCAAATGGTGCTTGGTGGAGCGCAGGAAGAATTTGGATATGCTGTTCAAAATACCAGAAACAATGGTTTTATATGCGCTGGCAGAACCTTTAGTTTTGGTACGGGTGGCTGGGAATGTTATATGGTCAGGTTGAACGGCCAGGGAGATACTCTGTGGACTAAAACCTATGGCAATGTATTATATGATGAACTCCAGGATGTAGATACTACCAGCGATGGAGGTTTTATAGCAGTTGGACATACCACAACGACCGATTTTGCCTCTAATGTATACCTAATTAAAACAGATTCTAATGGGGTGCATCAGTGGTCAAAAGAATATGGGGGAGCTAACGGACTCTCCGACAAAGGCTATTCTGTTAGTCAAACCTCTGACGGTGGCTATATAATTTCCGGTACTACTGCCAGTTTTGGTTCTGGCGGAGACGATATGTATGTCATCAAAACTACCTCTACCGGGGCTATCAGCTGGACAGCAGTGATTGGAACAGCAGGTGTAAATGAAGCAGGAAGAGAAATTCAGCAAACTTCCGATGGTGGCTATATTGTTGCTGGATATACCGATGGAATCGGGCAGAGCTTTTACGATGTTTTGTTGGTGAAAATCAATTCAACAGGGGTGGTGCAATGGAAAAAAACTTATGGCGGAAGTTCTTATGATTTTGCTTATACCGTTCAACAAACTACGGATAATGGCTTTATTCTAGGCGCAACTACCAATAGTTTTGGTGCAGGCAACTGGGACGCTTATCTCATCAAAACAGACGCGAATGGAACACTTCAATGGAGCAAAACTTATGGATTAGCGGGAGAGGACAGAGCACAGTCGGCAAGGCAAACAGCCGATGGCGGCTACATTATGTGTGGCAGATCCAGTAGTTTTGGCTTAGGTTCTTTCGACGCTGTCTTGTACAAAACTGATGCTAATGGAAATTTATCTTGGACCAGGTCTTATGGAGGCAGCGGAGACGATCAAGGATTTTATGCCAGAGAAT
>CAMDAB010000183.1 GCA_945888475.1 Saprospira grandis DSM 2844 | reverse complement strand
ACAGCGAATGGTATTCAAAAAACACAAAGATTGGTTGTGACTAGAAAATAAGCTAATACTTATTTTAAATATCAAAGGAGTCGGCAGCAATGTCGGCTCCTTTTTTTGTTTCCTATCCTATCAAAATAAAAAAAGACCTCCCGAAGGAGGCCTAATAAAAAACAAGGATGAATGCTATTTATCTGATAAATCTTTGCTTCAATCCTCTAAGATTGGAGGCAGGATTTGGTTTCTTTTTCAAAGAAAATGTGCGCTGTACTGCTTAATGCAGTATTTTTATACTTTGTTACCGCTGATCAGGATTTTTTTTAATTTTTTTTTAAAATATTGATGAGCACAAAAAAAACCTTCCAATTTTGGAAGGCCATTGTATTAAAATGATAAATTTTGTCGTTGTATTTAAGCAATAGATTTTAATAAACTTATGACATATTCTTTATTTTGAGCTGCAAACTTATTTTCTGCTATTGCCTGACTTAAATATCTCTCTTTCAGTGCTAAGACTGAAGCTTTAAGTGTTTCGAGATTTTTTTGCTGGCTTTTCATATATCTGAATTTTGGATTTTCTTGCTATTTGTTTGTTTACATTTAATGTTCTTATCACAAATAGTGTTACCTTAATTCAAATTTTTTTAAAAAAGATATTTTATAAAATCATACCATAAAGAGGTTGAACATATTTTAATCAGTACCATAACATAAAATTAAGGCTTATGAAAATAGCTACTTTATTCCTTCTCTTATTGTTTGCTTTTTGCGCTTGCAAAAGCACAAAAGTTAGCACCATTGAAACAAACATTAAAAGTTCTATGAATATGAACTACTATATTTTAAATGCGGGAGAAAATCTATTTGACTTTGTCGATAAAAAAATCTGTTTCGATGCAAAAATAGCTGAAATTCCGGCTCAGCATATGATGAAAATGTCGCTGAATGATGGAGAAGAAGAAAAGCATGAATACCTAGATCCTGATAGCAAATACAAAGGCAATCAAATCGTCGGTTATTTTTACCCTAGTAAAGTCAAATTCCCAGAAAATAAAAAAGCTGCCATAAAAGTGTATGGCAGCCTGAAAGTTATGAAGGGTCAAGGAAAGGGAGGGGGAACACACACAGAATATTATCTCGATTTGGATAAAGTTGAAACTTTTGAATCTTTTAAATAAAAGAGCCTGCTTATGGCTTGATTTTAAAACTTCAGATTTTCTCTAAAAAATCATGACTAAATAAATCTTTTTTTGATGTTTTAATTTATTTTTATCAAATTATTATAAACCAAAAAAATATCAACCAATGCGTACTAACTGGACAAAAGAAGATTTGATAATTTACACACTTATGTATTGTGCAAATGTAGATTTTAAGGAAACAAACTTAGAAATAGAGCATATCAAATCTAAAATCAAAAATAGTGATTATGAAGCACTGCATGCAGAATTTAAAGAAGATAATGATTATCAATCACTCGAAAAAATTTTTAATGCAATCAAAGATTTGGAAATTGAAAATCCAAAGGAAATTGTTAAAGAGATAATGGAGACTTTCAACAGCGATGGAAAGTACTGCAATTTAGAACAAATTCTTTTCAAAGGCTTAAATAAAATAATAGCCTGACATAGCTAAAAGTCAAAAAAAGGATCACGAATAAGCTATTTTATGTTTTTCCGCATCTGTTGATTTGACATTACAGCATAAAAATGCTGTCGTGAAACCTTTTCACGGCAGCATTTTTATTGGTATAAATCCACTTTAATTAAAGCATACAAGGTCATATCTACCAGATTGTGGACTTGAACAAAGGTGGTATCTTCTCCGGCTGCGCTAAGTTTAGTCAGCATAAAAAGTGACAGTAAAAACACCGATAATGCACTCATAATGTTCTTTATATTAATAGTGTAATTTATCACTCAATCATCCAGATATGTAGTTAGAATTCTATTTTGCCCTATTCAACTCCTCTAGTGCTCTTAAAATATCCTTATCTTTTTTACTTTGACAGCGGTAAAAGCCCTCACTTCGAAAAAGTTGTTGCGCAATCTGTGCTTTGATGTAATTGGAAAGTTCCGGTTTGGAAAGTGCTATAATTTTATTATTTTTCTCGAGTTTACCTTTTTGGAGTGCAAAATCAATAAAATCTTCCATCATTCGTCCGTCTACAGCATAGTTGTTAGCGAATGAATTTGCTGTCTTGTAGCTTGAAAATAATTTGTAATTTGTATCCATATATCGATAAACAAATGCAGGCACAAACTGCGCTAAATTGAGATAATAATCGTTATATACAATGGTATCGATCGGTACAAAAATATCGGGAATAATGCCGCCGCCGCCATAAACGATTCGTCCACCTGTTGTTTTGTAAACAGTAGAGTCGCCAATTTTAATACTGTCGCGAGATATCAATTCGCCGCTTCGAAACCTGTAATCAAAATCTTCTTCATATTCATCGCTCTCACCCTCGCGATAAGGGCGTTGAATCAGTCGGCCCGATGGTGTATAATAACGTGCAACGGTAAGCCTAATGGCAGAGCTGTCGCTTAGGTCGTATTGCTCCTGTACGAGTCCTTTTCCAAATGACCGACGGCCAATAACGATTCCACGGTCATTGTCCTGCAGCGCGCCAGCCATAATTTCACTGGCCGATGCTGAGCCTTCGTTGATGAGTACAGCAATTTTGCCGATTTTGAAATAGGCTCTGCCGTTCGATTTGTATTCTTTGCGTTTGTAACTGCGCCCCTCGGTGTAAACCAGCAGTCTTTTATCGCTAAACAACTGATTGAGAATATCGGTTGCTTCATTGAGATAGCCGCCCGGATTGCCCCTTAAATCGATAACCAGGTCTTTCATTCCTTTATTCTTGGTAAGATCCTCGAAGGCAGACATAAATTCCTTGAAGGTTTGACCACTGAATCGGCTGATGCGAATATATCCGGTTTTCTCATTGAGCATGAATGATGCGTCTATACTTGCCATTGGGATTTGTCCCCGTGTAATATTTACTTTATGTGTTTTGGAAGATCCTCTGCTCAGAAGTTCGACCTGAACTTTGCTGCCGGCCTTACCTTTGAGCTTGTTGATAATATCAGTGTTTTTTAGACGAACTCCGGCCAGCGTTGAATCATTCACTTTTATAATCCTATCACCGATTTTTACACCAGCTTTGTCTGATGGACCGTCAGGAATAACGCCAACAACCAGGATTGTGTCATCGAGCATAAAAAATTCAACACCAATGCCGTCGAAATTTCCTTGCAAAGACTCTTTAACGCCCCTTATTTTATCTCTTGAAATGTAGCTTGAATGCGGATCGAGCTTTTTGAGCATGCCCTGAATTGCAGCGTCTTCAAGTGCCAAAGGATCTATCCCTTCCAGATATTTGGCTTCGATGTACCTGAGCACTTCTTCTACCTTGGTCAATTCTACCAGATTTCCATTGGCATCGGTTATTCTTACTACCGATCGTCCTGATCTGCCCATCCTTAATCCGATAAACAGACCGATTGCCAGCATAAATGCCATCATCAGCGGAATCCAAACAGTGAATTGGTTATTTGCAGACTTTCTGCTTTGTAATGCACTGAACATTTGTTTTTTCTTTTCAGCCCCGTTTTCCGGATTCATATCCTCTAGATTCTCAGTAGACATCAGTTTGGTTTTGTTATTGACATATTGAATAAAATCCAAAAAAAGCGATGTTTTTTGAAGATTATTTAATTTAATGTTATATTTGTATATATTATTTAAAAATCTAATGATTGTAATCAGCTCAATAAGCTGAAAAACTAATTTAAACGCCAAGTTAAGAAAATTAGACAAGAGATTTGAAGAATGAAAGAGGAAAGATTAGAAGAGGAAAGATTAGAAGAAATGAAGAGGAAAGAAACTTCTAACTTCTTCTCGTCCGACAGACGAGACTAACTTCTTCTCGTCCGAAAGACGAGACTGACTTCTGAATTCTGACCAACTGATAATCTATATGATGAACAAAGAAGAACTCGACGAAATTGACCGTAGTATCTTAAACGAGCTAATGCAGGACGCTAATACCGCATACGTTGATATTGCTAAAAACATACATGTCTCGGCTGGTACTGTACATGTCAGAATGAAAAAAATGATGAGGATGGGTATCGTTAAAAAAGCATTCCTGAACGTAGATTACGGTAAATTGGGTTATGATATCAGTGCATTTTTGGGTATATACCTCGAAAAAAGTTCGATGTACCCTCATGTGATAAACGCGCTTTATAAAATACCGGAAGTAGTGAACGCAAATTTTACTACTGGTAATTATAGCATACTGGTGAAAATCATCTGCCGAAACAGCGAAGACTTAAAACGAGTACTATATGAAAACATACAAAACATTGAGGGCATTCAACGTATTGAGTCATTTATTTCATTGGAGGAAAGTATTCACAGAACAATTAAAATAACTGATCCGCAGGCTTAAAACTATTTTTCCATAAAGGGCAACATCTCGTCCTCAATGAGTTTGCGGCGTTCCATAAGTCTTATGGCATATTGTTCCAAAGCGATATCCTCTTCTTTTTCCGGTTTCCATTTTGGTACATCAACCTTGTTTCCATCCTGGTCCAAAGCTACAAATATGATGACGCAGTGTGTGTTTTTGACATATTTATCTTCCCAAAGTGGTGCAGAAAATACATCGACAGAAATATGCATACTGCTGCTGCCAGTATAAATAATTTTTGCTTCCAGCTTTACTTCATGACCAATTTGAATCGGCTTAAAAAAACGAATCCCGCCCACATAAACAGTTACACAGTAGCGACGGCTCCAGCCCGATGCACAGGCATAAGAAACCTGGTCTATCCATTTCATAACGGCACCGCCATGTACTTTTCCACCAAAATTTACATCTCCGGGCTCAGCAAGAAAGGTAAAGGTTGTTGATCTTTTATCTCCGGCCATATTTTATTATTTTTTATGCGTGTTAATTTGACAAAACTACCAAAATTCTGAGGAATTGCCTTAAATTTTAAATTATCTTTGCCACAAAATTTATAAAAAATGACAAAACTTAGCATAAAAGCATCTGAAATTACCAACCTCACAGATGCACGATATTTCTCTGCCCGTGAGGTTGATTGGTTAGGGTTTTCATTGGACAGCAGCAGCGAAAGTTATTTAGCGCCCATACAAATAAATGCAATTAGGGAATGGATTTCAGGTCCTCAAATTGTTGTCGAGCTTGGCACTTTGTCAGGGAATGATATCATTGTTCAGGCAATAGAATTATTAAAGCCTGATGCCATTCAAATCGGGCCTTTCTGTGATATAGATATGCTTTCGGCAGCAGGATCGGTTGCTGTTATCAGAGAACTTGTACCTGATAGCCTCGAACAGTTGGATGATTATTTGTTTGAATGGAACGCGTGGCGCTTGCATATTAGTTTTTTTACGCTGAATCTCGAAAAAAATGCTTTCAGTTGGCAATTGTTAAAAAACAACGAAAAAACGCTCAGAAGCCTCAAACAACTTTGTAATGAATACGATGTCATGCTCAGCCTTGTTTTTGAACCTGCGGAACTAAATGAAATTTTATTTGAATTAAAACCATTTGGACTTTCTTTCAAAGGGGGGGAAGAAGAAAAAACAGGTATGAAATCATTCGAGGCAATAGATGAGATTTTCGACCTGATGGAAGAAATAAAATACAGTTGATAAATTATTAGACATTTAGTCAAACAAAAAACTCCCGTTGAAATGCTCAACGGGAGTTTTTTGTTTACAATTGTTTAATATTAAATTATTTAAACAAAACAGGAACTTTATGCTAGAATGCTTAGTTTTATGATAATAACCCAAATTTCAAGCTGAATTAATTTGTATATCATGTTTTCGGATAATAGTCTAATATATCGTTCAGGAATTTCTTCTTTTATACTGATTAAAAATCAGTTTTATAGGCGTATTTAATTTTTTCATGGGTATCTGACAGTTGTCATTTGCCCCAAAATCCTCTTTATATGAATTGGCGCAAACTCGACGGAAGCAGAATTTTACTTCCTATCAACGAAGCAGTTGAATTGAGCATCCAAAAAGAGCTGGAAGCAGGGTATAAATTACGCATCTGCATTGGTACCGACTCTCAGGTTCGCGGAAAAAATATCACCTTTGCAACTGTGATTGTTTTTCTACGCGAGGGCAAAGGTGGCTACATGTTCATCAACAGCGAAACCATCATCTCTGAGATGAAAATCCGAGAAAGGATGATTACGGAGGTTTCAAAATCGGTAACCACCGCCTACGACCTGTCGGAAACGCTCACAAAATATGATATCCCGCTCGAGATTCATGCCGATATCAATACCGATACAACTTTCAAATCAAGTGTAGCACTCAAAGAAGCTATGGGCTATATCATGGGAATGGGCTATGAATTCAAAGCCAAACCTCATGCCTTTGCAAGCTCCAGCTGTGCCGATAAAGTAGTTTAAAAAAAGTGCATTAGCTGAAAGCTGATGCACTTTTTTTTAGATGAAAGAAGCGAAGAGGAAAGAATTTGATAATTTGAAAATCAGATAATTTGAAAATGAGATAATTTCGTCTCGTCATGCAGACGAGACCAAAGGGCCCTCGAAAGCTTTCGGGGCCTTTGAGAAAAAACAATAGCAGAAGAGCGCGGTATTTTAATGCCGCATTCAATTTGTCTCTTCCGGCAGACGAGACCAAAGGGCTTTAGCCTTTGAGAAAAAACAATAGCAGAAGAGCGCGGTATTTTAATGCCGCTGCACTATGTTAAATTTGATCACAGAGACAAAGTAACCAAGTCGGTCAATCCGTGAAATCCGATAGCTATCGGATCTGTATTAACGTAGTTAATCTGTCTGAATCTACATTGACCCCTATCTGTGTGCATCTGTTAAATCTGAGTAGGACAAAGTCCAGATCTGTGTTATGATTAGATGAAAGGGTGAAAGATGAAAGATTGAAAGAAATTTCGTCTCGTCCGGCAGACGAGACCAAAGGGCTTTAGCCTTTGAGAAAAAAACAGCAGAAA
>CAMDAB010000182.1 GCA_945888475.1 Saprospira grandis DSM 2844 | reverse complement strand
TAGATAAGAAAAGCTTTCGTTTGGGTTATATCTTTTTCGGAAATCCAAATGAGCGAAGTACCACGGAACCCATACAGCAATACTATATTTTCTTCTGTCCTTTATTCAACGCCATTAATCGGAATGATGAATCAGACGAGGTTTATTTTGATGTGGCTGGTTTATCAGATGAGTTTAAAGATGTTATCTGTCTCTATGGTGCTGCAAAGGCTAAACATGGTTCAGCACCTACCAACCAAAAAGCTTTATTTAGTAGTCAAATTGAGGAATATCAGCGAAAAGCCATTGCTATCTTCGATAAGGAATTTACCGATAAGACCAACGTGATTTACAAAGGGGAAAGTAAAACACTAAAATCATTTCCTCTTCCTGGGGAAGGTTCTACCAAAGAAATGATATTCCGAACGGTTGCTTCTAAGGTTTTGAACAAAGCGTTTAATGATAAATTTCCTCACTATCCTGCATTTACAGATTTACAACTTCCATTAACAAAAGATAATTATAGTGGAACCATAAATGCGGCGTTAAAGAAAATTACAAGCCCTTCCATTGCCAACAGAAATGGTGAAGCCATTTTAAGTGGACTTGGATTATGGAGTGGTCAAAATATTCAAACTGATAACAGTAAATACGCAGATAGTATAAAGAGAAAAATGAGGGACGCTGGTGAAACAGCGGTACTAAATAAAACAGATATTATATGGCCCCATTCTTTACTTGCAAATCTATGGTACTCTGTCGATTTTAATATTGATTATCAATTGGAGTTTGTTGTCTTGGCTGTATTGGCCTATAAAGGAGATATTGAAATTAGTTGGTCAGGTAATAAAAATCTTTCTGCCACAAATATCGAAACAGTACTTTCTCTTTCAGAGGAAGATTACTTTACCTTTCAACATATAAAACAACCCCAAGGTATTCCCATTAAAAACTTAAAGGCATTGTTTACCTGTCTTGGATTACCAGATTATACCTCAGAACTTGAAAAGCCTGAAACCATCAGTAAGATTATTACTGAGGCTAAAACAAAAGCCGAAAAGACAGTGAGAACTAAGGCTGTTATTACTCAAGGTTTAAAGTGCAGAAACGTACCCTTGTTAAATGACGGTGATATTGCTACCATGAAATCAGCATTGGAAGCATTAGGTAATATGTTGGATAGTATTCAGTCTTACAATACTTATGGAAAATTAAAGGCATTCAAATTTACAGAAGAAGAGCTCAACTCCACCTTTAAAGGCTGGTCCTATTGCGAACAAATAGATAAGTTAAAAGAAAAAGCAGAGAAATTTGAACGTTTGGTTGGATACCTTTACACCGCACAATCTTATGTTGTTCAAGAGGAAAAACCGTTGTTTGATGATATAAAAGCAGCTATTGATAACTTGCCAGCCGTGGTTGCCTCTTCACAAGACGTAGATGCTAAAAAATATGAAGCACTACTTAATTCATTAATTGACCGTTATGCCGATTATTACTTACATCAATACACTCGCTGTCGTTTATCTAAACAAGATGATTTAGCAAAAGTACGGATATTAGGAAGTGAGGAAAAACGTATCTGTGACATTATCAAAGATTCGGAATTTATAACTGCTACCGAATATCAAAATTGGGTAAACAGTATCACCTCCCTGCGTGAGGCTGATGCCTCTTTAACGAAAGCGAAAGTTTTGGCAGAGCCTTATCACGATTTTAATCCAAGGGAGTATTATGGTAAACCAACTTACCATATCCATCAATTAGAAGAGCAATTGAACAACCTATTAGAAAAATGGACCGATGCCATGCGTTCTGTTTTCAGAGATCCATCGGTGCAAGAAAACATGGATATTTTACAAGCCAATGACAAACAATTGGTGGAGGATTTTAGAAATGATACCGTAGAACTTACGGTTGACAATGCATCAAAACTTAGAAATTTAATTGCCCAATTTGCTCAGGGTATCGATAAAGTGGAAATAACTATGGAAGAAATACGAAGGCAATTGAACAAACCATTGACGCCACAAGAGGCCATTGACACACTCACCCGTTATATAGATGGTTTATGTTCAGGTAAAGAAAGAAACAAAGTTCGTATTATCATTAAGTAACTCACCTCCATGGCACAAGAAAATTTATTTACTGACATATCAGAAAATCTTGATAAAGGTCCTGTTATTTGTCTGGGTAAAACATTTAACTCTGAGGAAGAACGAAGAGCTTACTACCGAAATGAACTACGCAATAAACTGCCGGAGTTAAAAACCATAGAAGGATTTCCAATTGGGGAAGATGAGGATATTATTAATCTAAGCGACCCTCCCTATTATACTGCCTGCCCTAACCCTTGGCTGAATGATTTTATAGATGAATGGGAAAAGGAGAAAGAAAATATAAAGGGAAGAAATCCTGATTTTCATGTGGATGAACCGTATGCCAGTGATGTTAGTGTAGGTAAGAATAATCCAATTTACAATGCTCACAGCTACCATACAAAAGTGCCCCATCCAGCAATAATGAGGTATATTCTTCATTACACACAGCCAGGTGATATTGTTTTTGATGGTTTTGCAGGTACTGGAATGACTGGAGTTGCATCGTCAAAATGCGGGCATCCTGAAAGAGAAATTGAATTTATTATTGAAAGTGAGTGGAAAAAAATGTTCGGTTCGTCACCTGTTTGGGGTGTAAGAAGAAATATTACCAGTGACTTATCGCCTATTGCTAGTTTTATTTCTCATAATTATAATAAAAAATCAGATTTAAATGACATAAAAAAAGCTGCCGAAAATATATTTGATACAATTAATAAACAATATGGGTGGTTTTATGAAACTACACATTCTAACGGGCAAATTGGAGTAGTGAATTATTTTATTTGGAGTGAAGTTTTTTCATGTCATAATTGCAACAACCAGATTGTTTTTTGGGAAGAAGGAATAAACCATGACAAGGGTGAAGTAATGGATTCTTTTTTGTGTCCAAAATGTAAAATTGAAACATCTAAAAGCAATTTAGATAGATTGCTTGAAACAAGTTTTGATATCCAAACAAATCAGGCTATCACGCAACCTAAATATAAAGTTGTTCTAATTAATTATAAGGTTAACGGGAAGAAATTTGAAAAGAAGCCGGACAATAACGATTTACTAAATATTGAAAAAATAAATAATTATGAATTGTCTGATTTATGGTTCCCCAAAAATCAACTACCTAATGGTGATAAAACTAACGATCCTATAAGATTTGGCTATATCAATGTTCACCATTTCTATACAAAACGAAACCTGATTATCCTTTCAGCTTTTTGGAATTTAGCAGTTGAAAATAGTGCTCTTAGGCTTTTGGCTACATCAATATTAGTAAAAACAGCTTCATTGCTCCATAATGTTGGAATTAAAAAAGGAAAAATAAATCTTGCAGGAGCTCTGCCAAACGCAATTTACATCCCAAGTACTGTTGCAGAAAGAAATTTATTAGAACTTCTTAGTGGTAAATTGAATGATTTCTTAAAAGTAAATTTTAATAGTCTAACAAATGCACCTTCACAGGTTGCCTCCGCTACTGATTTAAAAAACATCCAAAGCAAATCAATTGATTACATATTTGTAGATCCTCCATTTGGGGCAAATATCATGTATTCAGAGTTGAATTTTTTACAAGAAGCTTGGTTAAAGGTTTTTACTAAAAATGAAAAAGAAGCTATTGAAAATAGAAGTCAAGGTAAAAAGACATTGGATTATCAGGACATTATGACCATATGTTTCAATGAGTTTTTTCGTATTTTAAAGGATGGTAAATGGATGACCGTTGAATTTAGTAATACTAATGCAGCAGTGTGGAATGGCATTCAAACATCTATACAAAGAGCTGGATTTGTCATAGCAAATGTTTCAGCCCTTGATAAACAACAAGGCAGTTTCAATGCACAAACTTCGCCAACCGCAGTCAAACAAGATTTAGCAATAAGTTGTTACAAACCATCAGAAGAATTTGAAAGAAAATTTAAAATTGCATCTGGAGATATTGCCGTATGGGATTTTATTCAAGAACATTTACAACATTTACCAGTACATTTAATTCGTAAAGAAAGTACCGCTTCAATAATTGAGAGAAGTCCGAAAATATTATATGATAGGTTAATTACTTTCTACTTAATGAGAGGTTTAACAGTTCCTATTGATGCCAGAGATTTTCAGCAAGGCTTAAAGCAACGATTTATTGAAAGAGATGGCATGTATTTCACAGCAGAGCAAGCAGCTGAGTACGATGAGAAAAAAGCCAAAACTCCCATTTTTGTGCAGTTGTCATTAATCGTAACCAATGAAAGTGATGCCATAGAATGGTTGAAAGAAAGGTTAAGAAAGAAAAGGGAAAAGTATAATGAAATCATGCCTGACTTCCGCATTGCTACCCAATCCCTTCGCAAAGGGGATACTTTGCCGGAATTACAGGATATACTCAATGAAAGCTTTATACAAGAAACCGATGGTCGTTGGCGTACACCAGACCCAAATGAAGCCAAAGACAGAGAGGCCTTGCGTACTAAAGTATTATTAAAAGAGTTTACAGGGTATGTTACCGCCATCAACCAGCCCAAGGCTAAAAAACTCAAAGAAGTTCGGGTTGAAGCCCTTCGAGCAGGGTTCAAAAACAGTTGGGAGCAAAAGGATTTTAAAACCATCGTAACGCTGGGTGATAAAATTCCCCAAAATATTTTGTTGGAAGACGATCAATTATTGATGTATTACGATATAGCAAAAGACCGGGAATAAAATTTGATATGAGAATAGATAAACTACGCATAAGAAATTTCAGAGGCATTGAAGATTTAGAAATAAATCTTCATAAGCAATTTAATTTGTTCATCGGCGAAAATGGTGTGGGAAAAACGGCTATTTTGGAAGCATTGGCAGTAGCTGTAGGTTCATTTTTTTCAGGTATGCCGGGTGTACAAAATCGACATATAAGAACTGCAGACATAAGGTATTTCAAAACACCAGAAGGTTCTTACGAATACACTGCAAACACTAAAATAGAAGTATTAAATGCCCAAATTATTGGCAAAGAAATAAGTTGGTACAAAGAGAGAAATGGTCCTCAGGGTTCAAATATAATGGGCAAAGGAAGTCCTGTTCGCTTATTATCAGAGGAACTTAATAACACCTTAAAAGACGCTAAAAGAACCACTTCAATGGACTTGCCCGTAATAGCCTATTATTCAACAGCACGCTTATGGAAGGTTCATAATGAGAATAAAAAAGAAGAAGGTGTTAATGATACAACCCTAAAGAGGCTGCCAACACGTTATAGGGGTTACAAGGATGCATTGGAAATCAGGTCAACCTTTAAAATAATGTTAGACTGGTTTAAAAGTAAGTTTAGCGAAATTATTGTTAATCAAAATTCAACGTTTCAGCTAGATTGTGTGAGAGATGTCATCACAAATAATATACCTGGAGCAACAAAAGTAAAATGGGTTTTTGATAAGGATCAAATACAAACGCTTTATATAGTATTTGACAATGGAAAAGAAATTCCCTTTCATTTTTTAAGTGATGGGTATAGAAACCTCCTGGCTATTTTCGCAGATTTAGCCTATCGTTGTGTCACATTAAATCCACATTTCGGTAAAGAAGCCAATCTAAAATCAGAGGGTGTTGTTTTAATTGACGAGCTTGATTTGCATCTGCATCCTGCCTGGCAAAAGAATATCATTAACCAACTCAAAGAAGCATTCCCTAAAATACAATTTGTAGCAACCACACACTCTCCTTTTATTATACAAGAAACAAACGAAGGAGAATTATTCAAACTTCAAAATAATGGGCAAATAAATATTGGTGGGGCAAATGAATACAGTTTGGAGGATATTGCTGAGTACTTGCAAAAAGTCAAAGATCCTGCTTGGAGTATCCGAAAAAAGGAAATGTATGATGCAGCAAAGGAATATTTTGATTTATTACAAAAACTTTCTCCAAACACTTCCCCCGAAGAACTCAATCAAATAAGAGAAAGACTAAATATTCTTGGCAAGCCATATTCTGGTAACGTTGCCTACACCGCGTTTTTAGAGCAAAAAAGATTGTTGGCTGAAGAAAAATTAAAATAGGAAAATATGCGATCAGTACAAAGAGGACCAGCCCCTAATACTTATACAAATTATCAGTCAGCAAGAAATGATTTGACAGAAAGATTAGGTTGGTTTTGCTCTTATTGCGAAATGCCTGTAAAAAACATGATTGAAGTAGAACATATTCAGCCTGTTGCAAATGGCGGTAATGAACTTGACTGGGATAATTTCCTTTTAGCCTGTAGATATTGCAACGGAGTTAAAAGTAATAGTAATGCAGATAGGGCAGGTTATTTTTGGCCTGATGTGGACAATACACCTCTAGCATTTTTATATTCGGAATTGAATATTATTGAACCTGCCATTAATCTGCAAAAGCATGAAACTATATTTGCCAATGCTACTATAATGCTTACTGGATTAAATCGATCCCCACATACAGGTAATGAGCCTACTGATGCAGATTCAAGGTGGATTAATAGGCTTATTGCTTTGGGACTTATCAACGACTCATATAATGATTGGCTAACCATTGAAAACGAAGCTTTCGCAAGACAAATTGCCAGAACAGCAACAGGGCACGGCTTTTATTCATTTTGGCTAATGAAATTTGCAGGGATTCCCCTTGTTATTGATGCCATTAATGCAGCATTTTCAGGAACATATATTACCCAATACAATACTTTAGGGGTTAAAACCATAAGACCAACAGGAATATTTTAAAATATGCTTTACCAAGGAAAAGAAATAGAGATACTATCCAGAAAATCGGTATTTGGAAAACAAATAGCTGATATAAAAATACTTTCTACAGGAGAAATAAAATCTGTTCCTTTTTCTGAGTTAGCAGATGAAACAACATTCCCCACAGATGCAGATATAACATTTAAGGCCATTGCGGCAAAAATTAAAAATGAGGTTTTTAAGCAAGCTATGTTAGCTCCCATAGAGAGTAACATTATTCCATTACCTCATCAGATATTAGCATT
>CAMDAB010000181.1 GCA_945888475.1 Saprospira grandis DSM 2844 | reverse complement strand
TTGCAACAGCCACAGGATTGGCAGCAGGAACTTATACAGTAACAGTTACAGATGCCAATAGCTGTTCTGCTACAGCAAGCGTAATTATCACGCAACCTGCCACAGCAGTAACTGCAACTGTATCTTCTTCTACAACGGTGAGTTGCTTTGCTCAGGCAACAGGAACAGCGACTGCTGCGGGATCAGGCGGAACCGGAACCTATAGTTATGTTTGGAACACAATTCCATCTCAAAATACGATAGAAGCAACTGGGCTTAGTGCCGGTAGCTACAGTGTCACTGTATCTGATGTTAACAGTTGTACAGCAACTGCAAATGTTACGATTACACAGCCAACAAGTGCAGTGAGTGTAACAGCTTTGGTAAGTTCCAATTACAACGGTTCGCAAATTACCTGTAATGGAGCATCAGACGGAGCAGCAACTGCCCTGGGTACTGGCGGAACTGGTGCTTTCGGATATGTATGGAGCAATGGACAAACAAGTGCCATTGCAACAGGACTTTCAGCAGGCAGCTATCAGGTCACTGCGGCCGATGCGAATGGCTGTTCGATCAGCAATGCTGTTACAGTTTCTGAGCCATCGTCAATTACATTAAGTACATCAGTCGATACCTTAGCTAGTGGTACTCAGGTCTCATGCGATGGTGCTAGCGATGGAAGCGCAAGCGTTACAGCTACAGGCGGTACGGTTCTTACAAGCTACAGCTATCTTTGGTCAAACGGCCAGACAACAGCTGTTGCAACAGGTTTATCAGCAGGAACTTATACAGTAACGGTGAGCGATGCAAACGGATGTTTCAATACAGCAAATCTTACTGTTTTCGATCCGAACGGAATTACACTTACAGCCGCTGTCAATTCAAATTACAATGGCGCTCAGGTTAGCTGTTTTGGCTCCTCAAATGGTACAGCTTTGGCTACCGCGACCGGAGGAACAGGAGCAATGTCCTATCTTTGGTCCAATGCTCAAACCGGGGCTACGGCCTCTGCTTTGTCGGCAGGTACCTACAGGGTTACCGCTACTGATATAAATGGATGTTTTACTACAGCAAATATTACAGTGACGCAGCCATCGGCAGTAAGCGTAAGTATAGCTGTTGATACCTTCCCAACAGGTACACAAATAAGCTGTAATGGGGTTTACGATGCTGAAGCTATTGCAACGGCAAGTGGCGGAACAGGAACGTATAGCTACCTTTGGAGCAATGCACAAACAAATGCAATGGCAACAGCATTGGGTGCGGGTATTTATCAGGTAACAGCAACGGATATAAATGGCTGTTCTGCAATTCGAAATACTACGATAACTGAGCCTACTGCTATTGCCCTCAGTATAATAATTGATACTTTTGGCAGCGGCACTCAAATTAGTTGTCATGGTTCATCCGATGGCTTAGCTACTGCAAATGGCAGGGGTGGTACAGGCGGTTTTACTTATGTTTGGAGTAATGGACAAAGTACAGCAACTACTACAGGCCTTTCGGCAGGAGTTTACACAGTGACGGCAACTGATGCCAATGGATGTACTATTTCTCGGAGCATTACTGTTACAGAACCAAGTGCAGTGAGTCTGACTGTTTCGATTGATACTTTCCCGACTGGTACACAAATCAGCTGTAATGGAGCAAGTGATGGATCTGCAATTGCAACTGCCCTCGGTGGTACTGGTTCCTTCAGTTACCTTTGGAGCAATGGACAAAGCACTGCATCGGCGAGCGGTCTAAGTGCAGGTATATACAGTGTGACGGCAAGTGATGTAAACGGATGTACAATCAGTAGGGGTATCACTGTTACACAACCTTCGGCAGTATCTGTTACAATAGCAGTCGATACCTTTAGTTTAGGTTCACAAATTAGTTGTAACGGGTCAAGTGATGCTGAAGCTACTGCAACTGCAAGCGGAGGAACCCCTGTCTACAGTTATCAATGGAGTAATGGTCAGAACAGTGCCACAGCAACGGGTTTGGCTGCTGGATCTTACAGTCTTACAGCCAGCGATGCTAATGGATGTACAGCTACTGCTGCAATTACAATCACTGAGCCATCTGCATTGACATTGACAGTTGATGTTGATACTTTAAACAGCGGTACGCAGATTTCATGTAATGGTGCTTCCGATGCAACAATATCTGCAATCGTAAGTGGTGGTACGGGAACCTACAGTTATATTTGGTCAAACGGTCAGACTTCGGCATTGATCAGCGGACTTTCGGCAGGGGTATATGTTGTAACAGTTTCAGATGCGAATAACTGCTCCGAAATAGCTTCGGTAACAGTTACCCAACCATCTCAAATTACCATCTCTACTGCTTCTTTGAGTTATTCTGGCTTTGGTGTGAGTTGTAATGGAGTATCAGATGGTCAGATAAACAGCAGTGTTTCGGGTGGAACAGCTCCTTACACCTATCTTTGGTCGAACGGACAGATAACATCTGGCATAAGCGGACTTGCAGCTGGTTCTTATTCACTCACATTAAGCGATGCGAATGGATGTAGTGCTGTAGTTTCGGCGATATTGACCCAACCTGAAACATTATTGAGTACGGTTACCATCAATAACACGGTAAGCTGTAGCGGACTTTCAGATGGTGCTGTATTTCTAACGGTTAGTGGAGGAATGGGTACTTATCAGTATGCCTGGTCGAATGGGGCAAGCGCGGCTTCCGTATCCGGTCTGTCAGCAGGAGTATACACAGTTACTGTGAGCGACTTGAATGGTTGTACCTTTGTACACAACTCAGTGATAATGACTGAGCCTGCCATCCTGATTATAGATGGAAGAGGACAGGATCCGTCTTGTCAATTGCCAAATGGAAGTGTGAATGTAACAGTCAGTGGCGGAACAGCACCTTATGGTTATCTCTGGTCAAATGCTGAAACGACAGAGGATATCAGTGGACTGAACTCCGGTATTTACAGTCTTACAGTGACAGATACCCGTGGGTGTGAGATTGTTTTCATCGATACAATCGTTCAAAATAATATTCCGATTGCAATAAGCGGAGCGATAACATCAAGTATTTGTTATCAGGAAAATACCGGTTCTATAGTAGTAAGTGCAAGCGATGGAATAGCACCTTACAGCTACATTTGGACTAACGGCGAGAGCGGTAATTATATCAATGAGCTTGCCGAGGGAAGCTACTCGGTCACTGCAACAGATGCAAGCGGCTGTACAGCATCGGCTTCTTTCGAGCTGCAGATTCTGGAGGATACGCTTTCGCTTAGCCTGAGCAGTCCGATCTATGCAAATGGATTTAATGTTTCGACCCATGCTGCTTTTGACGGATTCATCAATTCTAGTATACAGGGCGGTGTAGGTCCATACAGCTTTAGTTGGTCAAATGCTGCCACAACGGTGAATTTGGGCAATTTATCGGCAGGTTTTTATACCCTTGTTGTTTTTGATTCAAACGGATGCGCTGTAAATGATTCAATTTGGCTTAATCAACCTGGCCCTGGTCTGCCTGAAATGCCCGAGGGAATCTCGCCGAATGATGATGGTAAAAACGATGTTTTTGTAATCAGGAATATTGAGTTTTATCCCGACAATGATGTCTATATCTACAACAGATGGGGTGAAGAATTGCTCAATCTCAAGGCTTACGATAATAGTTCGGTCAGATGGAGGGGCGAGAACAAGGATGGTGATAATCTTCCCGAGGGAACCTATTATGTAATGGCAATTATCAAAGTAAACGGAGCGGATTTGGTGTTGAAAGGACATGTTGATATCCGTAGATGATTAGCCCATGGGAAGGGTGCTGTTTTCCCCGGCAGCCCCTTCCAATTTTTATCAATCAGATTAAAATTAATATATTATGAAAAATATAATTTTAAGTTTAGCCCTGCTGTTTTCTGCTACATTTGGTTTTGCGCAGCAGGAATTGCAGATGAGCCATTACCTTTTTAATGGCCTTATGTGGAATCCGGGTTATAGCGGCAGTTATAAATATACCCGATTTACAGCAATGTACCGGCATCAGTGGACCAGTTTTCCCGGTGCCCCGCGCACTGGTATTTTTACGGCCGACCTGCCAATGGTGCATGATAATATGGGACTTGCATTGCAACTGGTTACCGATCATATTGGCGTTAGTTCCATGAATGAGATTTTTGTAAATTATGCTTATCAGGTTCGTTTGAATAAAAAAATAAGCCTCGGATTGGGCATCAAGGCAGGCGTATCGCTATACAATGCCAAGTTGAGCGACTTAATGGTATGGGACGAGGGCGATGTGGAATTTGATAACAATATTCGAAATATGGTTATTCCGAAATTTGGCTTCGGTGCATATCTGCATGGTGAAAATTTTTATGTAGGTGCCTCGGTGCCTACGCTTTGGGCCTACGATGCCGATCATGAATTAAATCTTAATATCAATGAATCGAGTTGGTTGAGACGGCATTATTTCATTTCAGCAGCTTATGTTATCAGGTTAGATGAAGAATTTACATTAAAGCCTTCTACTATGTGTAAATATGTCAGAAATGGTACATTTCAAAGTGATATGAATTTAACCTTAGGGTATAAAGACATGGCTTTTCTGACCTTTGGGTATCGTACCAATGCTGCAGCAATGGCTATGCTCGAAATCAGACCTATTGAAACGCTGCGTATTGCCTATGCATTCGATTTGTCAACACCAAAATATCTAAGAGTCTATGGGGGTACCACCCATGAATTTCTTATTGGTTACGACTTAGCCCCTAAGATTGCGAAATACAAATCGCCCCGTTATTTCTAATTTTATTATAGCTGAATCAGTTGTGAATAAGCTATTATTAACTAATAATCAATATTATGAGAGCGTATATCATTTTAATTTGCATGGCACTAATTATGATAGGCTGTCGTTCCGGGCAAATCAATCGCGGAGATGCAGCCTATGAGAACATGGCTTACAAAAAGGCTATTAAACATTATGAAAAAGCCATGAATGGCAAAAAAGATCCTAAGCTTCATGCTAAAATTGCTGCTTCCTACGATAAAATGAACAATACGGCCAAGGCCGAGGAGCATTATTCCAAGGCTATGGAAAGCGAAGATGTTGCACCAGCTGTAAAATTAGCTTATGCTAAAACTTTATTGGCAAATGGCAAGCAAGCAGAAGGTCTGAGTGCTATGAACCGTTTTGTTGCTGAACATCCCGAGGATCCCAATGCCAGAGAATGGGCTGTAAAAAGTACCAAAGATGGCGAATTTGCTGAATATCATGAGCGTAGAGTGAGGGTTGAATTGCTGGATTTACCTAATTTTACAGCTGCTTTTTCACCCTATCCGGTCAAAGATTATTTGTACTTTACAGCAGAAAAAAATGTGGCCGAAGGCGAAAATCCTAATCCATGGAATGGTAAATCATTTCTCGATATATACCGCATCAGACATGCTTCTCCTTTCAACCTGAAAAGTGTGGAGGCTGTCAGTGGTCATATAAACACAAAGTTGCACGACGGACCAATTTCGGTGGATTCCAAATTGGAATTTGCTTATGTGACCAGAAGTGCACTTAATAAAAACAATAAAAGGAAATTGGATGAGCAGGATGTTAATCAGCTTAAAATCTCAGTTTTTAACATCGTTGAAAATGGGGAATGGGTTTTTACAGGTGACTTGCTATTCAATGAGCCAAACAGTTCAACCATGCACCCCAGCATTACAGACGATGGCAGAACCTTGTTTTTTTCATCCGACAGGCAAGGCGGAGTGGGCGCAGCCGACCTTTACATGGTAAGTTATAATGGAACTGCATGGGGGGAACCCAAAAATCTGGGTGCCGATATCAATTCTTTCGGTAATGAGGTTTTTCCTTTTTCCAGACATCGCGATACACTTTTTTTTGCATCGAACGGTCATGGCGGAATGGGCGGACTTGATATCTTTGTGACTGCTTTCGATGGCCAGAAATGGTCGCATCCCCGAAACCTGAAAGCCCCATTCAATACTCATTTCGATGACTTTTCGCTCTATCGAAGCGATGACGGTAAAAGTGGGTTTTTTGCTTCGAACAGAGGCGGGAAAGACCAAATTTACAGCTGGGATATTCAAGACCCGCAATTTTTAATTGTTGGAAAAGTGGTGGATTTTGATAAAGACCCTGTCAATAACGCTTTGGTCATGCTGAGCGGCAAAAACTCAATGGATTCCATACGTACAGACCCGAAGGGAAATTTTGAAATGCCACTCGACTGGAACATGGAGTATAAGATAAGTGGAAAAAAAGAAACTCAGACCACAGAAACCTTGGCGATAAGCACCATGGATCTCGAAAAATCTGATACCTTCCGCGTAGCGCTCAATCTGGAAGGTCCTGAGTTTTTGGTGCGTGGCTATGTCATTGACAAAAATTCTAAACAAAGACTTTCTGAGGTCAATGTTGAATTACTCAACGATGATGAAGAAAAAATCAATGTAGTAAAAACAACTGCCAATGGTGAATTTACATTTCGATTGAACAAAAATGAACAATACAGCATTTACGGCAACAAGAAAAAATATTTTACCCGAAAGGAAATAGTTTCAACCATTGGACTGAAAGAATCGAAAACCTTTGAGCTGATTTTGGAACTTGAAGAAGTAAAGGAAAAAACAACCATTGTACTCAATAATATCTACTACGATTTTGATAAATGGTTCATCAGAAAAGATGCAGTAGGAGACCTAGATAACTTGTTGCGCTTTATGAAAGATAATCCCGGAATAAAGATTGAGATGAGTTCGCATACCGACAGCAGGGGAAGCAATAGCTACAATTTGGCACTTTCCGACAAAAGAGCAAAATCGGCAATGGATTACCTGATAGGAAGAGGCATAGCACCCGTCAGAATGCTATTCAAAGGCTATGGTGAAGGTAAACTTGTGAACGAATGTAAGGACGGCGTAAATTGTACCGAAGAAAAGCATCAAGCCAACAGAAGAACAGAATTTACGGTTTTGAAATTAGATTAGCACGCAATGTAATTTAACCCAATTCCGTCATTAGAGTTCGTAATGAAGGCCAAAAGTGCGAAGGAAATAAGGGCTCACACAGTTTTTTCGGGTGAAGGAATAGTCACACCTATTTCAAGCTCGAAAAAACGAGTAAGTGCTTAGTTTCAAAGCAATTTTG
>CAMDAB010000180.1 GCA_945888475.1 Saprospira grandis DSM 2844 | reverse complement strand
CACATGAGCGAAGAATCAGATGCGGTTGAATTTGTTCTATTACGAAACGGATTTGATTTCATGTCCATCAAAACTGAGTATGAGGAATTGTACGAACTATGTCAAGTTGAGGCAGAAGAAGATGGAGATTGGCTTCGAACAACGGCTTACGAGAGATTTCTTAACAAACTGAGCGACAGGGAGAACCTGGTCATTTTTTCAATCACATCATACGGAATCGCCTGTGGCCCCGTTTATGCTACCTTGGATATTTGTGTCAATATGGCATATAGGAAGGATAATAGGCATTGAAGTTGATTTAAACGGGAACATGATGTGGACGACAAGGGGGCATTGGAAAATTATCAGGTAAAATAAGATCCCGCAGTTAAATGTAAATAAATGTGTTATGACTAATCTTAATGGAGTAAATATATCAAAATATAAATTTAAAAAAATATAATATGCTTAGATTAAACCTAGAAATTCCCCAAGAATTATACTGTCCCAAAACTGGCAATCAGATATATGGAGGCAATTCTGAGGACATGCAAAGTCCGGCGATGCTGTTTTCCTACAATCATAACAATTCCACTTTCAACCATGTCAGACATGATCATAAAGAATGGCTGAGTGAGTGTCTTGAAGAAGCCAAAAATGGAGCAGATGTTTACGCCGTTTTTCGTGAAAAATTTGAAAGTAATTCTGACCTGGTTCTATTTTGCATGAACGACAGTACAGATATCTGTATTGACATGTCATACGAAGTGGAGATAGATTACGATGACGAGGATGAGGATGAGGATGAGGATGAGGAATATTTTGACGATGAAGCGTAGATGCCTTTTTAATAACCGTAAAATGAATTAGTATGAGAATTTTGGAGTTGACCGACTATGGAACCTTTTACTGCCCTATGACAGGCGCTTTTCTTTTTAACCAATACGACAGTGGCGATTCTGAAGCTGTTGAATTTGCTTTTTTATGGGATATTTCGGAATTTGTAAGCATAAAACCGGAATATGAGGAATTGTATGCCCAATGTGAAGCGGAAGAAGAAGAAATGGAAATGCAAAAGTCGGCTTATGAAATTTTTCTGGAAAAGTTAAGCCAGCGCAATGAGTTGTTAATTTTTTCCTTTGAATCCCAGGGTATGGCCTGCGGCCCGGTTTCCTCTACAGTGGATTATTGTATAAATATGGCTTACAAGAAAAACGAAGAAGATTTTAATTGAGAGGTGATTGCACATTCGACATGACCTAAAACCAACAATTGATGGAGTTGATGCCCTATTGGAAAAATTACTATATTATTTTTGCATTAAACACGATATTGTCACCCAAAGTACCATAGCTAGTACCATAGCTGAAAATGTTAAAAACATTGATAATCAATTAGATGAAAAAATTACTTCCTTGGCTAGTACCATAGCTAATGCCACAACTGAAAATGAGCAAAAAGTAATGACAAAGGCATTATATCCACAAGATCGAGAAACCTTTTTTAAAAGCATTGGTGTAACAAATCAAAGAAAAAATTATAAAAAATAATTTTGTTCACTTTTTTTCTTGTTCACGTAACGTGAACATTGTATATTTGTGAACAATAATAACAGATGGAACAAGATACAATATATAGAGCCATAGAAGCGCTAAAAAAAACTAGTGGGATTCTTGGGGGGTTTCGAGAAAAGGGACCCTTGGACGGGACGCTTGAAATGGACATAAATGGCCATAAATATGGTTTTGTCATAGAAGTAAAACAGGAATTGAGAACATATCAGCTTGAGCAGATAAGAAAAAACTTTCATCGTTATGAAAATTATATGCTTGTGGCTAATCGCATTTTTCCCAAAATCAAAGAGGAAATCAGAACGTTGGGCATCCCTTATCTTGAGGCGAATGGAAATATTTTCTTAAAAAAAGAGGGGCAATTTCTATTTGTAGATACCCAAAAACCACTTGAACCAGAAAAAAACAAGGGGAACAGAGCATTTACAAAAACAGGATTAAAAGTATTGTTTTATCTCCTGCAGCATAAGGAAGCAATTCATCTTCCTCAAAGGGTGTTGGCCGAAAAGACAGATGTAGCTTTGGGGAATATCCCACAGGTGATAGAAGGGCTGAAAGAAACAGGTTTTTTGATTCCACTCAACAATAAATCCTATGTTTGGGAAAACAGAGAACTCCTTTTAGATAGATGGGTAATAGAATATGCAACAGTACTAAGGCCCAAGTTGCGGAAAGAACGTTTCGTATTAAAAAGAAATTGGAAGGAAATACAGTTCGATGATCAAAAAACCGTTTGGGGTGCTGAGCCCGCGGCAGATATACTCACCAATCATTTACGTCCGGAAAAGTTTTTGATTTACACCAAAGAAACCCGAATGGAGCTGATTAAGAATTATGGATTAATGCCGGATAAAAATGGTGAAGTTGAAGTTTTGGAAATGTTTTGGAACAACAAAACAGATAAAACTGCACTGCCAATATTGATATATGCTGATTTGATAACAGAGGGCGGCAAACGCAATAAAGAAACAGCCGAAAAAATCTACAATGAGTACATCAAACCAAACTTTTAAAGAATTAGCTGTTACACACTCTGTTGAGGAGTAGTAAACTAAGGATACAAATACGTCTTCCGTCCAGATGGCTATCTAGGATTTGGCTACTTGTTTATAAACCATTGATTAGTATTGGCTAACTACCCAATAACATCTTGCCAATGACTAAATTTTTTGTTACTTTTTCATCATAAAAAAAGTTAGAAATAGGAAGAAAAGTAATTTTTTTGTATTTTGAAGCACAAAATACATCACAACCCTCAAAGGCAGACTTCTATTAAAATTATTAAGTAAAAAAAGGCGATAGCTAACCAATGAATTCTTCAAATCTTTCACTGCGTGGAGCTCGGCTTAGCCTCGGTTCCGCTACAGCGGCAATGAAATACAGCACTCCATTGCGCTTGTTTTTCTCAAAGGATAAAGCTGTTTGGAATCTCGTCTGCAGGACGAGACAAATTATCTAATCACCGAATTTTCAAATTGAAAAAATCTTTCATCTCATCATGATCAACCCTCACCTCTCCTTTGCCAAACAATTCCCAGAGCCTTTGCAGCAGCTTGCCGGCAGCCTGTCGGAAAAACTGGAAGAAGGACATATCTGCATCGACCTGAATGCTGAAGTGGAGTTTGCAGAAATTGTGAAGCAAAATCCGCAACTGCTCGAGTTGGACAATATGCAGCAGCCATACAGCCCACAGCCCTTTGTCAGGTATCGAAATCGGATTTATTTTCACCGCTATTTTCGTTACGAAAATATCATTCTGGATAAAATCAGGGCAATGGTTGAGGCCTCGGCAGCATTCAGAAATAATAGAAAAACAGCCCTGTTAAATATGAAAGAGAGCTTGGCTGCACTTTTCGACCGCAGGGCCGAAGGCCCGGACATGCAGCTCTGCGCAGCAATATCGGCTTATCTGAGTAATTTTTGTATCATTACAGGTGGACCTGGAACAGGAAAAACTAGCACCGTAGCCAAACTATTGTCGCTGCTCTTCAGGGAAAAACCAGAAATGCGCGTAGCAGTTGCAGCGCCTACCGGAAAAGCAGCGGCAAGGCTCAATGAAGTTTTTTCGCAATATGCCAATCCTGCTGATGACGCGGAAATAACAGCAAAAATCAATGCCATCGAAGCCGGCACCATACACCGTTTATTAGGCGGTTATAAAAAATTCAGACACAATGCCGATAATCAACTGGAGGCCGATCTGGTAATTGTTGACGAATGTTCCATGATAGATGCCTCGCTGATGGCAAAATTAATGAGTGCCATTCCAAATAATAGCCGACTTATATTACTGGGCGACCGCAATCAGCTCAGTTCGGTCGAAGCGGGCAGTATCTTTGCCGATTTGTGTGTTGCTGGACTCGAAACGGGCAATTTTTTCACCGAAGATTTTGCAACATTTGTAAGGCATTTTGGGCTTGAGGGGTTGAAGCGCAAGGCGGAGAAAAATCTGCTCAGCGACCTGGTCACCGAGCTCAATTACAGTCACCGTTTCCTCGCCGATGGGGATATAGGCAAATTTAGCCGGCTCACTATTTCGGGCGATGCAAGCAGTTTGAGCATGGAAGACTATGCCGCATTTCCGAAAAAAGAACAGAAAGTGGAATTAGTTCCTAGCTTCTTAGCCGATGGCGACGAAAATTTTACGCAGCTTATTGCCCAACTGAAAGCATACTATGCCGAAGCAGATATTGAGGCCTCTTTTAAAAAACTCAACCAATTCAGAATTCTCTGTGCATTGCGGGCAGGGAAAAGCGGTGCCGATTACCTGAACAGTCTGCTCGAACATGCGCTGGGTATCAAAAGCCGCAAAAGGGAGTTTTACCACAAACAGGCGGTGCTTATTACTAAAAATGACTATCAGAACGAGATTTATAATGGTGATATCGGCATTATCATCGATAAAAATTACAAGGAAAAAGATGATGCAGGAAAGCCGCTTCCCGAAAAACTGGCTGCTTATTTCCTCATCAATGGCAAACTCAAGGAAATTGCCCTGATGAATATTACGGACTATGAAACGGCTTTTACCATGACCATTCACAAGAGTCAGGGTTCGGAATATGATCATGTCTATATTTTTCTGCCATCGGGTGCCGACCATCCGCTCTTGAGCAGAGAATTGCTCTACACCGCTGTTACCAGAGCCAAAAGCAAGGCAGTAATTTATGCCACAGAGGAACTGATTAGAAACAGCATCGCTAAAAGGATCAAAAGAATTTCCGGTATCAGCGACAGATTATTGAACGAAGATTCCGAATCAATTTAAGCCATCAAAGCAATGAAACTATACCAATCGAACGACTATAGTCTGCTCTGCCAAAAAATGTCGGAGATTTACAATGACGGAACGGCCGATGTTTTCAGAAAGGAATACATTTTCTACCAGGCCAGGGGTATTGCCGAAAGACTGCCATCGGATTTGGCGCAGCTGAGCGGATTTTTTGCCGGGGCTGAATTCTTGTCAGTCTTCAAACTCCATAATTTTATTGGAGGAATGCTAGGCCAAAATGGAATCGAAACTGTAAATTCAACTGCACTCAGCTGGTATATTTACAAGGCGCTGGGTTTGGAAAAATTCAAAGCAGCAGCACCCGATACTGCGGAATATTATGCCGCAGATGACCGACGTCGGATGCAATTGGCCGAAAAGCTGGCAGCTTCTTTCAGCGCTTATATGGAATTTCAGCCCGAGCTGCTCAAAATCTGGGAAAATGGCATTGTAGGAGTCGAAAATCCGCACGAAAAGTGGCAGGCGCTGCTTTGGAAAATCTTATTGGAAACATTTGACAATTTCGCCCAAAGCTGGTCATCTTCAGGCAGTTTGAACCAATTACTGCAGCATGAAGCAAAGGGCGAATTATTGCGCAAAAAGTTGCCAAGGCTATTCCTCTATGGCATTTCCATGCTGAGTGAACAGCTGATGGAAAGTCTTAAAATTTTGGACAGAACAGGAATAAAAGTTTATCTTTTTCTTTACAATCCTTTGTTTTCGAAAGAGGTAAACAGTATCAACATTGAATATTTCGGAAAAATTGCAAGCGACAATGCCTGGCTGCTGCAAAAGCATTTCCCTGTTTTAGATTCGGAAATCCTTAGTAATGGTTTTATCAAAGACAGCGACCTGAACAATTTGAAAAACAGGCTGCTGAATGCGGATGACAAGGCAGATCCTATTAAACCGAAAAAAGATGGCAGTCTTAGTATTCACTCCTGCTATACGGCCGTGAGGGAATTGGAGGCACTATATCATCATTTGCTTTATCTAAATTCAAAAGACCCCTCAAAACCGTTGCAGCCCAAAGATGTGCTGGTGCTTTTACCCGATTTTGAGCTATACAGCCCCTTTATTTCCTCGGTCTTCGAAAGTGGGGATTTTGTATTCGAATTCCCTTACAGCATTGAAAAGCAGCATTATGTATCGAGCGATTCGGCTGCTACCCTGCTCAACAATCTGCTCGATTTTGAAGCACGCAATTTCACCTCCGATCAGGTGCTGAAACTATTGGAGAACAAATCCTTGTCGGACAGTATGGGGATTTCCGATACGGAAAAACTCTACGAAATGCTAAACGAGGCCAATATTTGCAGGGATTATAAAGGCAGCGGCGTCAAAGAAAATGAAACCTATCTAGTTGGTTTCGATTATGGTTTGCAACGCATTGCTTATGGATTTGCATTGGGCGAGGACATCTCCTACAACAGCGACGGACTTTCATTCGATGCCCCTTTGGGCCAGGAAATTTTCCCGGTAGATATTATTGAGGGCAGTCAGGAATTGATGTTGTTTTCAAAATTCAGGTATCTATGCGACTGTCTGCATGAAATGCTCGAAAATAGAAAAGCCAATAAAACACTGCAGGAATGGGCGCGCTACATGAAAAATCATATCATGGATGCCTTTATTTATCCCGGCAGGGCAACAGAAAAAGATGATGACGAAAGCGAGGAATCGGAGGACAGCGATGAGGAATCGGCCAAAAGGTATTTCGACACAGTGCTGGATGATTTTATGCTGAGCATCTCGGTAGCGCATGATGATGAGCAAATCAGTTTTGAGGTTTTCAGGGTACTTTTCAAAAGTTATTTCAGCAATGTAGATGTAAAAAGAGGCTCCTATAAAGGAGGTATCAGTTTTGCTGAATACCAGTCGGCACAGGGCCTCGACTATAAATTCGTGGCCATTCTGGGCTTAAATTACGACAGTCTGCCAAGGCTGAGAAAAATGCCTTATTTCCACATCGAAGAGAAAAATGCAAGAGGCCGTTTAAACCTGAAAGAGCAGGACAAATACACTTTTTTGCAAAGCATTCTGGGCGCCCGGGAATATCTTTATCTGAGTTATATCGGCCGTAGCAGTCGCGACAACAGCAAAAAACCAGCCTCTGTATTACTCGATATAGTGCTCGACTGCTTTGCTCAGGAGCATGAACATCCCGAGGCCGAATCTAGCTTCAGGGTACAGCATCCACTGCATTCCTTCAGCAGCAAATACAATCGAACTGAATATCCAATGCTGAAACAGTACAGCATCAGAAATGAAAAAGAAAATGAGATAGCCTATACCGACGAAAGAGCAGAAATACGCATTCCAGACA
>CAMDAB010000179.1 GCA_945888475.1 Saprospira grandis DSM 2844 | reverse complement strand
TTTAGCGAACCAATAAGCTGCCCCGGAACAATTTTATCGCAGATACCCAGACAAAGCGTTCCATCGAACATATTGTGCGAAAGCGCAACGACTGTTGAAAAGGCAATGACATCGCGGCTCAAAAGCGAAAGGTCCATACCCGGCTGCCCTTGTGTAACACCATCGCACATTGCAGGTACGCCACCTGCAACCTGTGCTGTGGCTCCGTATTTCAGCGCGGCATCTCTCAAAAGCTGCGGATAATGTTCATAAGGCTTATGTGCCGACAACATATCATTGTAAGCAGTAACAATCGCCAGATTGGGCTTTTCGCTGGCGGCTAGCAGGTCTTTTTCATGTTGCGAACAGGCAGCAAAACCATGGGCAAGATTGCCACAATCGAGTTTTGCACGATGAACAACCGATAATTCGGCTTCTACCATCTGATTTAGGTATTCAGCGCGCAATTCGCTGCTCCTTTCTATAATTCTGTCCGTTACTTTTTTAATTGTATGATGTAGCATATATTTGATTAGTTTGACCAAAATATTTCAACACTTGTTTCTTTATCGTTTAACACCGTATCAATAGGCAGTTTGCCTTTATGTTGATTTCGAATCAAATCTCTTTTATCGTTTCCGCTGATGTGTAAATATAGCTTTCCGGCTTGTCTGAGGTAGGCCCAGGAATGCGAAATGCGCGAATGCGGAAATTGAGGCGCCATTGTATAAAGCAAAGCATCAGAGTTGATTTGTCTAAGGCTTTGTTCTGAGGCAGGGTCGGCGGGAAACAAGGAAGCAAAATGCCCGTCATTGCCCATACCCAATACTACTACATCCGGCAGACCAATCTGATTAAGCTGCTCAGTTGCTGTCTTTAAATTAATTTCATTATCATCTGTACGATAGACAAGCGGCAGAAAATGAGGCTTTTTATCCCCTGAAATCTCATTTATAAAGAGTTTTTTTAGCATCGCAGCATTTGAAAATTCGCTGTCTTCTGCTACCATTCGCTCATCTACCAATCCTATCGTTATTTGATTCCAATCCAAATGCTCGCTTGCCAATTTCTGAAAAAGACCTTTTGGGGTGCTACCTCCCGAGAAGAGCAGGTAGGCTCTGCCTTTGGTTTGTATAGCTTCATTAATATCCAGCACAATTGATTTTGTCAAAGCTGTATCCAATTCATTTTTATTAGTAAATCCATGAAAAATTGTCATAAGCTGTCCTCCTAAATTTTATTCCATTCATGACCAGGCATCAGCACTTCGTCGGATAGCGCCTGTGTTCCAGACTGGTAAAGTTTGAGTTCCTGCCCATTCGCCTCCCAATTATCAATGATAGAAAGAATCCATTCCCAGGATGCGCGCACCTCATCTTCCCGCATAAAAAGTGTCTGATTGCCGCGGATAACATCCATGATAAGGCGTTCATAAGCATCGGGAAACTGTTTTCCAATGGAAGATTTATAATCCATGTCTAAAGAGATTGACCTGTATCTGTAACCGCCAGGGCCTGGAATTTTTGCCATCTGCTCCAGTTCAATATGTTCGTCGGGCTGTAATCTGATAACCAGTTTATTGCGACCGAGTGGTGCTTTTTCAGGGAAAATATTCTGAGGTACCGGTTTGAAATTGATGACAATTTCTGAATAGCGTTCGGGCATTCTTTTACCCGTTCTAAGATAGAATGGAACCCCTGCCCAACGCCAATTTTGGATAAAGACCCGCAAAGCGACAAAGGTATCTGTTGTTGAGCCATACCCTTCGATGTCCTCCTGATAGGAATTTACATGTGCATCTCCAATTTTACCTCTGGTATATTGTCCTTTTACTGTGGCTTTTTTGATATCATCGGCACTGTATTTCTGCAAAGCATGCAAAACTTTGAGTTTTTCATTGCGCACATTGTCGGCATTTAGCTCAGAAGGGGCTTCCATGGCAACCAGGCAGAGCAACTGCAGCAGATGGTTCTGTACCATATCTTTCAAGGCACCATATTTATCATAATAATCCTTGCGCGATTCCACACCCAGAGATTCAGCCACGGTAATCTCCACATAATCGATATGCTGACGGTTCCAGGCCAGTTCGAAAAGGTAATTGGCAAAGCGCAATACCATGATATTTTGTACCGTTTCCTTGCCCAGATAATGATCGATACGGTAAATCTGATACTCTTTGAAATATTTACGGATTGTTTTATTCAACTCTTCGAAAGTTTTCAAATCGGAGCCCAAAGGCTTTTCCAATACCACTTTCGAATTTGGATCGATGAGTTTTTTTCCGTGCAAGCCCGCCGAGATAAAGCCAAAGAGGCTGGAGGGAGTTGAATAATAAAAAATGCTATGATTGTGACCATTTGTGCTAAGTAGCAGTCTCAGCGATTCATAATCGTCAGGATTGGTAATTTCTATTTTTATATATGTAGTCATTGCACAGAGCCTGGCAATGCATTTTTGATCGGCTTCAGGTATTCTCTTTAAAAGTTCAGCATTTAACTGATTTCTAAATTGCTCACTGTCCTTTTCATTCTTTGAAAGCACAACTATCTTTGAACTGTCGTGAATCTGATCGTCATTTAAACGTTGATAAAGTGCCGGAAAAATTTTCTTTAAGGCCAAATCACCGTCACCACCGAAGATGACAAAATTAAAATCACTCAAATTCTTACTGCTCATTTTTGTATTGATTTAATTAAAAATGCAAGTTTGAACTATTCTAAAACAGTTAATGCAATTTCACAAATATAATACTTAGTGTTAAAAAGACACTAAATTGAACAATTTTTTTTTAAAGATGTTCAGCATTAAGAAATTTAATAAGGCGATACAACCTAGTTTAAAAAATCATTTATTATATTCGTGTCAAATTAACACTTAGCTAAACACTAATTCTTTATTTATTAAAAATTATTGATTATGAAAAAGCTTTTACTACTTATGATTGCGGGTTTCGGCATGCAAATTCAAGCTAATGCACAGGTTGTTCACATCGAACTCAATCTGCTCAATCATCAGAACAATGCCAATAATGTAACCGGTTGTATCCTTGAGCCAACTGCAGCTAATTATAAAATGTATGTTCACTCGGGTGTTTGCTCTGCAACTACACCAGGTGTACCTGCCGCGGCCGATTGTCAAAATCCAAATTTTGTGTGGGAACATGTTGTAGGCGATTGGGGCCAGGACAATACCTTTGGACAAATGACAAGAGTAGCCGATAGCCTTTGGGCAATCGACATTGACGTTACAACCTATTACAGCAACCCTGCTACGATCTCCCAAAACGGACAGGGTACATCAGGTGCTTCTACACCAAAGCCTGTTGGTGCTACAGCTTATAGTATGGGTTTTGTATTTAGAAATGAAGACGGCACCATTGGTGGAATTACCGGAGGTTGCACCGACTTTTTTATTTTCAACCTAGACCAAGGCAACACCAGCGTTGATGTTGGACAGCCTGGCTTTTCATTACCAGATACTACATTCAGTGTAAACAACACACCTTCATCTGTAAATTCTTTGGTGAATGCCAGTTTCAAAACTGTTTATCCCAATCCATTCAACGATGAGGTAAAAATTACTTACAATAGTACAGTTGGTTTCGATGATATCGACTTTAGCATTTATAATGCGATGGGCCAAAAAGTACGTTCTCTCTACCGTGGCAATATTTCATCTGGAGTTTCTACATTGGTTTGGGATGCCAAAAACGAAAGCGGAGCAACTGTAGATGCAGGCATCTATTACCTGACTATATCCGATGGCAAAAATGTTGTTACCGAAAAAATCGTAAAACAGACTTCTAAGTTTTAATTGTTTTTAAAATCGTTTATTTATGAAAAAAGGATTTGGTTTTATTTACCTAATAGCCCTCTGTACAACCTTACAGGCTCAGGTTGTGACTTATTTCCCACAATACCCTACCCTTCAGGATTCTGTCGAAATTATTTTCAATGCCGCTGCCGGTAATGCAGGGCTGAATGGTGCCGCACAGGTGTACATGCACACAGGTACAATTTCGGAAAGCAGTCTCAGCCCGAACGATTGGAGACATCGTATCAATCCATGGCCAACAGGCGACCCTGATTTGGTGATCAATGACAGTCTGGTGATGATGACTCCGCTTGGTAATAACCTGCATAGGGTTAAAATCAAGCCCAATTCCTTTTACGGGACCAATTCCAATTTCGATTACAATGCACTTGCTTTTGTTTTCAGGAATTTGAATGGCTCCGCAGTGGGTAAAAATGCCGACGGCTCTGATGTTTTTATCCCAATCTTCAAAACACCTAATTTCGATGCATTCTTTTTCAAACCGCTTACTACAGCCTGGCGTGTCGATTTGAATGCAGCTGTGCCTATTCAGATTTTAAGCAACCGCAGTGCCACCATCACGCTATTTCTCGATAACGTGCAGATTAACCAGGTCAGCAATGCAACTGTTTTAAATACTAGTATAAATGCAAGCAGCCCTGGCAAACATTGGTTGCGTTTTGTGGCAGTTTCGGGCACAACTACGATTACAGATTCGATTTCTTATGTGGTAAACCAGGCAACTTCACAACAAAATCCGCCTTTCGCTTCGATGAATGGTGTCAACTATGTTAATGACAGTACCGTACTATTACAGCTTTTTGCTCCTGGTAAGAACTTTGCCTATGTAATTGGAGACTTCAACGACTGGCAGATTGATCCTGCTTATCAAATGCGTCAAACGCTCGATGGAACTGCTCTTTGGCTGGAGATTAGCGGACTAACACCTCAGCAGGAGTACCGTTTCCAATACGTGGTCGATCAAGATGTAGTGATTGCCGACCCTTGGGCAGAAAAATATTTGGATGAATTCAACGACGCAAATATCTTCTTCTTTACCTACCCTAATCTGATCGATTATCCTGTAGGTAAAACAAATGGCATGGTGTCGGTTTTACAAACTGCACAAACGCCTTACAATTGGCAGCATTCCAATAATTTTAGCCGACCCTTCAGTCAGGATTTGGTTATTTATGAAATGTGGCTGCATGATTTTGTACTACGTCACGATTATGCAACGCTAATCGACACCCTGGACTATCTTCAAAACCTTGGCGTTAATGTTATTGAACTGATGCCGGTAAATGAATTTGACAACAATGAGAGCTGGGGATACAATCCTGCATTCTATTTTGCACCAGACAAATATTATGGTCCAAAAGATGACCTGAAGGCATTTATTGATGAATGTCACCGCAGAGGAATTGCTGTTGTGCTCGATATTGTTTACAACCATGCCTTTGGACAAAATACTATGGCCAGGCTTTATATGGACAAAAATTCCAATAAACCTACCAATGACAATCCCTGGTTCAATAGTTACATACCACATCCATACGGCTATTATAACGACTTTGACCACTCTAGTTTGGAAACCCAGTATTTTATCGACAGATGCAATTATTTTTGGTTGTCAGAATATAAGATTGACGGTTTCCGATATGACCTTTCTAAAGGATTCAGCAATGTGTACAGTTATCCCAATAATTTAGGCCTTTGGGGAGGTTATGATGCAGACAGAGTGTATTGGCTAAAACGTATGTTCAATCAAGTTCGCTCTTTTGACCCTAATTGCTACATGATTTTGGAACATTTTGCTAGCAATGACGAAGAATTGGAATTGGCCAATCATGGATTTTTACTTTGGGGCAATGCCAATCATCAGTACAAGGAAGCCGCTATGGGCTATCAGAATGGTTCCGATTTCAAATGGGCCGTATCATCAAAACATCGCGGCTGGCCTTATCAACATCTGGTAGGCTATATGGAAAGTCACGACGAGGAGCGTTTGATGTACGAATGCAAAGAATATGGTAACATGATGATCAGCAATGGCGACACCTTATATAATGTAAGAGATGAAGCCACTGCACTGAAACGTATGGAAACCTGCGCGGCCTTCTTCTTCACAGTACCAGGCCCTAAAATGATATGGCAGTTTGGCGAATTGGGTTATGATTATTCCATCAATTTCAATGGCCGTACCAATTCAAAACCAATCCGCTGGAATTATTTCCAGGAGGCTAACAGACTAAGGCTTTACAAGGCCTATTCAGCCATGATTAAGCTCAAAACAAACAATCCTGCTTTCAGAACCGCTAACTATGATATGGATACCTGGGGTTATGGAAAACGCCTTTGGGTAACAGACCCAAGTATGAATGTTACGGTAATCGGCAATTTTGATGTAACAGCTTTGAATGGCATGTCACCGGGTTTTCAACATACAGGCAGGTGGTACGATTATATGACAGGCGACAGCATCTTTGTAAATGATGTAAATGCAGCCATTCCACTCGAAGCTGGTGAATATCATATCTACACCGATGTAAGATTAAATACTCCAGACCTGACAGTAGCCAATATCCGCGTAGATAATGTATCTTCCGATCTTTCGGCTCAGGTTTACCCCAACCCATTCAGCAGTACAATGATTGTAAATTATATGGTACCAAAAGAGGGTAAAACAACTGTTAGAATTTATAATCTGAAAGGTAATTTGGTAAAAGAATTAGTTTCAGAAACTTTGTCCAGCGGCGAATACATGACAGAATGGGACGGCAAAGGAGAAAATGGAGCTTTGGTTCCTGCAGGCAATTATTTCCTCAGCATACAGCAAGGAGATAAAATAATCAGTAAACAACTTGTCAAAATTGACTAATCATTTTGATTCTTTTATAATCCTGAATAGAAACTCCGGAAGCAATTTCGGAGTTTTTTTATGCTTAAAATTACTGGCAACAAAAAAAAGACTTCCGAATTGGAAGTCTTTTTTTTGCTAAAGCGACAAAGTTTTCAATAAATTAAGCACGTAATCTTTATTCTGTGCGGCAAATTTGTTTTCAGTGTTTTCGGAATTTAAAAATCTTTTTTTCAGCTCTTGTAACGATGCCTTAAGGGCATGGAGGTCTGGAACGGGGTTTTCGCCCGCTTTGTTTTGATTTTGAGTTTCCATGTCTTTGTGTGTTTGTCATTGTAAAAAAGTGTTTGGATCTTTGTCTGTGTTTGTAGTACAAATATAGAAATACTTGAACAAATTATAATAATTAATTTTAACATTTTTTTAATTTATTATTCCGATTATTGAAATTTAGGCAAATTATAATATCGCTATAAGAGTTTTGCCTATAATTTCATTCTATTTATTAGGTAATTTACCTAACGTTTTTAACATATATATAAAGCGCTTATATCTATGTGCAATAAACTACTTTTCAAACACTTATATTTTG
>CAMDAB010000178.1 GCA_945888475.1 Saprospira grandis DSM 2844 | reverse complement strand
AAAAATCTCCTCGCCTGGGATTTTTAGGTAACAGGATCATTTTTTTAAAAAAAATTTAACCCTTATATAATGAACGAAATTCTGAAGCAGCTGATGCACGAATTTGAAAGACCACTTCAAAATCCGGTCCTGATTTTTTCATTACTGCTCTTCATTATCCTGCTTGCCCCAATTCTCGTTAAAAGAATTAAAATCCCTGGTATTATCGGCCTCATCCTGGCAGGTGTCGCTGTTGGACCCCATGGTTTCAATCTACTGGCAAAGACCGATGCCATAAAATTGTTTTCTACTATTGGGCTGCTCTATATTATGTTTATTGCTGGTCTTGAATTGGACCTGAACGAATTTAAGAAAACCAGACACAAAAGCATTATGTTTGGTTTTTTTACTTTTATCATTCCTATTTTGATTGGATTTCCAATCTGTTATAATCTACTGGGATATAATTTTAATGCCAGTTTCCTCACAGCCAGTATGTTTGCCACACATACCCTGGTAGCTTATCCCATTGTGAGCAGGCTTGGTGTAGCCAAAGATGAAGCAGTTGCAGTAGCAGTTGGAGGTACCCTGCTTACCGATACTGCCGTGCTGCTGATTTTGGCAATCGTAAAAGGAAATGCCTCGCCCGAGGGACTTAGTTTCGATTTTTGGATGAGGCTGCTAATTGGACTTACTTTGTTTTCCTTGATCATGTTTATATTGGTTCCTCGAATTACCAGATGGTTTTTTCGAAAGTTGGAATCAGAAAAACATTCACACTATATTTTTGTACTTTCGATTGTTTTCTTTTCTGCTTTTTTGGCTGAAATTGCAGGAGTAGAACCAATAATAGGCGCTTTTGCAGCAGGCTTGGTGCTCAATCCCCTCATTCCGCACTCATCGGCTTTGATGAATCGGATTGAATATGTGGGCAATGCTTTGTTTATACCATTTTTTCTTATTAATGTTGGAATGCTGGTCGATATGTCCATACTTTTCAAAGGATATACTGCTTTGGCAGTAGCAGGTGCATTGACAGCCGGAGCAATTCTAAGTAAATGGCTTGCAGCATTTGCCACGCAGTTATTATTTAAATACAGCCCCACGCAAAGGAATTTGATAACGGGCCTGAGCAGTGCCCATGCAGCCGCTACCATTGCCATCATTCTTATTGGTTACAACCTGAAAATTTTGGATGAAAATATTCTAAATGGTACCATTATTCTTATTCTGATAACCTGTCTATTTGCCTCCTTTATTACCGAGAAAGCTGCTAAAAAATTGGCGGTTAGTTCCTCTGGTTCTGATGCAGATACAAAGTCATATGGCAGAGAGAAAATTCTATTGCCGGTTGCAAATTTCTCGAATTTCGAAAAATTACTTGATTTTGCTATCCTTTTCAAAGATAAAAAATCTAAATCGGCCATTACGATGCTTTCGGTTGTTACTAACGATGCAGATGCTGAAGCCAATATTGCCGAAGCTCAAAAACGAATTGAAGCTGTGAAATTACATGCTTCAGCCTCCGAAACAAAGGTCGAGTTTATAACAACAATCGATTTTAATCCGGGCAATGGTATCGCCAGAACATCTAGAGAGGTGATGGCAAACACCATTCTTTTGGGTTGGCCCCGTAAAAAGGGTTTTATTGATAAACTCATGGGTGAAGTACTGGAACAGGTTTTGGATAATACCGATAAAATGGTCATCATTACTAATACAGATGGTATAGCAATGACTTATTCAGGTATAAGACTTATTTGCCCACCATTGGCAGAATTGGAGAAAAACTTTGCCCTCTGGCTAAAAAAAGTAGATAAATTTGCAGCAGAACTAAGCGTACCAATTGATGTTTGTGCCAATGAAAATACTGCAGATGCCATTAGAAAAATGCAGGATAAAAAAAGTTTTTCGGCAAATTACAGTTTTAAGCTGATGTCCACTTTTGAAAATATGGAAGAAATTGCAGCACAGTGCTCTCCCGAAGAAATAATTATTCTAATTTCGGCCCGGCCCGGAGCTGTATCCGATACCAATGAACTGGACAGCCTTCCCAAAAGAATGGAAAATATCTTCGAAAAAAATCACCGTCTTATCATCATACCATAATCGGGTGAAAAAAACTTTTAAAATTGAGCTTGAATTAAGTGAGCTGAAGCATAAACTGCTCAGCTGGGCATCGCCTTTCAAAAATCTGGCTCATTACGATAACAATAGTTACAGCGAAAACCAATACAGTCGTTTCGAAACGCTGACGGCCGTATCAAACGCTAACAGTTTTAAAAAAAATGCGGGCGAAAAGGCCTGGCATACTTTTGAAACTTTTAAAAATCAACATCCCGAAAGTTGGCTCTTTGGCTATTTTGGCTACGATTTGAAAAATGAACTGGAGGAATTGTCCTCTGATAATCAAGACTTTCACAATTCCCCGTCTCTGAGTTTTTTTATACCTGAAATTTTGGTTGTTGTTGCAACCGATGCAAAATCTGTCGAAATTTATGCATCAAATCCTGAAAATGTTTGGTCTGAAATATTGAATACAGTGATTTTGGATGAATTCTGTCCAGATTATATCGACATTAGAACCCGTATCAGCAAAGCTGAGTACATTGCTGTACTCGAAAAAATTCGGGCGCATATCGTAGCAGGTGATATTTATGAAATAAATTTCTGTCAGGAATTTTACGGATTTACAAAGCTAGAAGCTGCAGGTTTTTTTATGCGTTTGAACCGACTGAGTCCCGCTCCCTTTTCTGCCTGGTTCAAAAATGAGACTGAGCATATTTTTTGTGCAAGTCCCGAAAGGTTTTTGTACAAAGATGCGGATAAACTAGTCAGTCAACCTATTAAAGGGACCATCCGCCGCGCATCGAATGAGCTTGAAGACCAAAGACTTAAAGAACAGCTTTTTCAAAGCGAAAAAGATCGCGCCGAAAATGTAATGATCGTCGATCTGGTGAGAAACGATTTGAGCCGAACTGCCAAAACAGGTACTGTTGAAGTGGAAGAACTTTTTGGTATTTATGGTTTTAAACAAGTATGGCAAATGATTTCAACAATCAGTGCAAAACTAAAAAACGAAAGCGATGCATTAAAGGCTATAAAAGCTGCCTTTCCACCCGGTTCAATGACCGGAGCCCCAAAAATAAGGAGTATGGAACTGATAGATAGCCTCGAATCCTCAGCAAGGGGAACTTTTTCCGGAACTTTGGGCTATTTTAGTCCCGATGGAAATTTTGATTTTAACGTGCTAATACGCTCCATTTTTTATTCAGAACAGGGCAATAATATTTCATTCCAGACCGGAGGTGCAATCGTTTACGACTCAGACCCTGAAAAAGAATATGAGGAATGCATGTTGAAGGCAAAAGCTATGCTGCTTGCACTCGGAAAGGATTAAACCTTAGCATTTTGAAAATGTGCTAAAGCCTCTTCCAACGCATTAAAAGTACTGAAGGTTTTATTGAGTTTTGTTAACGCCAAAAGTTGGTGGGTACTTTCCGAAATGCCATAAAGTATAACATCTCCGCCGGCAGAACGCGCTCTGGTCAATATTGAAATTAAAAAGGAAAGGCCTGTACTGTTGATAAAGTTATTAATTGCTGCGGCCGAATGTTGACCGTATGGAGTCGATTTATGTTCTATGATAAAATTACAGAATCCCTCTTTGATAAGTTGCTCAATCTTTGTTATGATTTCCCGATTTACATCAGCATTCCAAAGGCTTTCAATTTTCAGTAGTTGGACTTTGCTGATTTCAGTAAATGAATAAGACATAGGGAAATGGTTTTGGTAATTTTGTCAGTGTTTATCCAAATCTGTACCAAAAATTTAAGAACAGTTCGGAAATTGTTATTCATGATGCTTTAATATGATTTGTTACCGCTGAAATAAAAATTCAGCATTTAAAAAGTCTGAAAATCAATTTTGTTTTTGCTCTAAAACTTTGAATTAATAAACTAATTTAGCGTAAATAATAAAAAACTGTAATTAAGAAATATAGATCTTACAAAGCCATTCTTTGCCACTTAAACATTATAAAGATGAAGCAAAACAAAAGATTTCAGACTGGTTTGGAGCAGTTTAGAGAAATTGATGAAGCATCAGTTGAAAAAATTATTGATGAACTGAAAGATGTTTCTCCTGAGTTGGGAAATTATATCATTGAATATGCTTACGGTGATATCTATTCAAGAAAAGAACTGGATTTAAAATCAAAAGAAATTGCCATCATTGCAGCATTGACAGCATTGGGAAATGCACAGCCCCAGTTGAAATTTCACATAAATGCAGGCCTTAACATAGGACTTAGCGAAACAGAAATCAAAGAAATTATCCTATTGATGAGCGTTTATGCTGGTTTTCCGGCAGCACTTAACGGAACTGCCATCTTGAAAAAAGTGATAAAGGAACGGAATGTTAAATAAGATCTTGAGATAAATTTTATAAAAGCTAATGAGACTACCCCCATACGAAATTTTTCCTTGTCTTGGTGACGAGAAAATCCTATTACGTCAGGTTGAATTTTCGGAACTGAATGAGCTAATTGAAATTTCATTTTATGATCAAATTCAGGCAAAGACCTTGCAAGAGGCTGAAGAAATGCAGGTAAAAATCAATAAGGATTATTTTAACGGCAACGCTATACAATGGGGTATTGTTGATAAATTAACGAATAAAATTGTTGGAACCTTTGGTTATCATGGCGGTTTGGATAAGGGAGAAGGTGAGCTGGGTGCTGTTTTGTTGCCTCAATATCAGGGAAAAGGTTATATGGCTGCCGCTTTAAAATTAGCGATTGACTTTGGAATCAATCAAATTGGACTTCATAGGATTTTGGCACTCACAACTAAACAAAATGAAAGGGCGATTAAGCTGCTCACGAGACTTCATTTTGTTAAAGTAGCAGAATTAGAGGGAGGTGAGCTTGAGTATGAATTAAGCAAAAATAAGTCTTTCTGAAAGTCCTTGAAGTCTTATTATTTTGCTAATATTCTAAATCTGTTTTATAAATACAAAGCGCTGATTTTGCAAAATAAGCGCTTTGTATTTATAAGTAAGCAGAAAATGTAATGCCTTATTTTTCCTTGGAAATTAGCCAGATATATAATTTTTCTACCTTTTCTCTGGCCCAGAGTGTTTTTCTCAAAAATGCCAGGGAAGATTTTATGCTCGGATCTTTTTTGAAGCAATTAATATTTACTTGTGAGGCCATGTAGGGCCAACCGTGATTTTCGACCAGATAGTTCAGAATCTGTTCAAGTGTTATGCCGTGTAAAGGATTGTTTTTTTGGGGAATCATCAGCTTTGTTTATTTTCTGAGGCTAAGATAACTAACTGTTCGTAAATAATATTAAGATTTCATTCACTTCGCATAGCCTTCGGGTTCAAAGTTGTTATTATTTGTGAACGTTTACTTACTGAATTTTAAAACAATCCCTTTAAATAAAGTACAGGTTAAGCCTTCGACAGTTGAAAAAACTCAACAGCTTCTTCCATATTGTTTACTACTGTAAACGTATTGTGTAATCGAGTTACTAACAAGAGCTGCTTAGTATTTTCCGAAATGCCACAGAGTACAGCATCTCCACCAGCACTTCTAACTCGGGTAAGTATAGATATGAGGGTTGATAAACCAATACTGTTGATATAGGCTATCTTGCTGAGGTCAATGATGAATTTTACTTTCCCCTCCAGAATGCAGGCATTTACTGCATCGGTAATGCTCTTTTGTTCTTCAGGATTCCAAAGGTTATCTGCACTGAAAATTTTAATGTCGTTCAAATTAGAAAATAAGTAAGCCATTGATTCAATTTATTTTAGTAGGCTATTACATGAATTTATTTTTTCTGCTCCCTGCCTTCTTTGCTGTAGCCGTAAAAGGTAAGAGAATGGTGCGTTATATCGAAATCGAGCATCTGGCTTATAGTTTCCTTGATTTGCTGAATGCGCGGGTCGCAGAATTCAAAAACAAAACCTGTTTCAATACAAACGGCATGGTCATGTTGTTTCGAACCGAATGATTTTTCATACTGCGCTAAATTTTTTCCGAACTGATGTTTACGTACAAGATCGCAAGAGACCAATAATTCCAAGGTATTATACACAGTAGCGCGGCTAACCCTGTAGTTTTGGGTTTTCATGTGAATGTATAAAGCCTCAGCGTCGAAATGATCGGTTCTTTTGTAGATTTCTTCCAAAATTGCAAATCGTTCCGGGGTTTTTCTTAAGCCGTTTTTTTCGAGGTAGGTTGAGAAAATTTTCAGCACCTCTTCCACAATCTGTTCTTCTTTTTTATTGCTTGCCATTTTATTTTTTTTATTGATAGACTTTAAATGTAAAGATACTATTATTTACAAAATTAAACAAAGTCTGTCAAATTGAGTCAAATTTTTTAAGTGGGGCTAAAAAATCTTTCATTTCTCATTAAAAAATACCAAATTTGCTAATAATCTTAGATGATTTAAAAAACTAGTTAATTATTCAACACATTATGAGAAAATACAGTGCCATTCCAACCGAACTTTTTGCATTGAATCGCAAGCGTTTTACCGAAAAAATGAAACCAAATTCAGTTGCAATTTTTCATGCTGCTGATTTATTGACACGCAACGGCGACTGCTTTTTCCCTTTTCGTCAAAACTCCGATATATTTTATCTGAGTGGCCTTGATCAGGAAGAAACAGTTTTACTCCTTTATCCCGATTGTCCCAAAGGCAAAGAATACGAAGCTGTTATATTTACAAAACAGACCAACGAATATATAAAGGTTTGGGAAGGTTATAAATACACAAAGGAAGATGCCGCTAAAATATCAGGAATTCCTACAGTTGTATGGCTCGATTCTATGCCGGCATTGTTAAACGAAATGATTTTGCTTGCAGATAATGTTTATATCAATGCCAATGAAAACGACAGAGCTTCGGGCCAGGTACCTGTTCGTGATGAAAGACTTGCACTTGAGTTGAAAGCTAAATATCCTGCACATAATTTTATACGTTCGGCTCCCATTATGAAAAAGCTGCGTATGATTAAATCGCATTACGAGATTGAAATCATGCAAAAAGCCTGCGATATTACCGAAAAAGCATTTCGCAGCGTATTGGCTAATACCAAACCCGGCATGATGGAATATGAAGTAGAAGCCGAAATTATCTATGAATTTATCAGAAATGGGGCAGGAGGGCATGCTTATTCTCCCATCATTGCATCGGGTCCAAATGCCTGTGTGCTTCATTATAACAATAACAGCGAAAAGCTTGTAGACGGAGATCTTTTACTGATGGACTTTGGTGCTGAATA
>CAMDAB010000177.1 GCA_945888475.1 Saprospira grandis DSM 2844 | reverse complement strand
GAATCAAGTACAAAATCTAATGTAAGTTCTTTTTGTACATCTACTACATTTTTATACTAGTATAAAAGATATGAAAGAACGGATTCTCTTTAACCTGCAAGGAATTAGATAACATTATCATTATCTCTAATTGTTCAATTGAGTAAAGTGTGGATGATTTCATTGTAAGTGCCCGCATGTTTTAATCAATTTTCAAATCAATACATTATAAAAAATCCCTTTATTCTTCTAAATAGTGAAGTATCTAATTTAATAGTGGTTTTTCAATCTTCTTAACAATACTGCCTTTGTCCTTGATTTGTATCGATATAGGTTTTGACACCTAAACTAAAAAACTTTGTTTTTACATTGTCAAATCAAAAAAGGGCATTTGACTGTTATTAAGAAAAAAATATCACAAATAAATAATTGACTGAAGTATTATAAATATAGTATTTTATAATATTAAAATTTTGTTAGGGTATAAATAATATATGTAATGGCAATAAAAATAGTAGTTTCACAAAACTAACAAACTTGACCGTAATTAAAAAAATTGTATGTATAAATAAAACTTTTAATAAAAATTTCAATGATGTCAAACATTTTTGGAACTAAACCAGCAATTGAAAAATTTTATTGATTTGTCTTGGTTGATGACTTACCTTAAAAGTTAGGGGGCGTGACGAACCTTGGTAGTCGAAAATGAAACCGGGTGACTACATCTGAAAAGATGGTGACTATTGCCTCTCCAGTATACAGGCCGACTGGCGTAACCTAATCGAGAAGTACGGACAAAAAGCGGGTGGAGGCTTTACAACCATCATTGTTGCTGATGAACAGTAACTTGGTTTGACTTAGCACCTGCCTGCGGAGGGGTTAAAAAGTTAAAATCCTCGTAGTTGATGTACTACGAGGATTTTTTGCTTTTATCCAAGTTTAAAATCTTTTAGATAAGTATCTCTGTATCTTCTGTAAGCATGGGCGTCTTATTTGCTATAACGCTCTTGAATCCTGTAGAAATTATCAACTGTATAAGGGTTTTTCTCAATGTTTTTTCTTAGATAAAAACTACTCATAAACCTCAAAGACCTCATTATCCATCATAAATCTTACATTTCTTCCTAAAGCTAAAAAGTCATTGGCACCTTCCTTCTGCATTAGTTTGAAATATTCCTCGGAATTAAACTTTACACGATTGGTTTTCAGGTTATTATTTTCACCCGCTTTGAGTGCAATATTAGCATCCAGCCAGTTGTTATTGTTCTGATAGACAGCTCTGCCCCTAACATTACTGATTGACTCACCCAGATTGTGGCTTTCGCCGCTTTTGTCTTTGTAAACGAGTCGCTCCTCCCCTTGTTTTGTAGCACCGACGTTCTCTGCCTTATTCATTTCCTGCATTTCTTTGCTGGCCTGAACACCGGCTTTACCGCTCTTTCTTGCATCTGATTTTGAATTGATGGTAACCTGTACCTCTTCGAGCTGTAGATCGCTTTGAATCTGCGGTGCATTCAGCGCTCTGGGACGCAGCAGCTGATCATCTGTTCTGACGCGATTGTTATTGGCTGCTATTGCCTCGTCTTCCAAAATCAAATAACTAGTATAGGGCGTTATTATGCCATGCTTTTTCGCCAGGCGCACTACTTCATCGACCAATTCTTTATTATCACCGTGTAAGCGGATTTGATCCAAAAGATAGCCAACCGCCCTTGACGCCCAAAGACTTGGAATAAAGTTATGGCGAGTCTGTTCCTTTTCGAAATTGAGTTCATAAGTATATTTCACTTCCTGGCCATTTACTTTACCACTCAGTGTAAGTACCGATTTACCGCTGCCGTTGTAACGCCCCATCAGACTAAGTGTACCGCCTTTAAACATATCAGGCAACTCTTTATGGTAAACATCCGAGATTTGAATTGCCTTATCAAAACTTATTTTAACATCAGTCAACACCGGAGATGAGGCTTTTTCATAAAAATCGGAGACCTTTATTTCGATATCTTCGTCTTCCAACACGTAACTTCGATGTCCACGAGTCATTTCGGTCATTTTATCGAGCAGGTGCGTATTCAAATCGGTACCGATTCCAAAGGTAAAAATGCGCACATTGTTTTTATTGATTTCTTTAATTTTCTTCAACAAAGCATCTTCTTGCGTCTCACCAATCGTAGGTTTTCCATCTGTCATAAATATTATAAAAAATGGACGATCGTTTTTGTTTTTCTGCGATGCCAATGCCAATTGTAGCGCCTCATCGATATTGGTACCCCCAATCGCTTTAAGCTCATCGATTCTTTCTATTGCCTTCTTTTTATTGGCGGCATTGAATTCACTCACCTCTCCAAACAAAGGACTTGCTTCTGTAGAAAATGGTATGAGTTCGAAACGGTCGCCCTGATTCAGATTTTCAATACAGAATTTTAGAGCTTTTTTGGCCTGATCCATTTTTTTATCAGACATCGAGCCAGATTTATCCATGACAAAGACAATATCTTTTTGCACTATTTCTTTAACTTCGCCCATGCCCGGGCTAATATTCAGAAAGAAATATCCGTCCTCCTTTCCTTCTTTATAGTTCAGCATCGAAAATCCAAATTTTGAATTGTCCATGTTGTAATATAATTCGAAATCACGGTCTGGACGAACATTTTTCATTTCGAAACCGACAGTGGCATTTTTATCGTCTTTTCGAATAATTTCAGCTTCGTGCGATGGGCAGTAGACAGTTTTAATTTTGGAACTCCCTTCCACAATCACACGCATACTTAGATTATTCAAAGGTTTTGCTGAATATTTTGAAGTATTGAGCGGAAAACTGTACGAAATGGTGCCATTATCGCGCTGCAGCGTTTCAGAATATGTAAGTTGTATGCGTTGTTCCGAATTAGGCTCAATCGGAAAAATGCGCACACGGAACATGCCTCTGTTATAATATTCGAGCAGTGCAGGGTCCTGTGCTTTTCTAACAATCTGTTCATAAATCTGACGTGCTTTGTCAGCATCCAGTAATTCTGCTTCCTGCATTTTGCCATTTATATTCATGGTAAATTTTGAAATAACTACATCTTTGGGCACAGGAAACAAAAAATAAGCTTCGAGTCGGCGACCAGTTGGATTAAAAAAAACCTGGTCAATTGTAGTTGTTGCAGTTTGATCGAATATCCTTGTTTCGATTTTTGTCGATCTTGATTCGAGCGGAAAGAGTGCAGGATTTACCTGACCCGGTCTTAACTGAATATTATTTGGATTTGAATGCGCATCGGGCATCACAATGAGAAAGCCCCCGGCAAAAATTTTGACATTCAGCAGGAAAATGAGCATTACTAAGCTCGTCGATTTGATAAAATTCATAGCTGTATATTTTACTGAAAAATTGGTTGATACCTATTAAGATGCAGGATATTTTTTTTTGGTGTGCAGCTAAGCTAAGTTTGGTCATTTTTTTTCTTATTTTCTATGGTTAATATTGTATTACAGTTTTAATTATTTTTTAATAAAACATTGTATTACAATTACATGAAATTCATATTGATACTAATAATCTCTACGATTAACCTTCAATTACTTGCTCAAAAAATTAAACTTGAGCAAAACAAACTTTTTGTTGACAATGAATATTGGGGTTATCTAACAGACAAATGGACAAAAAGCGGGCACAGTACGCTTGTTTTTACTGGAGTTGATGGTAAAAAATGGATGGAAGCGCAATTTGAGACAAAAAAATCTGGCGATTCTGCAATTGGTCTTTACAAAATTAGTTTTCATCCACAAAACCGTCATGTCTATTACAAAGAAGGCATGGAACTTAAAAACAGCCTATGTGCGCAATTGGTAAAATCGGGTGCATTTACAAAAACAGGCACCTATGACAGGGGGATTGAGAAGTTTGAACGTAATTTTGGAATAATTATCCCAGAACAAAAAACAAGCGATAAAATTCCAAATGCAAATAACAAAGTGAGCATAGTTGAACGAGATCGAAAGGCCCCACTTTTTGTATCCAATGGGCAAATTAGTCAGGATTTTAAACTAATAGGCACTTATAAAGAAACAATAATCGCAAGAAATGACACAAATTTTATTCAGATTTTCATTCTTGATGTCAACGATGTTGAAATAGCTAAAGCCGAATTCGAAAAACAAAATGCAGAAACTGCTACTTTAAAAATCCATCAATACAAAGAGATTTTGACAATCAATTTAAATCGAGGGACTTCTGAAATGAAAATACAAGAAATTGTACTCCAGTTGATTTATCTGAAGAAGATTTGAAATATATTGAACCTAAGGCTGATCAAATTGCTAAACATTAAAAAAGCACCGAAGGAAAACCAACGGTGCTTTAGTATTTTTAGAAGGATTGCTTAATTCACAGCAGAAACAATTGCTTTGAAAGCAGCAGGTTCGTTTTTAGCAAGATCTGCAAGTGCTTTGCGGTTGAGTTCCACATTGCTTTGCGAGAGTAGGTGCATAAAACGAGAGTAGCTGAGGCCGTGCTCGCGAACAGCAGCATTGATACGCTGAATCCACAAAGCGCGGTAATGGCGTTTTTTCTGCTTGCGACCAATAAAAGCATGCTGCAAACCTTTCTCTACGGTGTGTTTTGCAGCTGTTAATACTTTGGAGCGGGCACCAAAGTAGCCTTTGGCCATTTTCAAAACTTTTTTCCTTCTTCTTCTTGATGCTACGGAATTTACCGAACGTGGCATAGTAAGTAAAATTAAATGGTTAAATAATGATCGGTTGGGGTGCAGGTGAGAAGATTGGACCCACAGCTTTTCCACAGTACCGACTGTCTCATTTTGTTAAAAATCTAAAATTAGATGTTCAACATTGTTTTGACGCGTTTTGAATCGCCGGGAGCACAAGTTTGGGTTTGACCAAGACGCAATTTGCGTTTTTTCGACTTTTTAGTCAAAATGTGACGTTTGCCACTACAATCGCGCATGATTTTACCTGTACCTGAAACTTTGAAGCGTTTTTTGGCGCCTGAGTGTGTTTTTACTTTAGGCATGATAAAATTTTTAGCTGTTTTTTAAAAGCGATTGCAAAGATATGCTTTCTTTTCTTTTATTTAAATATTTTTCAAAAATAAAAAAATGCAATTCACCTTTTTGAGATGAATTGCATTTTTGTGTGTAATCTATCTTAGGCTGAAAACGAAGTACCGCAACCGCAGGTACTTTCAGCATTAGGATTATTGAATGTAAAGCCTCGGTTGCCAAGACCATCCTGAAAATCGATTTGCATACCAAGAAGATATATGGCATGGGCACGGTTCATATAGACATTAATACCGTTGATTACATAAAGATCGTCACCTTCTTTAAAAGTATCGAAACCCAGTATGTAGGAAAATCCGGCACAACCACCACCTTTTACACCTACTCTAAGTCCGTGCTCCTCGGTCAGCTTTTCGATTTCCATAATTTTATAAAGTTGTTTTATAGCTCCTGCTGTAAGTTGCACCGGAGCATCTAACTTGATATTTTCTTTCAGTTCCTGCATTTTTATGGTTGTTTAAAGTTTCTGAACACAAAAATAATATTTTTTTGTAATTATACTTAATCTAAATAACTGTTTGCAAACAATAATAGTTTTCAAATAGCGTAAAATTTGAAATTGATCATAAAAATTTGAAATATGCAAAAGAGGCCTTTATCTTTGCGTCATTAAAACAACAATACTATGTGGACAGACATTCTTCAAATTGGCTTACCTTCCTTATTTCTTTTTCTCACAACTTTTTTTTTGGTCAGAGGCTTTCTCCGAAATCAAAATCAATCACTCACTGCCTTTCTCATGAAAGAAGCCGAGTACAGAAAAGTTGAATCAGAAAGAAGAACTATTGAACTCAGCAAGTCAAATAAAGTTATTACCATGCCACTGCGCATGCAGGCATATGAGCGGATGACGCTTTTCTGTACGCGCCTGGAGATTACCAATATGCTCCGAAGATCTACTGCACTCGACCTTAGCGCGAAACAGCTCAGCATGGACCTGCTTTTTACTGTAGATGAAGAATATTCGCACAATATTGCACAGCAACTATACATGTCGGATGAACTTTGGCAAATCATTCAACTGGCAAAACTCGAAACGGTGAACATCCTTAAAAATGCTCGAAAATCTGCAGAAGAAACAAATGGAATCGAGGCTACTGCCAACCAATACATCGATATTCTTGCAGCCTATCTTGGCGAAAACCCTCAATTGGGCTATGTTCAGGCGCTTTCTGCTATCAAAAAAGAGGTAGCGTTGTTGTTCTGATGCAGATTTAATATTTGATTTATCAAGCAGAATACTTTTTTCACGATTTATCATATAACTTTGTAACACCTCCTATTCGGTAGGTGTTTTTGTTAAATCCTAAATGATGATTTTGAAGTTTTTTTGTCTGACTTTACTACTCAGTTTCAGTTCTTGTACCTATATCTATTATAAAGGTACAAATTCTGAATTTTATAGCACTGAACTTTTTCAGGACAAAAATGCTTTGATTGACTCAACAGCAATGCCCTATCGACAAAAAGTTGAGCAGGAAATGAATATTAATATAGGCTCGGTTGAAGCAGTTCTAAAAAAAGAGCAACCCGAATCGAACCTAGGCAATTGGGCCTGTGATGCAGTATTGGAACAAACCAAACTATATACTGGGAAAGAAGTTGATTTTGCTATACTCAATTATGGTGGCTTAAGAATCGGGTCTATTGCCGCAGGAAACATCAGCAAAGGAAAAATTTTTGAACTGATGCCCTTCGATAACAGTTTGGTTATAGTGGAGATAAGCGGAAAAGAGCTTCCTCTGCTATTCACACATATGATAGCCAAAGGAGGTTGGCCAATATCATCCGATTTAAAACTTGTTGGTGACAAAGAAGGAAATATTAAATCTGTCAGCATAAAAGGTCTGACATTGATTGATCCTGATAAAATTTACCGAATAGCCACAATTGATTATCTGGCAAACGGAGGTGATAACTGCAGTTTTTTTATTGGTAAAAATCAAATAGAAACTGCTGTCTTTCTGAGAGATGCCATGATTGAAAATATTGAAAAAAAACATAAGTCAGGCCAAAAAATTAATGCCTCAAAAGATGGTCGTTTTCAGATCGAATAAAAACATTGCGCGTGGACAGAAGAAAATTTATAAAGTATGGCAGTTTAGCGAGCGGTAGTCTTTTGCTCCCATCAGGTCTCGGTATTAACTTTGAGCCTGATGAGAAAATACATAAGCTGACAATTCTGCATACCAACGATGTACACAGTAGAATTGACCCCTTCCCTATGGATGGCAGCAGCAATCAGGGCAAAGGCGG
>CAMDAB010000176.1 GCA_945888475.1 Saprospira grandis DSM 2844 | reverse complement strand
AGCTGTACAAGACTTAAATCGAGGTATTTTCTCCTTTCTTCAGAGCCATCAAGAATAAGCTGAATATCATCGGGCGCAATGATGACCAAAGGTAATAAACCTATATGCTCGGATATTTTTTTGTATGCTATACGATTACGCTCAATAATTTTTTTACCACGTAACTTATATTTGATCACAATTTCCACCCGCTCACCTGCCCTTTCGAATTCAGATTCTAAGCGAAAAAATGTTTCACCTGTTTTGACTAAATTTTGATCGGATGTCTGAAAATGACTTTTTGCCAAACAAACTGTGTGAATGGCATCTAATAGATTCGTTTTGCCCATGCCGTTATCCCCCACAAAACAGTTCAGTTTTTGCGAAAGCTCCAATGCTGCCTGACTGTAATTTTTGAAATTGGTCAGTTGGAGAGTTTTGAGGGTTAGGTGCTGGTAGGGCATTTTTAAGATTATCAGATTATCAGAAGGCAGATTATCAGACAGACACTAGATGATTAGACAGCAGACTTAGAGACTTTTTAAGTTAGAAGGTAGAAATTAGAAGGTAGAAATTAGAAATTAGAAATTAAGACTTTAGACTAAGAGACGCTAGACTTGGAGACTTTTTATTAGACTTCAGATTCGCTTCGCGGAGCTTTTTTCAAATTGCCTCATTCCCAACTCGTCTGAATGACGAGACAAATTGAAACCCATTATCAAAATTTCAAATTTACTAATTCGTTTCGCTTCGCGGAGCTTTGGTTCACGGAACTTCGTTTCTCAAATTAATTAAAATCTTTCACCCTTTTCATATTCAACGGCATTAAAATATCGCGCTCATATGCGATTTTTTTCTCTAGTGCTAAAGCCCTTTTGAATCTCGTCTGCATGACGAGACGAATTAAAAAATTATCAAATTATCAAATCACCGAATTTTCAAATTATTAAAAAACTTTCACCCTTTCACCCTTTCATCTTATAAAAAAACCACATCCATCGCCTCACACATAATTCTTGCCGATTCATCCAAAATTTCCTCCGTATGGGCTGCCGAAACAAAACCTACTTCGTAGCCTGATGGGCCCAAGTAAATACCTCTTTCGAGTAATTCAGCATGAAGTACTTTGAATTTTCCCATGCTTTTGGGGTCAATCTGCTCGGCAGTGCGAATGGTATCATGCGTGAAGGCAATCCAGAAAATTGAACCGATAGTCGGGAAAGTCACTTCGTAGCCTTTGGCTTTGCAATAATCATCAATTTTAACGATGAACCTTTGCGTTTTGGCGGCCATATTTTCATAGAAACCTGACTCGATCAATTGCGCTGCTGCGGCATAACCAGCTGACATTGCAACAGGGTTTCCTGAAAGTGTTCCAGCCTGATAAACTGGTCCTTCGGGAGCTACGCAGCTCATAAGCTCGTTACTCGCTGCATATGCACCTACCGGCATTCCGCCGCCAATAATTTTACCATAAGTAACGATATCGGGCTGAATGTTATAATAACCAGCTGCACCTTCAAAACCAACGCGGAAACCGGAAATTACCTCGTCGAAGATTAGCAGCACGTTGTATTTAGTGCAAAGCGTTCGTAATCCTTCGAGATATTCTTTGGTTTGAAGCAGCAATCCGTTATTGGCAGGAACCGGTTCAATAATTACACAGGCTAGATCGTCAGTTTCCTGAATCAATTTTTCAACTGCATCGAGGTCATTGAGCGGTAAAACAAGGGTCTCTTTTGCAAAGGCCTCGGGTATACCTGCACTGGTAGATACACCAAAGGTCACCAATCCAGATCCCGCTTTTACGAGCAATGAATCGACATGTCCGTGATAGCATCCTTCAAACTTTAAAATTTTACTCTTGCCGGTATAGCCTCTGGCCAAACGAATGGCTGACATCACGGCCTCTGTGCCCGAACTCACAAAGCGCATTTTCTCTATGAAGCGGTTGTTTTCTATGAGCAGTTTACCCAGTCTGTTTTCGAAACGTGTAGGTGTTCCAAAAGAGGTTCCATTGTGTACTGCTTCAATAATTGCCTCTCTGATTCCTGCATTGTTATGTCCCAAAATGAGTGGTCCCCAAGAGCAGCAGAAATCAATAAATTGATTATCATCTTCGTCCCAAACATAGGCTCCGTCTCCTTTCTTTATAAAAAGTGGCGTTCCGCCTACTGATTTAAATGCCCGAACGGGTGAGCTTACTCCCCCCGGAAAATAATTTTTTGCTTCGCTGTATAGTGTTTCTGAATTTTTTCTGTTCATGGTAGATGTTATGCTGGTAGTTGGTATTTGATATTTGGATGACGCGCCTTGCGTTTTAGTAGTTAGTATGTTGGTCTCGTTTGGTGAACGAGTTGGATGACGAGCATTGCGTTTTAACTTCTGTTTTCTTCTTTTCCATCTGCATGTTTGGCGAAGCGTCCTTTTTCTCTGGGGTGTACCTGATCGTATTTTGGCCAGGGCCAGCCACCGAACTGTGTTGCATGATAGTCCTCGAATGCCTGCTTGATTTCATCCTTTGTATTCATGACAAATGGTCCGTACTGCATGACCTGTTCGTTGATTGGTCGTCCTTGCAGCATGAGTATTCTTGCTTCAGTATCGCTATTTTGGAGCAGTACATCTACATCTGATTTAAGCTGTACCATGTGGTAATTTTTTACAACTTTGCCAGCTACATTTAATGAATCGCCCATATAAAAATAGATAATGCGATTTATACCCGGAAGTGTTTTGGGAATAGTCCACTCAGCTCCGGCTTGCAATCTAATGTTCCAAACAGCAACAGCATTATTGGTATCGGCAGCCCAGGAGTTTGGCGGTGGAGCAATAGCTTTTTTGTCGGCAACTGAGCCAGCTATAACCTCAACCTCGATTGTTTTGCCATTGCTATCTTTGCTTTTATAAATGGGGATATCTTCCTGCCAGAGCATTTTGAAATGCGGCTCAACCATCTTGTTTTTTGCTGGGAGATTCAGCCAGATTTGAAAAAGCTCACAAGGGTTGGGTTCATCTTTCTTTAGCAAGGGAAACATTTCGGCATGCTGAACACCTTTACCTGCGGTCATCCATTGTACATCGCCGTTGCCATAACGACCCGCTGCACCCATCGAATCGGCATGGTCAACCAAACCTTTTCTTACAACTGTAATGGTTTCGAAACCACGGTGTGGATGTCCCGGAAAGCCTGGAACCGTTTTGCCATGATACATTCTGAATCCGTCTTTGATGATAAAATCATCGCCCAAATGCCTGCCTTTCAAATAATCTAGCTCGGGGCCCATTTTGTCATTTCCTTTGGGAAAATCGTCTTCATGATGCACACAAAATAAAAAGGGATCGGCAGTGTCCCATTGAAAACCGAGTGGTCTTACTGTTATTACAGGATCCATATCTTCATTTTTTTGATGTTCGTTTTTATTTTTTGCACCTGCGGCAAAAGGCAGGGCCAATAATCCGCCCAGTCCCAGAGATAGTCTTCCCAAAAAAGATCTTCTTTCTAATTTTTTATCCATTTCAAGTCAGTTTAAAAATGTTATTAAATTAAACTTCTTCCAAATGCTGTTTTTCATACAATTCGTAGTAATAGCCAGATTTATTGGCAACCAATTCCTCATGTGTTCCAAAAGCTGACATTTCTCCATGTTCCAGAACCAGGATTTTATCGAAATGAATACTACTGTATAAACGGTGCGTAATGATAATGGTTGTAACATCGGCGCTCACCTTTTTTAGTGCTGAACTGATTTCGGCCTCTGTTTTGGTATCAACAGCCGAGAGACAGTCATCTAGAATTATAATTTTAGGATCTTTTATCAAAGCTCGTGCGATGGAAATCCTTTGTTTTTGGCCACCTGAAAGTGTTATGCCCCGCTCCCCAATTTGCGTTTCAAAACCATCGGATAAGGCAATGATATCATCATATACTGCTGCGTATTTTGCAAATTCTTCGATGCGTGACTGTTCGGCATTTGAAACCCCAAAGGAAATATTATTAGCTACGGTGTCAGAAAAAAGAAAAACATCCTGAGGCACATAACCGGTTTGTTCTCGCAGTGCTGATAGATTATGTTTTTTAATATCAATGCCATCTATCAGAATTTCTCCATTTTCTACATCGTACATTCTGAGCATAAGGTCAGCTACTGTAGTTTTTCCTGAGCCTGTTCGTCCCACAATGGCTAATTTCTCCCCTTTCTTTAAGTTAAAACTCAAATTTTTAAGCGCTTGAATACCTGTATCTGGGTAAACAAAACTAACATTTTTAAATTCTACAACTCCTTCTATTGTTTTAGGCGCTATTGAATTGTCGGGAAGAATTGCTGCTTTAGTTTTCAAAAATTCATTGATTCTTTTTTGCGAAGCTGCCGATTGTTGAATAATTGAAGCTACCCAACCAATGGAGGTCACAGGCCAGGTGAGCATGTTGATAAAAATAATAAACTCCGCAATATTTCCGGCACTGATCTCGCCTTTAATCATGAGCAAACCGCCTACATAAACAGTTATAATTGTGCTCATTCCTATAAGGATAACCATCAAAGGTCTGAACCAGGCATCAACAGTTACCATTCTAAGAGATTTCTGTTTATATTTCTCGGCCTCCTCGGCGAAAAATTTTCCCATAGCATCTTCCTGAACATAGGATTTTACCACTCGAATTCCAGAATAAACTTCTTGTGCCAAACTATTCATCACAGATAATTGCTTTTGTATAGCTTCACTCCTTTTATTGATAATACTGGTAACATAATATATTGAAAACGAAAGGATAGGTAAGGGAATAAGTGAATAGAGCGTCAGGGTTACATTTACCTGTAGCATGGCGTAAACAACCATAACCATCATAAAAACCAGGTTGATGCCATACATTACAGCTGGTCCAATATACATTCTTACCTTGCTTACATCCTCGGTAACCCTTGACATTAGATCGCCGGTATTGTTTTTCTTGTAAAATGCAAGATGCAATCTTTCGTAATGAGCAAAAATTTCAGAGCGAAGGTCGTTTTCAATGAGCCGTGACATAACAATAATCGTCTGACGCATGAAATACATAAACACGCCCATCAATAGTGCATAAACCAAGGTAAGTAAACCGAAATAGGCCAAATCCCAACCCACCTTCGACATCATGCTATCTTTAATCATCCCATCTTCTAGCCCGGTAAATTCACTGATTTTATTTACCACCATATCCATGGCTTCCCTGATTACCTGTGGCTGCAAAACCCTGAAATAATTGGAAACAATCACGAAGACTATTCCCATGATGAGTCGCCAACGGTACTTGTAGAAAAATTTATTTAGATATAGAAGTTCTTTCACTGCTTGTGTGCTATCGTATAAAATCGTAAAGTATAACGGAATAAGCTATGATAGGTTTTGACAAAGTGCTAAATAATCCTAATTTTGCTAGATTCCTTTTAATGGTGCAAATATATAAGTTTTGATGCGCATTCTCAAACAGAGTTTATTTACTGCTTTCATATTTTTTATTCAAACTGCCATTGGTCAATCTGGCAGTACTGCTTTCGAAATCATAAAAGATAGCACTGTAATGGTTTTGGGCAGCTACGACGAAGGAACACAACAAATTAGATTCGGCGAAAAAGAAATTGCCCCATATCTTGGATTTAGCGCAGTTGAAGTGCTAAAAAGGGAGGCTGGTGTTTTTATCAAAGAATACGGCTCAGGACTATTGTCCACAATTACGCATCGGGGTGGTTCAGCAGCCCAGACCTCTGTTTTATGGGAAGGCATCAATCTGATGAACCCAATGTTGGGACAATCAGATTTGAGTCTTTTGCCACTTGCTTTTACAGATAATCTTAGTTGGCAATCGGGTGGCAATGCTGCGCTGAATGGAAATAATGCAATTGGCGGTAGCCTCAAAATAAGCTCTAGAACCGAATTTAATAGTGGGCTAAAATCTATGGCGCTTTTCCAAGCAGGGAGCTTTGGCGATTTCAGACAGCAGTTTCGGATTCAGTATGGCGGCGATGCTTATGCCGGCAGTCTTCGTTTTTTTTACCAAAGTGCCGATAATGATTATCGCTTCAGAGATTTAAACGCTTTCGGCAATCCAAAACCATTAAAAAAACTAACAAATGCCGCACAGGAAAGCTGGGGACTAATGCAGGAAAACAGTCTCAAAACTGGTAAAAATAGTATCTTAAGATGGAAGCACTGGTATCAGCAGGCTTACAGACAAATTCCGCCCAATTTACTGCAAACTGTCGGAGATAATGAACAGCAATTTGACCGTTCTTTCAGAAATATTATAAGCTGGAGAACTATTTTTTACAAATTTTTAATAAAAGCTGACGCTGCTTATGTTTACGAGGAGTTGAATTATGAGAATAATGTTTTCGTTTCAAAAAGTAAGATTCATAATCCGCTGTTTAGATTAGGTATGACCTTCTTTCACAACTCTAGTTATTCACTTTCAACTTTTTTTGAGAATCAATATCAATACGCTGTTTCCGATAATTACGCAAAAGGTCAAAATTTATTTTCAGCTGCCCTTTCATTCAAAATAAATAGAAAAAAATGGATTCTAAATCTGAATGCACGCGAAATGATTGCTGACCGTAAAGCATTATTACCAGCGCTATCAGCGAATTACAGCATTAATTTCGGGCACAATATTTTTGAATCATTTTCAACTTCAGTTTCACAAAATTTTCGATATCCAACCCTAAATGACCGTTTTTGGCCAATTGGTGGAAACCCCGATTTGAAACCTGAATATAGTTGGAGTGGTGATTTCAAGTTTAGAATCAAAACTGCTGAAAAGCCTGTAAAAATTAAAGTTGATCTAGGCGGCTATGCCAATTATGTTAAAAATTGGATTCAATGGACAGCTACAAATTTTGGTTTTTGGGAACCTGAAAACTTATCCAGAGTACTTGGTTTTGGTCCTGAACTTTCTGCAAGGCTTGAATACGATTTTAAAAAAATGTATTATGCCTTATCAAGTAATTATCAGTTGAACAGGGCCAGGAGAATTTTGGAGATGGACCCTATGCTAGAGAACAGACAACTGATTTATACGCCTGAACATTGTTTAAATGTAGGTTTTGACTGGTCATTTTCTGAAAGAATACATTTTTTGTACAGGCATAATTTTTACAGCCGCAGATATCTTGACAATGGAAATCAAAACTGGCTTCCCTCCTATCACACAGCTTATACAAGATTGGATTTGAATTTCAAAATCCTTCAGCTCAATCTAAGTCTATCCGGAATCATCGACAATGTTTGGGGTACGGAATACCAGGCAGTAGCCAACAGGCCCATGCCTATACGAAGTTTCAGTATTGCCTTGTTGTTTAGATATTAGTTCAGCGTTTCGC
>CAMDAB010000175.1 GCA_945888475.1 Saprospira grandis DSM 2844 | reverse complement strand
CCTCTTGCGAATTCAGTATCAGGAACTTTACCAATTACTTTTGCATAAATGACTCTGTCCGACATAGGATTTTCAATTCTTACAACTGAGCCCTGTTTGGCTTCGGAATGTAAAATATAAAGGCTACTGCCGCTTCCCATCTGTTTGTCTTTTGGCCAAACAGATTTTCCCTCTTGTTTTATTTCTTTGGCACCTTCCATGAGGGCTTTTTCATATTTCTTTTTCAGCCTTTTATTTTCTTCGCCCAAAGCTGCATTTAACCAAGGCAGACGATTCAGCGAATCGGGGATACCTGATTTTGAGAGCCAGCCGATATGCAACTGTTGTCCTACACTAAGGTCGGTACTTTTCAACGCATTACGTTGTTGTAGCGCTTCAACGCTGATTCCGAAATGTCCTTTTGCGATACCGTACATGGTCTCTTTGGGTAATACCGTGTAAAAGACCTTCAGATGATGTTCAATTTTAAAATCTTTCCCTTTGTTTACAATCAAGGCTTTTGGATTAATAGGTATTAGCAGCCATTGATTTTCTTTCAAACCTTCTTTTTCGAATTCGGTATTATTGCGTTTTAATTTTTCGATTTCGATATTGTAAAAACGGGTAATACTATATACTGTTTCATTTTTTCGAACTTTATGTCTGATAAACCTTAAGTCGCCTTTGCTAATGACAAAAAGCGAGTCGGGGGCAAAACCTGAACTGTTTTTAGTATCCTTTTTGAGCTCAGTTTTTTTGTCCTTTTGCTGGTTTTTCGATTTATCCTGAGCAGAAACTTTATAACAGAAGCAAAATAGAATGATTATTATTGCGATATTTTTCATAACATAATTCAATTTAAAAAAGACTCAACTGTACGTCACTGTGCTTGACTGGGACCGTTAGATTCGTTCCAAGGACATGATTCAATTTTTGGTTGAAATAGATGGTCATCTCTGGAGCCAAAAGATTATTGTCCTGATGATGGAAGAAATATACTTCGCTCAGGCCCATTTCAACCCACTCTTTTAGTCGAAGCATCCATGCGTCGAGCCTGCTGAAATCGCTCTCATGCAGCTCATTTCCAACAAAACGTATCATCGCAGTATTGTTACTTAGGTACATATGTAGTACATCTCGTCGTCCTGCAACATCACTCAGCACAATACCTGCACCATAAGCAGCCAGTAGATTCTGAAGTATAAGCATGTCTTTCTCCACAAACCAATTTTCATTCCTTACTTCGACTGAAAGCGGAATATCTTTGCAAGGGAATCTTTTTAAGAATTGTTCCAATATACGTATATTTTTTGGCCCAAAATTCGGGGGCAACTGCAAAAAAGAAATTCCCAATCTGTCGTCCAGTGCGGCGATTACTTCCGTAAAACTTTCTATATAACTTTCTCTTAGTGATAAATCCTCGCTCTGGCTTATGATTTGTGGTATTTTAGGAGCAAATTTAAAACCTGGCAGGGTCTGTTCAACCCATTTATCAACTGATTTTTTGTCTGGAATTCTGTAATAGGTACTGTTGAGTTCTATGGTGTTGAACTGCCTGCTATAAAACCTCAAAAAATCCTGGGCTTTTGCATTTTTGGGGTAAAAGCTACCCAGCCATTCTTTCATAGACCAACCTGTGCAACCTGATAAAATTATCGGTGCAGATTTTTTTTGTGCTGAATTTTTCAGCAATGCCTCTGTCGTTTTTGGAGTTGGCGGCATTGTGAAGTCAATACCATCGATCTTATCCAATTTTCCAAACTTCATATTACACATGGTCTAAAACCCTTATTGTACAAAGTTACAAAATATCTTTGATAAAAAGCTGAGCTAAACCAAAAAGAGCCGCACAAGGGCAGCTCTTTTAATGTCTTTCGATTATTGTATTAATTCAATACTTTCTAATTTAAAACTTAAATTATTCAAGTTTAATTATTTATAATAAAACTAACCGTTTCAGAGTTGCCATTGGCATCAATTGCCTGAATAAAATAAAGACCTGCTTGTAATTGATATACTGGCAAAGTAAATTGACTATTTGTTAAATTTTGCTGTTCCAAAATCAAATTGCCGTTAGCATTGATGATTCTGGCTGTTTGTGGTACACTGTTGCAGTTGATGTTGATATAATCACTCGCAGGATTAGGATAAATAGAAAGATTCAACGCGGTATTTGAAAGTTCAAGGCTATTGTTGTCATTGCTTCTAAGTGCTGGAGCAGTGCTGATGTTTAGCGTAAATGGCATAGTAGCTGTCCATTGTGAGTTGGATGAAACAAAAAGCATGTAAGTGCCCGGATTAAGCGTAGTTGTCATTGTGCCGCCATTCCACTGTTGGTAACTGTTGATATAAGTTGTTGGTGCAGTTGTATTTGGACAATTTGTTGTCAGTAAAAGACTGCCCCATATTCTACTTACGCCCAAAGTTGAAGTAACCACACTGCGGCTTGTAATGGTGAATCTGAAAACTGCGTCATTCGCCTCTAGACCAGTGAAAGATGGTGTAACATCAGCCGGATTATAATTGTCTGCAAAGCTGGCAGTATTGCCCTGATAGTTCACAACAGGCAGTGTCAATTGAATAGGACAGTGGCAGAAAGACCCAATCGCATTTGTAGTAGCATTCACCGTATAAACAGTAGAATAAACAGCGGCACAAGGGCTGTTTTGAACCAAAGCTCTATACGCCCAGCTGCCTGCCGAAGATGGAACTTCTGAATAGGTTGTCGCTGTACTGCTAATAGTTGTCCAGGTTCCTGCATTCAGTCTTTTTTCCCAACGTACAACTGTTCCACGCTGACCGCTCAATGTGATCGTTCCGGTCGACTGTGTCGCGCAAACATTTGGCAAAGTTCCGCTTAAAGTGCCACCAAGGCTTGCAGCCTGTACAGTTTTGGCAAAAACAGAGGAATATGCGGAGGTACAGGGGCTATTCTGAACTAAGGCACGGTATTCCCAATTACCCGCAGTTGTTGGCGTTTCGCTATAAGTTGTAACTGTATTGGTAATGTTTGTCCAGGTACCTGCATTCACTCTTTTTTCCCAACGAACAATTGAACCTCTGCGACCACTCAAAGTCATAGTACCTGTAGCGCTTCCCAAGCATACAGCGCCGCTTGTACCGCTAATGTTTCCACCAACAGATGTAGCTGTAAAAGTTTTACTGAAAATAGTTGAATAAACAGCCGCGCAGCTTCCATTTTTAACTTGCGCTCTGTATTCCCAGGTGCCAGCAGTTGTTGGCGTCTCACTGTAAGTTGTTGCTGTATTGGTGATATTGGTCCAGGGGCCTGCATTGACTCTTTTTTCCCAACGTACAATTGAACCTCTGCGACCGCTCAAAGTGATGGTGCCACTTGCCGAACCCAAACAAACTGCTGTTGTTGTGCCGGCTAACGTTCCTCCGTTTGATGAGGCTGATACTGTAATGCTGAAAGTGCTTGAGTAAACTGATGCACAAGTTCCGTCTTGAACCAAAGCTCTGTAATCCCATACTGCAGCTGTTGCAGGGGTTTCGCTGTAAGTTGTTGCAGTGTTTGTAATATTAGTCCAGGTTGTTGAAGTTCTCAATTTTTTCTCCCAACGAACAATTGCACCGCTGTGACTACTCAAAGTCATAGTGCCTGTTGCGCTTCCCAAACAGGTTCCGCTTGTGCCGCTGATTGTTCCTCCAACAGAAGCGGTACGGTTTGTAAGTGTTAGAGCCGAACTGAGCGCAGATGTAGCACCGTTTCTGATAACCTTGCCGGTGTAAGTACCTGATGCCCGTCCAGTAAATGTATAACTTGTAGCCGTTCCTGTCCATGATTGCAATACAGTTGTCCCTGTACTATTGAGCAATTGAAAGGTCTGATTGGCAGAAACTGTAGTAGTTAGTGTAACCGAACCATTCGGGCAGCCGGCACTTGCCGATAGGGTAGGAGCAACAACAGATTGGCAATTAGTAATAATCTGCTGTGCATTGCTTCTGAACGTGGGCAGGTAGTTGTAAAGCAGTACACCTGGACAGGCTGTAGGATTCAAGTCTTTATGTCCGCAAATTCTTGGCAGATTGATGGTGATGGTTCCTGCCTGATTGACAATATTTGCAGATGTGGTTGGGTTCAGTCCTCTCAAATTGTACCACCATGCAATAAAATTGGTGGCAAGATTGAGCGTAGCTTGTGGTACATTTCCGGTTATATCGGCATTGCCAAGGAAACTAAGGCCGATTGATTTACTATTTGCACTCCCGGCATGTGCTCCCCTTACGTCACTTGCAGGAAAATTTGGATTGTATCTTCCAATAAATGCATTGCCGTTTTTGTCAAAAAGATAGTTATATCCAATATCGGACCAGGCCAAGGTATTAACATGGTAATTCCAGTAACTTCTTACGATTGCAAATCCATCGGTGTAGGTGTTAGGGCTGGCGCCGTGGTGGATAACTGTATGTGTGGGAGTTATGCTTGTTACTGTATAAGTGGGTGTCTGGCAGGCAGTATAACTTCCGCACCAGCTCGAGCGTGGAACTAATGTGGGTTGGGCGGGACAGCTACTCATTGCGCTTTTTTGGTCTAAGCTGTTGTCGCTGATAGGAATATTTTGGTGTCCGCTCATGTCCTGTAGAACGAGTTGAACTTCCTGAAGCTGAACACCTTGTGGCAGGTCAAGATAAAACTCTATAGAGTCGTGTTGTCTTTCGTCAATACCAAAAAGTAGATCTGTTGTGTAATAATCGCCCAAACCATGATCGGCAGGACTATAGGCGCCTTCTTCTGTTGCCCATTTTCTCCATCCGAGTTCGGGGTGGTGCACACGGTAATGAATAGCAAAAGCCGATGGGTTGAGTGTTTGCTGACTGCACTTCCAAACTAAGGCCATTGAGGTGAAAGGTATGGGGCTTTTGAATTTTAAACCCTGTCCTTTGTCAGAATTTTGAAGGGGGGATTCGATTTTTGTGCGCAGCAATACAGTTCCAGCCTCTTCTCTGCCGCTGACCACCTGATGCTCTAGTGCCTGTGCAAAGCTTTGGGATGCAATAAGCAGCAGAACTGTTAGAATTGTAAAAAATTTCATAGCTTTTTTGTTTTGGTTGGTTATTTTTTTTTTAAAAACCCCCAAAGTTAAAATAACTTAGTTTAAGAAACAAGCAATTTATAATATTTTGCCCTATTATTTTAAACTTAATTGCCTCGTAAACAATTAGCAATGAAATAGTTTTTCGAAGATGCTTTTATGAACTTTAGAAAAGAGCGGCTGTATCAGCATTGTGAAAAAAGATAGGATTCAATCCTCTTTTTTGCCTTCCAGTTTCGATTTTTTACCCGTATTGGGTTTGGGTTCCTCTTTTTTATCCTCGCTAGTTTTACCCATTTTACCACTTTTGTCTTTCAAACTTGGTATGCTGTCAGGCTTTGTTTTTTCGGGGAGGCTGTCAATTGGTATTTCAATTTTAACACTGTCTTCTCCATTGAGAATACTAATGGGCGCAGTGCCGGATAATTCTTTCAATCGGAAAGACCAGTCATTGTTTCCTGTAATTTCAAATTTTGACTTTGGTCTTTTGTCTTCGAGCCATTTAAATTCTTTGATTCTCATGGCCATATGATCGGTCATTTTCATGGGATACAAAACTGCCTGCGGCTCACCCGTGAATTTTATCCTTTGTATCTGATTCTCACTGAAGAACATAAACATGTCGGAGCAGTTGACATCGTTCACACCCATATAGCGTTTTTCATTGTCGCTCACATAATAAACCGCTTTGCCGTTCGATTGTACGTCCAAAGTATTCAGCTTATTATCTATAAAATCGGCCAGCATATCCCGACCTTTTATCTGATTGTAATAAACCTGGTCCTCTGTGCTGATGATAACGGAATTTTGATACATAAAGGCCTTGCGCATTTTGCCTTCCGACATTTTTGCAAAAATCGTATCGGCCGTGAATTGTACCGAATCCATCCACAAAACTGGGTTGATAAAAAACTGAAATAAAGAGTCACTCTGACTGTAGGTTAGCGAATCGCAAAGTCCCTGAATATCAGTTTTGAAAATTTTTACATTGTTATAGGCCAAAAAAGTCTTGCGGTCCTTGTTGCTGCTGTCGGGTATGGCGCGCAGGGTATCTGCCTTGAGCCAGAGGCTGTCCCTGTCCATTTTCGAAACCAGAATTGGATTGTTCTTGGCGAGGAAAGCTCCAGTGGAATCGTTGTAGATGGCTTCGCCGCAGAGAATCCGGGTATTGGTACTCGAGTCCTCCCACACTACGCGGCCTCTTGCAATTCCGGTACGGCTGGCCTTTGTATAATCTAAACTATCTGCAATGAGCACCTGTTTTTTATCCACCACCTTAACATCTTCTCTGAAAATGACGGTTTCAGTTTTGGAATCGTAATAGGAAAATTTCGAATCGATGGTTTGCTGCTGTGTCGAATCCAGGCTTCTGAATTTTGGATTGCCTTTGAAATAAAATTGTTCTGTTTCGCCGTCCTGCTCTATGGTGTCGGCCCGCACTTCCTTGTCGCCATCTTCAAAAACAGCATTGCCTATGAGGTAGTACTTATTGATTTTACCATCATATATAATGGTATCACCCTTTGCCTTTTTGTACCCTTTATCGTTGCGCTCCAGGTAATAGGGATTTCCGGTCATGACCGAATAATTTTTGATATTATAGTAATAACCATCTTCGCAGTATACCAGATCTTTGTCATTGTAAATGTAGGTTGGCCCCGAAAAATAGGTGATTTCTTTTTTTGTGTCGAAGGAGAGGGAATCGGCAATAAGTTTGTAATTCGGATTGGTCATGCGCACCGAATCGCTAAAATAAGCAATGTTGGTATTGGCATCGTAATAACCCTTTTTGCTCATAAGCTGTGTACTGTCAGATACAATGAGCGCCCCCTTGGGATAATCGGCCAGTTTGGTGTTCAGGTCATAATAGAGTACGTCGGTGTACATGGTCATGGTCGAATCCTGAAGGACCACCTCACCACTCAGCCTCGATTTTTTGGTATTGCCATCGTAAAAAAGAGAATCGGAAAAAACCCTGATACTGTCGTTTTGCAGCATTTGCACATTGCCAAAGGCCACAATCTTTTTATTGGGATAGCGCTTGGCCGTGTCGCACCACATGTGCATTTCATTCTGTTTGAAATGAACCTCGCCCGAAAGGATAAGGTGATCTCCATCGGCAGTTTGTACACCCTTCATTTTCCTGGAAAAAATCAGGTCAATTTTTGAGCTGTCCTCCTCCGATTCCTCCTCATCAATTTGTGCGAAAAGGCAAAGCGGCGAAAGCAGCAGAAAAAGTAAAAATTTTATGGAGCGGTTTTTTTGAAACACTAATGTTGGTTTAAGCTTGGAGTATTCTCCTCCAAAAAAAGAGCC
>CAMDAB010000174.1 GCA_945888475.1 Saprospira grandis DSM 2844 | reverse complement strand
AAAGCAATCTTGTCATTGTCAATGCCAAATTTTTCAAGCAGATTGCCAATCTTGGCATCAATCAGACCCGTGACAAGGGTTGGTCCCTCGCTGATATCGGTTTTGAGCTCATCGCCTTCTACTTTCCAGCTGCCTTTCCAGCAAACTATGACTTTTTTTACCAAGTTTGATTGGGCATAGGCTTCGAAAGTTTTATCCGCCTTCATGTCTAAATAGAGATTTGCCACAGCCAGATTCTGCGACCATGCACCAATTACAGCTTTTTCTTTTTGATTCAGATTGCTGCATGATCCAAAAACAGCGACAACTACAAGTGCCGATAAACACATTAAAATATTTTTCATACGGGATTAGTTATTAGATTTACATCAAAGTTCAAAAAAACTTTTCAATTATCGGTTTTAAAAGGTCATGTTTTATTAAATTTGATGAATTATTAAAAAAAAATGCTGCTTATGCCAACCCGTATTTTTAATTTGTCGAAACAACAGACTGTCGCCAATCAGTTTATGGCCGAATTGAGAGATGCTGAAATTCAGACAGACCCCATGCGTTTTAGAAAAAATCTTGAACGATTGGGCGAGATTCTTGCCTATGAAATCAGTAAGACATTCAAGTATGAAAATAAAACGGTAGAAACACCTCTGGGTGAAGTCGAAATAATGCTTCCGCTGCAGCAGCCTGTGCTTGCAACTATCCTACGTGCCGGCTTGCCTATGCATCAGGGCATGTTGAATATTTTCGACAGGGCAGGCAATGCTTTTTTATCGGCATACCGCAGGCATCATAAAGATGGAAGTTTTGAAATCAGTCTCGATTATATTTCTTGTCCTAGTATAGAAGGTTCGGTACTCATCATCAGCGACCCAATGTTGGCCACTGGCGCATCGATGGAAGTTTGCATAAATGAACTGCTCAAACAGGGTGAACCTGCCGATATTCATGTCGCGGTAGCCATTGCTGCACAAGATGGCATCGATCATCTCTTGCGCGTACACCCGAAGGTGCAGTTGTGGGTAGGCGCTATTGATGAAGAACTTACTGCCAAATCTTATATAGTCCCGGGTCTGGGCGATGCCGGCGACCTTGCATTTGGCTCAAAAGTTCAATACTGATTTGTTTTACTTGCCCATTTTTCCGCTTTTCATAATGTTGTTAAAATCTCTTTTATAACTGTCGAAGCTAAAAAGGGACTCGAGTCTGCCGAAATTATCTTTATCAAAGGTTTTGCCATAAGCTATTTTCAGAAAATCAAGTTTATGATTATCGAAACTGTATAACTGAGCCAGTTTTTCAATCTGATCGACCGAAAGGCAGTTTTGACCCAAGCCACTGTTGATAATTTCTGTTCTTTTACTGTCGAATGTTTCCAGTTTTGCAGCTTTCAGCAGATTTGCAAATTCGGTGGAAGACATCGCCGCATTACAGCCCTTTGTTCCCTGATAATTGCTACTTTCCGAAACAGAAGTTTTTTTGGTGAATTTGGCGGAATTGCTGTTGAAATAATTGAGTAATTCCTGCTGACTGCTTTGGAAACCGAATTCCTCACTCAAATTTGGAAAATTATCGAGGTCGTGAATATAAGCTAGTGCAAATTTTGCAGCATCTATTTTGTTCGATTCGTGCACAAACATTTTTAACACCCGACTCAACTGCGCAGTTGAAATGCAATAAGCCGATAATTGCCGTTTAAGCAAACTAATTTTATCGGATTCGAAAGACTGTTTGTTCAGATTCTGCTCTAATGCCCAAAAAGCATCATCAGCACTAATGTTTTCACAACCAACTCTGCCACTGTATCCTTTGATAGGACTATGCATCACCGCTTGTGGCTGTAATTGAACAGGGGTGCTAGCGACAAGTGTTTGATTTTGAACTGTTTGATTTTGTACGATTTGACTTTGTATATTTTGGGTCTGCACTGTTGTTTGAACAGCTTGTACAGGCAGCTCAGGCTGCGTTGGCAAAACAGTCGATTGTTGATTTAAATTTTGAGTATTTTGTTCAACTACTGAGTTTTGAAACATTTTTTTCAAACGGGCATCGTTGATATGCGAAGCCAGATTTATATAATTCTTGGGATCGGCACAGTAGGGTTTCGCAAATGTCAGATAATTGTATTTTTCCTGATCATTTGCAAGTAGGGCAGTAAATAAGCCGATCTGATTGGATGAAAGACAATTGGTGGAGCTGATGTCCTTTACAGTCTGTTCGCGCCCACTTTGTAAACCTGCTACAGCTGCATGAAGCTGAGAGAAAATATCATCGGGCAGGGCTGTGCCGCATTGGGCATTCAGTTGTGTAAAAAGAAATATGCTTAATCCGATTGAGAAAAGAAACTTCATAAAGTGGGGTTTGAATATTTGGTTTGAAAAAATTTGACTTTGGAATAAAATTCTACGTTTGAATAAGTAAACCTAGTTTTTTGAGCAAAATAATGTCCGCTGTAGAATTATTCTTATTTTTGTTTTTCTAAATGCTAAAGATATGTCTTTTAATCTTTTTGTGAATAGGTTTTTTGTTAAAGGCGCAGTTTTTTTTATACTTTTTTTGGTGATATGGCAGCTGAGCGCTTGTCGTAAAGAACGTTTTATGAGCGGTAATGACCTTGCGCTGGAATTTGAAACCGATACCTTACGCTTCGATACGGTTTTTACCGATATGGGTACGGCGACCCGAAAATTTAAGGTTTATAATCCCTACAACAGAACCCTGCAGGTAAAAAATATCCGTTTGGGCGGCGGTTCAGGTTCCGATTTTAATTTGAACGTAGACGGCCTTGCTGGTACGAGTTTCGACAATGTAGAAATTCCTGCCAATGACTCCATCTATATTTTTGCCAATGTCAGGGTTGATCCAAATAACGGCGATGCATTGCGCACCGATTCGGTTATCTTCGATTCGGGAGGAGATTTGCAATATGTACAGCTCGAAGCCTATGGATGGAATGCCATTTACATCGGACAGAGGGGTTATCTCACCCGCTTTACCAATGTAAATCTTACGCTTTCGCCCGATACGCCCTATGTTTTTTTTGGTTACATAGCATTCGACAGCAATTCGGTACTCACCATTCCAGGCGGAACCGAGATTTTTATGTTCGGGGGTCCAACAACCCGACCAGGGGACCGGGCACTGCTTTACATTGGCGATAATTCGACTTTGAAAATCAATGTTGGCGGCGATTTGAACAATCCTGTAGAATTTAAGACACACCGGCTCGAGGCCGATTATCAGGAGCTGCCTTTTCAACATGGCGGTTTATACCTGAGCCGCAACAGTATCAATAATCAGATACATGGTTGTATCATACGCAACGCCGTTGATGGTATTATTGTCGATTCGCTGGCAAACAACCACCCAACGCCAAAACTGGAAATTATTAACAGTAAAATTTTCAATACTGACCGGTCCTCTATTTTATCCAGACAGGGCAGCATTTTGGCAATCAACAGTATTTTGGCCAATTCAAATCAATTTGGACTCATCAGTATACGTGGCGGTATTTACGATTTCAGACATTGTACCATTGTAAATTATGGAACCAATCCTTTTGTTGGTCACAGTGAGCCTTCGCTCAGCCTGCGCGATTTCGAAGTCTTATACGACAACCAGGGCAATGAAATCGGAGTGAACGTTTTTGATGTTTATGCCGATTTTAAAAACTGTGTCATTCATGGAAGTAAAAACGAGGAGGTTGAACTGAGCAAGTATTTTAATTCAACAGCTACATGGAATTACAGTTTCGACAATTGTCTGATGAAACTCGATACCTTCAATACGGGGCTGAATAACATCGTCAGAAATCAAAATCCCTTATTCGAAGATATTGAAAACTATGCCTATGCTCCCGATTCGGTAATTTCTCCATTGGTAAACAGGGGTATTAATATTGGCGTACTAAACGATATCATGGGTAAAGCCAGGGATGGCAATCCCGATATAGGAGCCTTTGAATTTTAAGCCTTTAGCAATGTCATTTTACAGCTTTGTAAGTATATTTGTCATTGTTCTTATCAGAACTGTCACTTTGTCGGCTCAACTCGACATGTACAATACATTGCTCTTTTCGCCCGAGATTATCTCTCCGAAAGCAGTATCTTATCTCGAAAAAACTTATAACCTAAGCGGTGAAAATATTCGCTTTTTGATTCGCAATCCTGATGATGAAACGGGTATAGTTTATTTCAATTTACACGATAATGAAAATACCTGCGTGCTTGCTACTGACTGTATTCTTAACCATTTCAGGGGCAAATTTATTGAATTAAAGTTTAAAGGAGACCGTTGGATTGGCGGATTTATGACGCCCATTTACCATTTCTGGTTCGACCCAAACAGAATTTATTCCGATTTTGGAATTTTTAAGACACTCAAATCATACCGCTCATTTACGGCTGAGAATAAAAAAAAGGTCAGGATTTTTTCGGAATATGTAACCGATAGTCTGCTCAAAGATGCTGAGATTGTCATAGCAGTGCACAATAACATGAAGGGTTATTCATTGGAACAGTATTTACCCGATTCCATTTTTGCAAAAAGTGCAGCACAAATTCATTACAACAAAGAAAGAAGCCCACACGATTTTTACTTTGTGAACGAACCTGCGCATTTCAGGTATTTTAAACATCTGGGTTACAATGTGATACTTCAAAGCAAGGACCCTGAAGATGACGGTTCTTTATCGGTTTACTGCGCCAAAAAAAAAATACCCTATATAAATATCGAAGCCCTGGAAGGACATTTCGAAGAACAGCACGAGATGCTGCTTGAATTGCAGTTGTTTCTGATGCACATATTAAAGCTTCAAGAATAATATAAATTACATATACTTTTTATTGTATTTTGCCCTTCTCAACAATCTAAAAACAATTATTTAACAAACAATCCAAAATAATTTAAAATATAAAGCCTATCTTTGCGCGTCTTGAAACAAGTGCAGTTATATAACTGTCTAAAAATCAATATTAAAAAACACTTCATGCAAAAGCAAAACATTCGCAACATTGCAATTATTGCGCACGTTGACCACGGTAAAACAACACTTGTGGACAAAATCCTGCATTATTGCCAACTTTTCCGTGAAAATGAAACCACCGGAGAGCTTATTTTGGACAATAATGACTTGGAACGCGAGCGCGGTATTACAATTCTTGCTAAAAACGTTTCGGTTAATTACAAAGGAACCAAAATTAACATTATTGATACCCCTGGTCACGCCGACTTTGGCGGTGAGGTAGAACGTGTACTCAATATGGCCGACGGCGTTTTGCTTTTAGTGGATGCTTTCGAAGGTCCGATGCCTCAAACTCGTTATGTGCTTTCCAAGGCTTTGGATTTAGGTAAAAAGGTTATTCTTGTTATCAATAAAGTAGATAAGGACAACTGTCGCCCCGATGAAGTTCACGAGGCAGTTTGGGAATTGATGTTTAACCTCGATGCTACCGAAGACCAACTCGAATTTAACACTGTTTACGGTTCGGCCCGTAACAATTGGATGGGTCCAGATTGGAAGGTCCAAACAGACAGTATAGCATATCTTTTGGACAAGTCACTTGAAGATATTCCTGCCCCTACCACTAATGAGGGAACCCTACAGATGCAGATTACCAGTATCGACTTCTCTCAATATATAGGACGTATGGCAATCGGACGTGTACACCGCGGTACTATCAAAGTAAATCAGCCCATTTCGGTTGTGAAACGTGATGGAAAAATTGAAAAAACCAGAGTTCGTGCGCTTTATACTTTCGATGGTTTGGGTAAAACAACTGTGGAAGAAGTTGTTAACGGTGACCTTTGCGCTGTGGTAGGTATCGAAAATTTCGAAATTGGTGACACTATTGCCGATTTTGAATCTCCAGAGGGACTCGAACCAATCAAAATTGATGAGCCTACCATGAGTATGCTTTTTACCATCAATGACTCACCATTCTTCGGTAAAGAAGGCAAATTTGTTACATCGCGCCACATTCGTGAGCGTCTGATGAAAGAATTAGAAAAAAATCTCGCACTCCGTGTAGAGGAAACCAGTTCTGCTGATGCATTTATGGTTTTTGGTCGTGGCGTAATGCACCTTTCGGTGCTTATTGAAACCATGCGTCGCGAAGGTTACGAATTTCAGGTAGGTAAACCCCGTGTTATTGTAAAAATGATTGACGGACAGAGAATGGAACCTACCGAGGTTTTATCTTTCGATGTGCCCGAGCAATATGCCGGTAAAATCATTGAATTAACCTCTCAGCGCAAAGGGGATATGACCGTAATGGAGCCCAAAGGCGACCTTATGCACCTCGAATTTGATATTCCTTCACGTGGAATTATAGGACTCAGAACCCAGGTGTTAAACAATACAGCCGGTGAAGCTGTAATGACACACCGTTTCAAAAGTTATGAGCCATGGAAAGGAGATATTCCTTCTCGTTTGAAAGGATCTCTAATCGTTCTCGAAACAGGTACCTCTATTCCATATGCAATGGATAAACTTCAGGATCGTGGTACTTTCTTTGTTCCTCCCGGAGTTGACGTTTATGAAGGTCAGGTAATTGGAGAGCATATTCGCGAGAATGACCTGGTTATCAATGTAACCAAAACCAAAAAACTGACCAATATGCGTGCATCAGGTTCCGATGACAAGGTAAAACTACCGCCACCATTGGTTTTCTCTTTGGAGCAGTTTATGGAATACATAGGTGATGATGAATATATGGAGGTTACTCCGGCTACCCTTCGCCTACGTAAAATCTATCTAAAAGAGCATGAACGCAAAAAAGCAGGCAATTCTTCTAATGTTATGATAGCAGAAGATTAAATTGAAAATTTATAATATAAATAATATACAAGTCTGTTTTGTGATCTGAAGTCCAAAATAAATTTTGTTAAATTTTTGTCCCCCCTATTTAATAGTTGGGGGACTTTTTTTTGTTAAAAAATGTACTTACATTTGAAACCTAAACATAAATCAACGCAAAATGAAAAAAATCAGTTTAACAATTCTATTCCTTTCCGGATTTATTTTCACAGCCTCGGCTCAATTGCCTAATCTCAATAAGTTGAAAGACAAGGCAAAAACTACTTTAAATAACACAGCTAAAGACAAAAAAGAAGAGGTTACTAATCCAGGAAGTTCAACTACCAATAGTTCTACCACAAGCAGTAGCACAACAAAACCCAGCGGCAATGCCGATGGTCGCCCTGAGTATGATACAGAAAGCCCAATTTACAGAGCATACAGTATTACAAGAGATGAGATTTCAGCTGTTAAAAGTGTTATGAAAGATGAAAACTGGTTTAAGAACGTAGAAGGCCGAAATGATGATGCAGCCAGATATTGGAACAATGCCAATACAAATCTTGATAAGTTGAA
>CAMDAB010000173.1 GCA_945888475.1 Saprospira grandis DSM 2844 | reverse complement strand
TAGCTGAGCATATAAACGCCATTTTCATAACTTTCCAGGTTTGCAACCAATTTGGGTGCAGAAGCCCATTTCAAAGAAATAATTTGTCTAAGGCTGTCGACAAGACTGAGGAGTTCTCTAAAAACAGAAGTTTTTCTGATTCTTTTGTTTGTTTTGATTACGTACTTCATGATTAAATGTTTGTTTGTGTTGATTAAAAAATGTTTGTGTTCTAAATATTAAAAAGTTTGTTTTTTAAGTTTTCTGCCATTTGACCTAGGTTATCACCCTTTGTTGAAATATGAAAGTAATTACCATTGACGTCTATTGAATAACTAAGCAGGTATGCTCCACTAAATTCCTGATTAAGGTTGACCAATACTTTGGGTATACTGTTCCATTTTTCTGACAATAGTTTAATCAGTGATTCAATACTTGATTTTAAATCTTTAAATATGAGTGATGTACTTACTTTGGTACTGGATTTGATTTTATAGCTCATCGAAAAAAGTTTTTGTTTGGTTATTTGGTGTTACAAAAGTCGTTTCTTGTAAAATTTTATTTTATGACCTATGCTCGCTATCAGGTTGATTTATTAACTGCTTTATGTTGATGCGGGTCAGTATTTGATTTTTCTCTTTGTGTTAACCCAAAATCATTTTCAGTAATTTTTACTTTCTGATAATTTGATGTTACAAAGGTCGGCCATCAATAAAGGGATTTTCATGACCAAAGGGGCTCAAGGCACTGATCTGTTCTCCTAACTAAGTTGACCCGAGTCAGTTTTTATGAAAATTGTTTAAGCTAAGCCAAAAAAAAGCCTAAATTTGTAGGGAACAATCCTGATATAAGATGTTTAAGCATTACGGATACGCTCTAATCATGATACTTTTGACTATTGGACCTGTCATTTTTGCTCAAAAACAGGAGGAGGCAATTAAACAGGCCCCAATTTTTTCTGTAATTTTGGCAGTATTTACAATTATTGTGATGGTACTCGGAATTATTATTCAAAAGCGCTGGAAAGACTAAACCCAAGGTATGAAAGCATTGCTCATTATATTTTTACTCATCATTTCTATTGCTTCAATTGAAGCACAGGGATCCAATGCCAGGGTACTGGCCAATGAATACTACAGAAATGCAAGAATTCTCAGGTCTGACAAACAGTATGAAGCCTCGAACAGCCTGATTCGAAAATCAATCCCGCTTTTCAAAGAATCGAAAATGTGGGGAAAATATCTGAGTGCCGTTGAGACCTTAGCTGAAAATTTCACGAATCTCGAAAACAGCGATTCCACAAAATACTATTGGGAAAATTTAGCAGCTGAATCGGTAAGACTTGTTGGAAAAAACAACCGATACGAGTTGACTGCATATCTGGCACTCTCAGATTTATACCTTGAAAATGAACAGCTTTCTAAAGCATCTTCAATGATCCAGGAGGCTCTTGAACTCATAAAAACAAAACCTTTAGGCCGAGAACCTTTCAGTGTTAAGGCCTATACAAATCTTGCCCTTATTCAAACCGAAAGAAAGCTGTACGCTGAGGCAATTCAATCTTTTGAATTTGCTGCCAAAAATGCTGATGTAAAAACTGTTGAGCCACTTTCCAGTGCAAATATGTATCGACATTATGCAAACTTACTTTTGAAGTCAGGAAAGGCCGCATTGGCATTGGAAAAAGCTGAAAAAAGTCTAAAATTCTACAACGCAATTTATAGCGCTGAGGCTAAAAATAAAGTAGATTTACTCCTGCTTAAATCAGAAATTCATATCCAATTAAATGATTTAAAAAATGCTGCTGCCAATGCTGATGATGCGCTTAAATCGGCATTCAACAGTCCTTTGTTGCAGGGCAGGTCGCTTAAGAAAAAGGCTGAAATCTTAATTTTGCAAGCTATGTATTCAGAGGGCGAAGCCCAGCTTCAAAAAGCTGTGGAATTGGCTCTGCAAACTTTTGGATCGAAACATAGATTTATCGGAGAAATATATCTTGACCTGGCCGAATTATCTTTAAAGATAAATGCTGCTCAAAAAGCAATGAGTTATGCACTCAAAGGTCAGGAATCGCTATCATATAACAGTGTCATCAACCTCTCGCCTATTGTTTATTTACAATTGATGAATACTGAGCTAAAAGCTGCAATTTTGTTAAAGTCACAGAATTTATCCGGGATTGAAAAAAAGGTAAGGGACTTTTATGAACTGATAAACCGACAGCAGTTTTCAATTAGCTACAATGAGGAATTGATCAGGGCAGAAAAGCTATTATTTGAAAATCTTCTTTGGGCAAACTTTGAAAACAATAAAGAAAAAGCCTTTTACTGGGCCGAATTTTACAAATTATTACACAAAAGAGGTTTACTTCAGATTGACGAATCCATGTCTCTGGATGATCCAGCCTTGAAGGAACTAAATCTTCTAAAACTACAAAAGCTTCAACTTTTCCATGAATTAGAAAAAGCTATAGATCGTAAAGAAAAGCTTAAAGCCTCAAAACTTGAAAGTCTTATCAGCGAGTCAGATATTCGCATTGAAAAAATACTTTTACTCCTGAAAAAAAATAACGCGGAATTTTATACTAATTTTTACGCCTTTAAAATTCCCTCAGTTAAAGAAATTTCCGCTAATCTAAAACAGGAAGCATTGCTTTACTTCTTTGCAACTGAGGAAAAATATTATAAATTTTTTATCGGCAATAATAAACTGACTGCCACTGTCTTTTCAAAAAAACAACTGGACACAGAAATTGACGCATTATTAAAACAAATCGCTTCGAGAAGCAACAAGCTCAATAGCGAAAACATATCAAAGTTAATTCTGACAGATCTGGGGGCTGCCAATGGGCTTGTGATAGCAGCAGATGGAAAAATATGGGATCTTCCTTTTGAACTTCTCAAATACAGCAATATTCTTATTGTTGAAAAATATAATACCAGATACATCTGGTCTGCTTCCGATTTGATGAAAAATTATAGCTATAAAGGTAAAGACCTCTGTTTTTTTTCTACGAATTATAAAAAACAGCCTAATAATCGTTTCCCACACTACCAGGCACCCTACAAGGAGGCAAGAAACTGGTCTAAAAATTTGAATATCAATTATTATCGTCGTTACTTCTTCGGTGATTTTGAATACAATCAACAAGCTTCTGAGTCCTATTTTCTTAGCAAAAATATTAAGGATTTTTCGCTGATGCATCTTGCCTTTTTTAATCAGCGGGATGATTCGAATCCAATGAATAGCTCAATTCTCATGCATTTTCAGCCAGATAGTATCAGCGATGGTGTATTGCATTTAAATGAACTTTCATCCATTCGCCTGCACTTGTCACTTGTCAGCCTCTCAAACTTTACTGACAGTTCAGGCTTCGATGACGTAGCGGCAACCTACCTTTTAGCTTTTGAAGCAAGCGGCGCGGCTGCGCTACTATACAGTTCATGGCAGGTTGACAATGCAGAATCGGCTAAATTCATGCGTGAATATTATAAAAACCTTGCTGCCGGTATGATAAAATCTGAGGCACTTCGAAAAACCAAGCTAAGTTTCAAAAATAAAAGTCCCTACTATTGGGCTTCGTACAGACTTTATGGTCAGGACGGAACAGTTGCCATACGTAAAAAATTCCGCTTCCCATGGTTATGGGTTGGTATTGGCACAACTGTACTCCTCATACTTGGATTATTATTACTACGTTTTATAAAAAGAAAATAAAAGCATTTTTAATAAAGACAATGAGATACTATACCATAGTCAGCATATTTTTATTTATTTCTTTCCAAAGCTGTAACTCAACAAAAATCCCAAAATCGGAAGTCAGTTTAGAAAAAGTAGTTAAAGATACGATACCAACTCGTTTCGAGCCAGATCCATTTTCTTCTCTGCTCGAGATGGAAACTCAGTTTGGCACCATGAAAATTGAACTCTTTTTCGAAGCTGGTGAACACAGGGAAAATTTCATAAAACTTGCTAAAAACAAAGCATTAGATGCTACGCTGTTTCACAGGGTTATCAAAAATTTCATGATTCAGGGTGGCGATCCCAGTACAAAAAATGCCAAAGCGGGTCAGAGAATTGGCACCAACAGCAGCGGCAAAGAAATTGCAGCCGAAATCAACAGCCGATATTTTCATGTAAAAGGGGCATTTGCAGCTGCAAGACAGCCCGACGAAGTCAATCCTGAAAAAAAATCTTCGGGTTCGCAGTTTTACATTGTACATGGAAATCCTGTCAGTACAGAAACATTGGATAAAAATGAGCGGACGCATGGCATCGTTTATGGCAAACAAAACCGTGAACTATACCGTCTTTTGGGTGGTGCGCCCCAACTCGATATGTATTATACTGTATTTGGCCGGGTTTATGAGGGGCTGAATGTGATTGACAGCATTGCAGTTTTACCCACCGACAGCTACGACCGACCTGAAAAAGACGTAAAAATTACCGTAAGAGTCATCAAAGAGTAAGGGAAAGCTAATCCTTAATTTCCCAGGCAATAACGCTGCGGTCGTCGCTGCAGGAAAGGAGTGTATCATCAACCCAATGTAAACTATTTACTGATTTGAGATGCCCGGCATTTCGAATACTGTCGATTACCTTAAGCAGGGCAAAACTGACTGCATCCCAGATTCTGATAGTTTTATCTCTGCTGGCAGTTGCAAAATATTTTCCGTTTGGGTGATAGGTAATATCATTCACTGTAAAAAGATGCGCAGCCTGGGTTGGAAGTTCTTCGAAATTATTGTTCGAAAGCCTGATTCGCAAATAGGCATCACGACCTCCACTCAGAAGATATTCGCCATCGGGACTAAAACAGAGTGAAAAAACTGAATTGTCGTGTGCGTTTTCAATTTTACCAACAAGCTCAAGATTTTGGGAATTTAACAAATAAATATTTGAGTCGGATGCAGCTACAGCAAGCAAATCGAGCTTAGGATGCTTCGATATGGCGCGCAGGCTCTTGCTGCTTAAAACAAGACTTTCGGTTGCAATACTTTTTTCAATATCCCATTTTGTTAAAATTCCATCTCCGCCCAAACTCAATATTTCCTTATCATTTAAACAAAATAATGCAAAAATTCCATTCTTATGATGCTGCACAGATTTGAAATTATTGCCATTTTCTAAATCAATCCAATGCAAACCTCCATACATATTACCTGCAACAAGCCAATTTTTTGATGGCAGATATAAAATAGAAAAAATATTTGAATCGGTTTTAGCCAATAATTTTCCTTTGTCAGGGTCGTTTAAATCCCATGCGACAATCCATCCATCTCCGGCTGCTGATAGAAAAGAATTTGGTTGGCTGTAACTGCTTAGCGCATATACTGCTCCATTATGCCCTACGAATTGTGCTTTTTTTAAAATATTCATTGACTGAAAGCGAAAAAAATCCGCGTTGAAGATCTGCGTATCCCGATAGTCATCGTGGACAGCATTTGCAGTTAGATCTGTGTTTATAGCATTTCAAAACACTGATTTAGCATAAGATAATACTGACCCACACAGATTTTGATGCTCAAAATACGGATATTTTACTTCGAAAAATGCGGATTATCTACTCTAAAAGTAAAACATTGATTTGTTATTTATGCTAGAGTACTTAAATCAGCTAAGTTTTAGCGGATGCGCCTTGAGCAGTTTTCTCCCCTCTTTCAATAGTTTTTTTGCATCTGCTCTTAGCAGGCTGAGCAAATCGGTATAGGGTTCAGCATCAAAATCTTCTGCATCTGTTTTTTCTACTAGAAAATCGGTCAGTTCGACGACCAAAACTACATGATCGTGCCATTGCCCCAATAGCTCTGCCGCCAGTTTAAGTCTTTTCGGATGCTTTGTAAATTCCTTTTCGGGCTGCATTAGCGCCAACATCTCGATGATGTAACAGGACTGTTTTACCCTTGTACGCAAATCGTGCATCAATGCCTCATCCTGTTTATTCGGGAGCAATTCGCCAATTTGTTTGAAACGCTTTTTTAGTAGTTTTTTGGTCAGTTTTGTGGCATCTTCATTCGAAATATCGACTAGAAAAGCATTTGCAGCTTCGAGGCTTTTGCCTATAATTTTGTTATCGAACTGCTGCAGTGCCATATTCAATTCATCCGTTGCCAATTTCTCACGGGCAGCTATCAGATTATTAAATTCGATGTATGTTTCTGCGGCTGCATCCTTGGCAAAAAAAGCAAACAATGCCTTTAGTACCTGAATTTCACGCAATTTACCCACTTCTTTGAAGAGAAAATGCACATCTGCAAAATTGGTTTTTGAATCAAATCGGCCTTCCGAAATTGGATCCAAAACCTGGTATAAGGCCTTCAATCGTTTGATTCCAACCCGCAGGTCGTGTAGTACATCAACATCCAATCCGCTTTTGGCAGCTTCGGAATTTGTTTCAATAATTTCCATCTGTTCTTCAAAATAGTTTATGATAGCAATCATATAAAAAAATTAATTCTAAGAAATAGGCTCTAAATTAACAAATATTGCCGAAATAAAAAAGCGCAAAACCGTTATTTCGATTTTGCGCCAGGTACCGAAGGAGGGACTCGAACCCTCACGCCTTGCGGCACACGCACCTGAAACGTGCACGTCTACCAATTTCGCCACTTCGGCAGTGTTACTAATTCAATTGGGAATGCAAAGATAGAAGCAGTCTATTGTTTACACAAATTTTTTAAGATTTATTTAAAAAATATTTTTTGGCGGCAAGGCATGCTGCGGCTAAAATAAGATTTTTTCAACATGGACTGAATAGCTCCAGCGTAGCGACCTGTTCTTAACCGCAGGCTCATGAAAATTGAAACACGGATTTGGACTTTGTCCTACACTGATAATACAGATGCACACAGATTTTTGTGATAGTGCGCCAATACTGATCCGATTGCTATCGGATTAAACAGATTAACTTCGTTAAGACAGATATTAACGGATTGACGAAACTTAGCCGGGGACTATTTACAGCTCCAGCGGAGCGACCTGTTCTTAGCCGCAGGCGTGAACAGGTGTGTAAGCCACAGCGTGGTACCCTCGTAAAAATGGAAACACGGATTTGGACTTTGTCCTACACTGATAATACAGATGCACACAGATTTTTGTGCTAGTGTGTCTATAGCTACACGCTCAACGCAAAGAAAATTACCCCAATCAATCCAACAGCGCCAATCATGATTCCAATAAAATTAAAGCTTCTCGATTCTCCTTTTTTAAGACCGATAATTGCCATTACAAGGGCCGCAACTGCCAAAACTGCAGCTATCACAGCCATAAAAATATTAAATTTCAAAAAAATGCCTAAGCCAAGCATAAAAAGCGCAAGCACAGCTGCAGAAACTGAGATTGTACCGTATAGCGGGAATTTCTTATCGGTTTTAATTTTTCTGATTTTTTTGTTTTTCTTGGTC
>CAMDAB010000172.1 GCA_945888475.1 Saprospira grandis DSM 2844 | reverse complement strand
TTCCTGCATCATTTGCAGGTTGATGGCATTTCCCGAACCGCGATGCAGTTTTAGGATCGCAAAGCCATCTTTTTTTGTGAGTTCTAAGGTCTGCATGATCAAAGGGCTATATCAATTTTTTCAACTCTTTTTTGGTGTCTGCCACCTTCAAATGGGGTATTCAGAAAGGCGTCGAGCATTTCGATAGCTGTTTCGATACTTACATAGCGCACTGGAATTGAAATGATATTGGCATCGTTGTGCTGGCGGGCCAATTCAGCAATTTCCCTGTTCCAGCATAGCGCAGCTCTGATACCGCGGTGCTTGTTGGCAGTAATTGCTACACCGTTTCCGCTGCCGCACATAATCACACCAAATTTCGACTCGCCATTCTGAATACTGACTGCAACGGGGTGGACAAAATCAGGATAATCAACCGAATCGACCGTATTGGTTCCATTGTCAGTCACCTCATAACCTTTTGCAGCAAGATAATTTAGTACTGCCTCCTTGTAGGCAAATCCGGCATGGTCGCAGCCGAGTGCAATGTGTATTTTGTTTTGCATGTTATTATTTTTTACAAAAATAACAAGTTATTGTCAATTTTAATACCTTAAAATAAGATAAAAAAAGGGCTTATTCGATTTAATGAACAAGCCCTTTATATTTAAAACAGATTGTAATTTATTCAACATTTCCTTTGCTCAATTCTGCATATATGTAAGCATCGAGGCCTAACATGATTGGCATAAGCACGATCATATAGAGGAATAAAAGAATGCCTATAATTGTAGACAAGGCAGGAACAGCACTCATAAGAAAACCTAAAACAAAAAATGGGACAAAAACACAAAGTTTGCTCAGAAAAATGGTCATTTTATTTCCATAAGTCATTTTATTGCTCATTGAAAGTGCTTTTGAAGGCTCAATATGTTTATCCAATACAATATATACACCCATTGAATACGTTAATGACATTACAATACCGGGTATGTACATAAATAAATAGCCTGGAATTGTCATTAGCGACCTGAGGCCTAATAGTAGAAAAAATTCACCCATGTACTGACGATACTTACCATCAAAAATTTCTGTTGGTGATACAATTTTACCTTTGCTCATAGCTACTGGCATGGTAAAAAGTCCAATAGTAGTTCCTACATTCAGATAGGGAATCCAAATAGTAAGTATCCATAAGATAGAAGCGCCGATTAGTGATAAGGCATTTTTCAAACCAATGGCAAATCCATTGGTTAAAACATCACCTAAATTCAGGGTGACTCTTTGGTCATCAAAAACTTGATCCATACATATTTGGTTTTAAGGTTAATAATTTCATAAAAATATATAATTATATTTAATTTAAAAATTAAACTTAGCAAATATTTATTTTAAATAATATAAATTGCCATATTTAATTTTGCAATTTGTGTCAAGCATTGAAAAAAAAATGCTACTTTTGGGAGATCATTTTTTTAAACCTTAAAACCAAAATCACATGGGAGCTTTATTTGTAATCGTTTATTTGGCAGTCGTTATCGCAATGATTGCATCCATTTGGAAAACATTTGAAAAGGCAGGCAAACCTGGATGGGCGGCTATTGTACCGATTTACAACATTATTGTAATGCTTGAAATCGGTGGTAAACCAACCTGGTGGATTGTCCTTTTCCTTATTCCTATTGCGAACTTTATTGTTCTTATCTTAATCAACCTTGAAATTGCCAAAAAATTTGGTCAAAGTTCAGGTTTCGGAATTGGAATGTGCTTTTTGCCTTTCATTTTCTGGCCAATGTTAGGCTTCGGTTCTGCACAATATCAAGGTGCGAGCACAAGCAACAGCGATCATTTGATTTCATAATTGAAATCATAACATTCAAAAAAAATTTCAGGCTGCTTCGGCAGCCTTTTTTTATGTATACATTACTGCCAAGGGAAAAACAATTCAAAAAAATCATCTTAAGTGATTTTAGTTACAAATTATTTAAGCTGCATTGGCTAGCTTTGTATCGAATTTAAATTAAATACGTTTATGAATAAGTTATTTTTATTTTTGCTTGTGATGGCTAATCTTGCTGCTTGCCAAGAACCTATTAACAATGAAAAAAATGATTCGGGTACCATCACTGAGCTACTCGAACCTAACGAATTTCTGGCAAAATTCAAAGCCACGAAGGATGCGCAGCTATTAGATGTGCGTACACCCGAGGAAGTTGCTGAAGGCGCGCTCGAAGCTGCTCAAAACATCAATTTTTACGATAGCGATTTCAAGGACAAATTATCCAAACTCGATAAAAACAAGCCTGTATTTGTATACTGCCGTTCGGGAGGACGCAGCGGAAAATGCGCTCAAATGTGTAAAGACATGGGCTTCAAAGAAATTTACGACATGAAAGGCGGTTGGCAAAACTATAGCAGTCAGAAATAGCAATCTTACACTCCTTTTTTATGCTTTGATTTTGTAATTGCTATGGCTGCCTAGTGCCCCGAACCCAATTACATTGCTTTAATGTAGCTGGATTTCATTACAACAAATCAAGGTTTTTTTTATGAGCAAAAAGGGTATTGTTCAATGCTTTCAGATCTTCCGGGCTATCAATCCCAAAGCTCTCATAGCCTGTTTCACAGACACTGATTCGGTAACCATTTTCGAGCCAGCGCAGCTGTTCTAAAGATTCGGACAGCTCTAAGGGACTTGGCTGCAACTTCACCAATTCCTGTAAAATTTTGGCATCGAAACCATAAATGCCGATATGTTTGTAATAAACCTGCCGCTCCAAATCTGGCCGTCCCTCCGACCTTAAATAAGGAATTGGATATCGGCTGAAATAGAGCGCTTCGCTTGTAATTTTCGACCATACTGCTTTTACACAATTTGGATTGGTCAACTGCCCGGTATTATCAATCTGTTTGACCAAGGTAGTGATTTTACCTTTTTTTAGACCATTACACAATTCCAGAATCTGTCGTGGGTCGATAAAAGGCTCGTCGCCTTGCAGGTTGATAACAAAATCGAAGTTATTTCCCTGCGCAAGATAAATTCCCAATGCCTCGGCGCAACGGTCAGTACCACTTAGGTGAGTAGACTTGGTCATAAGCACATTAGCGCCTCTTGCTTTTACAGCATCAAAGATACGACTGTCATCAGTTGCCACACAAATATTTTTTAGTCCGGCCTCCATTGCCCTGAGGTAGACCTGCCAGACCATGGGTTCTCCATTAATTTCAATCAATGCTTTGCCTGGGAAACGGGTACTGCCATAGCGGGCAGGGATGATGGCTAAGATTTGATGCTTATTGATTTCCTTATGTTTCATGATTCGATTTTTTAATTCTCAAAATCTATACCCGGCCTGCAACATCACATAATCGGCTAAACCCAGATAGGCTCTGATATGAACACCAATCCAAAACTGATGCCGGGGCTTGAAATAGGGTATTCTGGGGTAAAAATTGATGCCGGTCTGAGTGGGAAAAAGACTGCGCTGATTGACATGTCTGTTAAGATAAAGGCCTCCCAAAGCGAAGAAACCCACTCTACCAAAAATCCACTCATGCCCAAACCAGATGGCATATCGGTTAAACTTTCTTGGATCGCTGATGCTGCCGTTGTTTTGATAAAATTCATACACCGCGCTGTTGAAGCTATACTCTATCCCAGCCCATAGGGTTTTCGATGGGCGGTAAAGCCATTGCGCACCGGCATTGAGGTTGTAAACCGGAAAAAATGGCCCCCTTTGTATATTGGCCGAAAGGCCCAAACCCAGTTGGAAAAATGGCCTGAATGCTATCTTGGGTTTTGGAAATTCATATTTTACAAATGTTGAGTCCGACTTTTTGTAATTCCGCCGCATGAGATCGTAGGATTTGATTTCTTTTTCAAACATAAAGCGCAGACCAGTCTGCAGCATTGGCATGTTAATACCCAGATTGGGCGACATGGCATTTCCATTTGAATAATGTTGTAACTTGAACACCAAAAAAGGCTCAATACTTTTAATTCTGTATACAAACTCCAGCTTTGCCGAAACTGAGGCATTTAAATTGGTCCCAATCACAATATTAGTTGGATTGCTGAAACTGTCGAATTTCTTGCTAATCCAGGCAGCTCCCCAGCCCAGATGCAACTGCATTGAAAACTGTCTTTTTTTGACGATGGGATAAGACATAGCTGGCGTGAGCGCAAAAGCTTTTCCCAGTACCGCATTGTTACCAAAATTCTGAAAAGTCGCATTCAGATGAAAAACTGCTCCCCCATTCAATAAGGACCAAAAGGCATTTTGCTTGTGCGACCATCCCAATTCGATACTGTTGGAGGGCCCTTTTACTTTCGGAAAATCGGGGTGATTTGCTATTGTATAGCCAATGCCATAGGCCATTGCCAGCGAATTTGTTTGGGCAATAACAAATGTATTGGGTAACAAGAACAGTAGAAAAGGTAAAAAGCGAAAAAGCACGGTTTTTTATAAATTTGTATCGAGCAATTTTTTAATGGAGGTCACATAAAAATGTCTAATGACCAAAATATATTTGCAATTTTAATGATTTACATAAATATTATTTTTTGTTAAAGCAAAAATAATAATTTAACTTTTGTAAATGATAAAAATTAAAGAACCTTGAGTTTTTGTATTATTTTTGGCATTGAATTTGGTTAACTGCCGACGAAGTAAAATTACTAAAATAAAATAAAACCATATCATGAGAAAATTTTTCCTGTTCTTTTCAATGCTGTTTAGCTTGCTTTTAGAGGCACAAAACAGCTCCAATCTGGTTGTTTTTTCTGAAGATGCCGCTCCTTTTTACTTGACACTTAATGGCATTCGTCAAAATGCAAAACCACAAACAAATATCAAAATTACCGGGATTACAGGTGAAACGCATGCCTTGCTTATTATTTTCGAAGATAATAGTTTGGGTACACTGAAACAGAATATCTTTTTTCATGACATGGGTGTTGAAGTAACTTCAAAAATTGTCACCACAAAAAAGGGCATGAAACTGCGTTATTTTGGTAAAATTCCTTTATCAGATGCCAAAAACAGTCCGGGTCAATTTGTAGTGTCATACCAAAACATCAATCCTGTTGAAACCGTACAACAGAATCCTGTACAAAATACCCAAACGCAGATTCAACCAGAGGTTCAGCCACAGGTTCAGCTACAAACTCAACCTCAGGCTCAGAATCCTGTTGTGGAACCCATAAAACCTCAACAAAACAATCCAGTTCTTGAGACTTCCCCAGTAGTTACAACACAAAACATTAACAAAAATTCTGCAAATTTGGCCTATCGCTGGACTGCAGGAAAATCATACCGTTTTCAATGTACTCAAAATGACGATGTAAGTACCTCAATGATGGGAATGAATTTCTCGGACCGCTTTACAACACGCAGCGCTTTCGATATTTTTGTAACAAATGTCGCTGCAAATGGCGATGCAAATGGTTATCTGTATCTGATAGATTATATTGTGAGCGACTCGAGAGGTACTGTGCTGGCCAGCTTGAAAGATCTGCCTGCAAATGCAGTAAGAAGCGATTTTAAGGTTGATTCTAAAGGCAATTTCAGCTTTCCGCACAAAATTTCTTTGCTAACAACAGCCGGTTCAAATGCACTGGTTTATACAAATGAGGAAAACTCAATTCAGATGGTCGGAGAAGCGGTTGATATGAAATTTGATGTTTATGCAGAATTCGATCCCAAAACCGGAGCGCTGAAAAGCGGTTACAGCTTCCGCGAGGGGCAGACTTTGAGACAGGCAACCGTAAAAATGGATGAAAATTCCGATGTAATCGAAGTGCTTCCTTACGATTTTCTCGATTTGTTGGCGCTTCCCGACGGCGCGGTAACTCAGGGTGATAAAATAAAATTGAATAGTGGAATCTATCAGATTGATGTTTTGGCCAAATCTATTGGCAACGGTATTGCGCAAATGAATTACAAAATGTCTACAGATAAAAGCAAAAGTCTGGTTGACAGCAAAACTGAAGTCAAAACACAAAATACTGATATGATGATGGATATGAATGTGGAAAGCATGATGAATATCGATCGTGAAGATAAGCAGGCTATGGATATCAGCAAGGCTATGATGCCAAATCTGGACTGTGACTTTGACAGTTTTTTCAATTACAACGAAGGTATGTTTTCCAATGTAAAAGGAATTGTGACCACAACAATCAATGCCATGGGCATGAAAATGCAGGTAAAATCGAACCTCGAAATGAGAAAAATCTGATTTTATCAGACCATAAGGCCAAGCAAAGTCAAAACAATCATTATTTTAATCAATTGGTTAAGCTATGAGAAAATCTTATATTTGCAGCATGTAAACTTTTTATATGAAGCAAAGAAAAGGTTTTGCCATCGCTCTTGCCTGGCCCGAAATGTACTGCAAACAGACTGCAGCCTGGTACGATGAATTTACGCATGTATTGGGTATAAGCAGGTACCGCTTTTATAAGGTGGGGCATGCGGCAGTGACACTTGTTGATCCCGATGGGAACTGCCATTATTACGACTTTGGCCGTTATCATGCTCCTTACAGTTTTGGAAGAGTACGTGGCGCACTGTCAGATCATGATTTGATTATCCGTACAAAGGCAGTTTTTTCGGAAGATGGTAAGCAGATTTTGAATTTCAGGGAAATTCTCGAAGAGTTGCAGCGCAATCCTGCCTGTCACGGTGAGGGTAAATTACATGCTTCCTATGCTCTTATAGATTATGATGCCGCGCACAAAAAAGTATCAGAAATGCACGCAAGGCATATTTTACCTTACGGGCCTTTTATTTGGAACGGTACAAACTGCGCGCGCTTTGTAAATACGATTATCAGGGCAGGAAAAATCAAGTGGAATAAATGGTTTTATCTAAGATTTCTGAAACCAATTACATCTACCACACTCACCAATGTACATGGATTGAACAAAAAATTAGTGCTGCCCCACATGCAGGAGAAAGCAATTTTTGTACCTACGGCCTTACCCGAAAAAGCAAGGCTGTATGGTATATTGCCAGCACCTCCCATTCCCGATAGTTTAAAAGACAAAAACATACACTGGCTAAGCGGAGAAGGTGCAGGTTCCTGGTTTCTGCCCGAATTCAGAGAAAAAACTGTATTTCTGCAAAGATTCACTGCAGATGGTGCATTGGAAGGAGCTGCAGAACTAAATCTTGTAAGTGCTAAAATGCCAAGCGAGACAGCTAAATTCAAGCTCACTTATCCATCAGCACTGCATCGTTTGAGTATTGAAATTGATGGCAAAATTTTTGAATTTCATATCTAAATATGGTTGTTTATTACATTAATTTAATGTTAGTTTTCCGCAATTAGCTGCTATTTTCAAATCTGCCGCATTTTATTTTATAAATTTGCGCCGAATAATCATTATACCCTACCAAAAATTATCTTATGTCCAAAAATCTTAGACTCCCACTTTTTTGTTTACTGCTTAGCCTTATAGGTCAGGTTAATGCGCAAAATGTAGGCATAGGAACTGCTACACCAAATAGTTC
>CAMDAB010000171.1 GCA_945888475.1 Saprospira grandis DSM 2844 | reverse complement strand
CGCACCTCTGGTGCTAGGGATGTTGCGCTTCTCCGAAGCTGATGTTCAATTACTGCGTATAAAACAAACAGATTGTCAAACTTGAAATCCGACTTCAGCTGAAAATTCTGTGTTTTAAAAATCTAACACAGCGAAATGGCGAAAAATCCTAAGGATTTTGAACGACCCCATTCGGGGTCAAACATTGGTAACAGACACCATAGTGACTGTGCCCCGACCCCCTTAGGTGGTCGTACACATCATTGCCGAAACCTATCGATTTGGAGAAAGTTTAAAAAACAGCATTGTTAGCGGCATTAAAATACCGCACTCCTTTGCTATTTTTTTTCTCAAAGCCCCCGATAGCTTCCTCGAAAGCTTTCGGGAGGGTCTATCGAGGGCCTTTTGAAAAACGCGCCGCAGGCTACCCCATTTGTCATCTTCTAAAAAATTTCATTAAGAAAAATTTGAGCTATTTTTCTATCTTTGCGAAAAAATAAGCTATGCCCGAAAACACAGAAGCTCCATTACTCGCAATCATTGTACCCTGTTACAACGAGGAGGAAATGTTTCCAATGACCTGCCCTACCCTAGTGCAGCTGATCGATGGACTTGTGAATAAAGGTAAAATTCACACCGATAGCTTTGTTTGTTTTGTAAATGATGGCAGTCGCGACAAAACTTGGCATTTGATTGACAGCGTCTGTAACGAAAACCCAAAACGCGTAAAAGGTATCAAACTGGCAACTAATTTCGGACATCAGAATGCACTAATGGCCGGCATGATGACAATGCGCAGCGAATGTGATTGTATGATCAGTATCGATGCCGACTTGCAGGATGATATCAGTGTGATAGAAACAATGGTGGATAAACATGCCGAGGGATTCAAGGTGGTTTATGGCGTGCGCAACAAAAGAAATACCGATACTTTTTTCAAAAAATTTACAGCACAGCTCTTTTACCGTTTTATGCAGCGCATGAAGGTAAAAACCATTTACAATCATGCCGATTTTAGACTGATTGACAGAGTTGTGGTCGATCAACTGGCTCTTTTTGGCGAGGTGAATCTTTTCCTAAGAGGTATGTTCCCAGTTATAGGCTTTGCCTCTACCGAGGTTATTTATGACCGTAAAGAAAGACTGGCTGGAGAAACCAAATATCCGTTAAGAAAAATGCTGAGTTTTGCATGGGATGGCATTACCTCTTTCAGTACCTATCCGCTCAGACTTATATTTATTATGGGGGTGGTTGTTTCCTTTTTCTCCCTTTTGCTGGCTGTATTGGCAGTCATTCCGGTATTTTATGGCAAAACAATTCAGGGTTGGGCCTCAACTGTAATTCCAATTTTCTTCTTTTCAGGCATACAAATCATCAGCATTGGCCTTATTGGCGAATATGTCGGAAAAATTTACAAAGAGGTAAAAGCCCGTCCCCGCTTCATCATCGAAACAATTAAAAATAAAAAAACAAGAACTGAGGAACAAGGCAACAAATAATTTTGTTAGCGAATCAAACATCAAATCCCTGTAGCTATGATTAAAAACATTTTGACACTTTTGATTCTGGCCATCATAGGCTGGGTAATCTATGTGAGCTTCTACGGTAAGCCCGAAGACATTCAACTCAGAAACAATCTGCTCAGCAAAGGCAAAGAGCTTGGGCAGGCAGTAGGCGACATTTTCAAAAGGGAAACGCACAAAGTAAAATCGGGCGAGTATGATAAGGTATTTGCCAAATTGGACGAGACCCTCGATGAACTGAAAAAAGTTTCGAAAAACAAGGATCAGGATCAGGAAATCAACAGACTGAGCGAAGAAAAAGAACGCCTCGAAAAAAGCATCAAAGATAACGAAGGCAACCACACAAAACTATCCGAAGAAAATAAAAAACTTCAGACACTGACAGATGACATTGTCAACCTGACCAAAAAACTGCAGAACTAAGTTTCTAAAACCTTCTGTATTAACCCTTACAAATACCAAATAATGTCTAAAAAAACAGGACACAACTATCTTTACTACGGTACAAAAACCAATTCTGCAGAAATAACTACATTTTTGGAGCATATTTTAATTGCCAATGAACGCAGTGAATCGCTAGGTCGGAGAAAATCACCTATCTGTATCTGGGGAAAACACGGAATTGGAAAAACCCAGCTGGTAGAGGCCCTGGCCCAAGAAAAAAATTACAAATTTGCTTATATCGCACCTGCGCAATTTGAAGAAATGGGCGACCTGATTGGTATGCCACGAATTACAGAAGATGGTAAAACCATTTTTTCTGCCCCAGAGTGGGTACCCGTGGAAGAGGGCCCCGGGATTCTGCTCATCGATGACGTAAACCGTGCCGATGACCGAATCCTGAGAGGTATCATGCAGCTTTTGCAAAACTTTGAGCTGGTGAGTTGGAAACTGCCAAAAGGCTGGCATATAATTCTCACTGCAAATCCCGATGGTGGTGACTATTCCGTTACACCCATGGACGATGCCATGCTCACGCGTATGATGCACATTACCATGCAGTTCGATGTTAAAGAATGGGCAAAATGGGCAGAGGAAAACGGTATCGACGAAAGAGGTATCAACTTTGTACTCACTTATCCTGAAATGGTAAATGGCGACCGAACCACTCCACGTACCCTGGTGCAATTTTTTGAATCCATCGTTGCTATCAAAGACTTAGATAAAAATCTTGGTCTGGTGCAAATGCTGGCCGATTCCTGTCTCGACTCCAACACGGTTGGTTCTTTTATGTCTTTTATCAATAACAACCTCTCGAAACTGATTACCCCGGAGGAAATCATCAATGCCAAAAATTTCAAAACCAATGTTTTGGATCATTTGCAGAGCATTGTTTCTAAAGGAACACTTCGTGTCGATATTTTAGCAACACTTTGTACCCGTTTGGTCAACTACCTTACAATCAACAATATAAAACCAAGCAAAGAACAGCTCGACAATATCAAGGAATTTATCAAAATTGAATTTATTCCCAACGATATCAGGCTTTCTATGGCGCAGGATCTGGTTGCCTCGAGCAATACAAACCTGAAAATCATAATGGCAGACCCACATATCGGAAAATTACTTTTACAAAAAATGTAATCTCCAAACTAAAAACCTGACCGCGTTACTCAACAATTCTGGGAAGCGCGGTTTTTTTATGTAAAATAGTATGAAACACACAAACAGACTTTTGCAGGAAACAAGTCCTTACCTGCTACAACATGCGCACAATCCGGTCGACTGGTACCCTTGGGGAGATGCAGCATTCGAAAAGGCAAAATCAGAAAACAAGCCCGTATTGGTTAGCATAGGCTACTCCACCTGTCATTGGTGCCATGTTATGGAACGGGAATCATTCGAAAATGAGGAGGTAGCCGCTTTTATGAACGAACACTTTGTCAATATCAAGGTCGATCGCGAGGAAAGACCCGATGTTGACAGTATTTATATGGAAGCTGTGCAAATGATCAGCGGCGGACATGGCGGCTGGCCACTCAACTGTTTCCTCCTTCCCGACCGCAGGCCATTTTACGGCGGCACCTACTTTCCACCAAGCCAGGCGCATGGACGTTCTTCCTGGATGATGGTACTGAACAATATTCGAAATGCTTTTACTAACAAGCCCGAAGAAGTTAAAGCACAGGCCGATAAACTAATGAACTATATCAGCGATGCCGATAATTATTTCCTTTCTTCGATTGAAACTAAAGAACAAACTATCGAAGCTGATACGATTCATAATTGTTATTTGGCACTCAGCAATAATTTCGATGAAAGCTCAGGCGGATTCGGGCATGCACCGAAATTTCCATCGACCATGTCATTGCGTTTTTGTCTCAATCATTATCATTTTGGCAAAAATGAGGAGGCCATGCAGCATTTGCAGCTTTCGCTCGATGCCATGATTTACGGAGGCATTTACGATCAATTAGGTGGCGGATTTTCACGTTATACTGTTGACAAAGATTGGCTGGTACCGCATTTCGAGAAGATGCTCTATGACAATGCCCTGCTTGTAGGCCTTTTGTCCGACACTTACAAAGTTACAAAAAAAGCACTTTATAAAGAGACTGTTGAGGAAACTTTAGACTGGCTCAATAGAGAAATGACAAATACAGAAGGGGGATTTTACTCGGCGCTTGATGCAGATTCGGAAGGCGTGGAAGGAAAATTTTATGTCTGGTCAAAATCGGAAATTGATCTGATTTTAAAAGCTGATTCCCCTTTGTTTTGTGAATTTTACGATGTGACAGAAGACGGCAACTGGGAACACAGCAATATTCTGAACCGACCGCAGAGTTTTGCCGGATTTACTGCAAAAAAAGGTTTGAGCGAGGATGCATTCAAGGCTTTGATGAAAAGCTGCCGTGATAAACTTATGACTGAACGTGATAAACGAATCAGACCCGGGCTCGATGATAAAATTCTGCTTGCCTGGAATGCCCTTATGTGTACTGCCTGCTGTAAGGCATACGAGGCCTTTGGTGAAGCAAAATACAAGGCTGTCGCATTGTCGAACATCGAGTTTCTTTGTGATACGTTCATTATGAACGATGCTACCGTTTTACACGATTACAAAAACGGAAAGGCAAAAACTGGCGGCTTTCTCGACGATTATGCCTATCTCATCGAGGCGCTGATTGCCGTGTATGAAATCTGTTTTGATAAAAAATACCTTAAAACTGCTTTAAAGCTCAGCGAAGTGGTGATGGATGAATTTTATGACCATACAGATTCCCTTTTCTTTTATAGCAGCAAAAAACAGCAGGATTTGATTATCCGCAAAAAAGACCTTTATGACAATGCCATGCCATCTGGAAATTCAACCATGTCAGGCAATTTAAGGACTTTGGGCCTTTTGTTTAACAAACCCGATTTTATGGAAATTTCCTATAAGTCATTGCTGACCATGAAAAAAAGTATTCAGAAATATCCGCAGTCTTTTGCCCTATGGGCCAATCAGTTTTTTCCGCAAGTATATCCTGTGAAAGAAATTGCTATTAGCGGTACAAAGCATTTGGAATATGCGCTGCAGCTGAAACAATATTATCTTCCCTTCAGCGTTTTTGCTGCAGCAAATTCGGCTGATACTGAGATTGCGCTGCTCGAAGACAGAAATCCAAAAGAAGAAATCACTGAAATTTTTATCTGTTCAAATTACAGTTGTCAGCTTCCATGCAATAATACAGACGATGCATTAAAACTCCTGAACTGAGCAATTGATTTGCAGAAGATTGTTAAATTTTGTCAATATTCCAAATTTTTTTTACCTTTGACTTGAGTTTTAATTTTCATTCAGTTGGATAATAAAAAATACAGATTTTGGGGAATGATGGGAGCCTTGTTCATTTTTTTGGGCATTGCAGGTTATTACTATATCCGCAACACTCCTTTCATGAAGCGTAGCCTCCTGCTTAGCGCAGAATTTGAGTCCATCAGTTCGCTTCGACCAGGCTCTAAGGTTTATTTTTACGGGATGGAAGTTGGCAAAGTGATAGACATTTACCTCAACACGGAGAATGGCCATATCATGGTTGATTTCGATGTAAAATCGGGCGTGAATGTGCCACACAATGCCGAGGCGGTTGCCTATGTACCCAATATGCTTTATTCTGCCAGGCTCGAAATCCGCTTTCAACCCGAAGGAAGTAATGAATTCCTTGAAAATGGCGATATCATTCCCGGCACGGTTGGCTCATACATTTTGGATATCAAAAATCAACTGGATCCTTATGCAAAAAAAGCAGACAGTATGGTACTTGCCCTTTTTCCTACCAAAGATAGTATCAGACAGGTGATTGGCTCAGTTGAAGCAAGTATCAGTCAATTTTACAGGGGCAGCACTATGCTGAGTAAAGCCCTCAAAGGCAATGAAAAAGGAATCAGTAGCTCTTTGTTAAAATTAGAAAATCTGAGTGCCGATTACGCAAAAAAAGAAGCCTACATCAATGAAACTGTGCTAAAATTGACAAAGGCAAGCAGCGAATTCAGCAAAACAGATTATGTTTCAACATTGTCGAAACTGCATCCCGATTCTATAAAAATACCCGATATAAGCCAAAACAGCAGCAAAATATCCCTGCTTAGTAATAAAATGATGGCCATTAACAACGGTGCCGATACAAGCTTGCATAAAATTATTTATGATAAAAACTTAAAGGAAAAGCTAACAGGGACGACCGATTCAATTCACATAAAAGTTAGAAACTTAAGGGAGCATCCCGAAGAAAAAATCAGGATTAACAAGAAAAAATAATCAAACGCTCATAAAGGCATGAAAATCAGAAACGAAGTAAAAATTGGCATCTTGGGTCTTGTTGCCCTGTTTTTGCTCATTTGGGGATATTATTTTCTCAAGGGGAGCAATATTTTAACATCTAATTATACGGTCACAACTGGATTTAACAATGTGGACGGACTTGCTGCAGGCGCACCTGTTACCATCAAAGGTTATCAGGTAGGTGCGGTTACCGATTTGTATATCGACAAGAACAATCCCGCTATTATTAAAGTGACGCTTACGCTCAACAAATCGGCAAAGATTCCAAAAAATGCCATTGCCAATTTGGTACAGCCCAATATTATGAGTGGCAAATCGGTTGAACTCAAATTTGAAGGGGCCTGCGATGGCGATAACTGCCTAAAAAGAGGCGATTATATCGAGGGCAAAGTAGGCAGTATGCTCGATATGGTGACCGAAGCGGCGAAGCCTTATATTGAGAAAATCGATTCTTTTAGAACTGTTATAGAAGAAATTGCAAAAGCTGAAGAAGGCGGTCTTCGCAAATCGGCAGAAGAAATCCAGGCAACAGTGAGTAACCTCAAGGTTATCAGTGATGTAATGGCTGTTTTGTTGGAAAAATCGACCGGTAATTTTGTGAATACAATGGATCACTTGGAGGCTATTACTGCAAATGTGCGTAAAAATAATGAACAGATTACCGCACTGATGAACAATGTAACTGTAATAACAGAACAGTTAAAAAATGCCAATCTGGACAAAACACTGGCTGCTACCAAAGAAACGATTGAAAAATTCGGAAAGGTAGCTACTGATGTTAGTACGGTTTTGGGCGAAACCAATAAACTTATGGCGCAATTACAGATATTAACCGACCTTTCGAAACAGGAAGGTTTGCTCGCTGCATTGGTGAATGATAAAAAACTACTTGCCGATGTTAAAAAAACCATCGATGAAGTATCCTTGCTCGTTGAGGATATTCGCGAACATCCCGAAAGATACCGCACTGTACTAAGCGGCAAATACAAGCCCTACGGAAGCGGAAAGGCCTACGAAAAAGAAAAGGCATTGGAAAAGAAAAATAAATAGACCTTATCAGTTTCCAATCCGTTAGAAATATTGAATTCTGAGCTGCAAATGAACTTTGTGGCTCTTTTTTTGGAGGAGAATACTCCAAGCTTAAACCAACATTAGTGTTTCAAAAAAACCGCTCCATAAAATTTTTACTTTTTCTGCTGCTTTCGCCGCTTTGCCTTTTCGCACAAATTGATGAGGAGGAATCGGAGGAGGACAGCTC
>CAMDAB010000170.1 GCA_945888475.1 Saprospira grandis DSM 2844 | reverse complement strand
ATTCAAAACAATATTTTGTTGTCCTTCATTGAGGCTATGTTCCTTGTTTAGCAGAACCCTGCCAAGTAAATCAATGATCGAAATACGGTACTTGCCTTTAGCTGGCACATTGAAACTGATGTTTACTGAACCTGAACTGGGATTAGGCGAAAGGACAATCTCACCTAAAGTACCGCTCTGGCAGGATTGCTGAATGATATTTGAATATTCTTCTGAACCATCATTCCCAACAAATTTAAGTCTGAAGTAATGGCTTTCACCATTGTTGAGCGGAACCCAGGTTTCGTAATAATTAAGTTTTGCTTTAAAAAAATCGACATCAGAAAAATTGATTCCATTGTTGCTGTATTGTAGCGTGTAGTTGGCCAGATTTTCATCGTTTGAGGCAGTCCAGCTGATTTTTGCCTGTCCGTTTTCGCATTTAGCTTCAAAGGTGGTCAATTCAAGACCTAATAGCGCACAAAGTGTTATTGTTGTAGTCGCCTGCGCTACACAACCATCGCAGCGGGTTGCCTGTAAGGTGTAAACCGTATTTGCGTTAGGCACTGCAGTTGGATTTTGCGCATTGGAACTGAAAACGCCGGTTGAAGATGTCCAGGAATAGGTAAAGTTTGTACTCTCAGTAAAAACGATATCATCGATAGCAGCAGCAGGGTTGGCGGGAGCTGGAACTGTTCCGAATAAGTTCTGACCGACATTTCGCCACTGAAAAACAATACGAACATTGGTGCCGGCAAATTGAGTTAAATTTAAATTGACTGTCTGATAGGTTGTCGGCTGTCCAAAAAGTGGCCCTGATAACAATATAGTATTAGGTCCAGCCACCAGCGAATTACCTGCTGTTGCTGAAGGAACAGCCCCATTGGTAATGGCCCATACGGTCAGTTCAGCATTGCCCGAAGAACCGCTGCATCTCCATCTGAAACTTAGATTTGGATTGCAGAAACTGGTCACATTATAGTCTCGGAAAGCAAAATTTGTGGCAGCTCTCCCTCCTCCAAATAGAGATCCTATCTCATAATTATTGTTTGTTGTTGCTGTGCCAATGTACAATCCTTTGCTACCCGATGCAAAAGCAAAATTACCATGAAACCAATTGTTTCTGGTGCCGTTTACCAGGGTAAAAGATTGTGTTGCTGCCTCAAAATTTTCCGTTACCGTAACTGCACTAGAGGATGGTCCACCAGTCAATGCAACTGGAGTTCCTGCGCAAGGAGATGTCGGTAATGCAGTCGCTATTGCAGCTTGCAAAGGTCTTACAGGTATGGTTACAGATGCAGAGCCTGTGCAGCCAGCAGTGGTACTTGTCACCGAGAAAGTCGTAGTAGCAAGTGGTGTAACAGTAAGTGGCTGATTTGTATTGGTGCCTGTACTCCAGGTATAAGAAGTTAAACTCGCTGGCAAAGAGAGCGTTACCGATTCGCCCTGACAGGCAAAGCTCTTAGTGGTAGATATGCCAAATGCTCCTGAACCCTGATTTATCCTTACGGTAGAGGTTCCCTGACAACCACCGGGCGATGTTACTACAACACGATAAAAAGTAGGAGAGGCTGCTGGCGTAATATTTAAATTTTGCCCTGTTTGCCCTGCAATATTCGTAAAATTATTAGGCTGTCCGAAAAAATTGGTCGTGGTAGTCTGCTGCCACTGAAAAGTTACTCCCGTAGGGCTTACTCCACTTGCCAGAGAAACCGGAAAGCCCGTGCAGACAGTTTGTGTGGGACCAAGGTTTGGAAGCGGCGTATTTTGAACACTAATGACTACCTGGTCGGTGGCAAAGCAGGCACTATTGTTTTGTACCGATACGGTATAAGTCAATCCTGCTGCCGATGTTGGTGTGACATTTATTGTGGATCCTGTTTGCCCGTTGCTCCAGTAATAATTTGTGCCCCCCGAGGCGTTAAGCGCAACAGTTGTATAGGTAAAGCCTATCCCAAAAAATCCAGGCGCCTGGCAGGAAACTCTATCGGGGCCGGCATTAGCTGTAGGAACAGAACCCAGCACAAGGCTGTAATTCTGATTTAGCGGATTTCCGCAAAGATCGTTACAATTTGCTCCCGAGAGCGTAAAAGTTGCTGGTCCGGCCAGTGCAGGCGATACATTCAGGGTTATCTGTTGGGTTTTGGCAGGATTGCCCGTACAGTTTGTGCTAGCAATTGTTACAGTTCTTCCGGCAATTGTAAAATCTCCGTTTTGGAGTGTACTGCAATCGATATATTCGGAAAAGAAAACATTGATGCTTGTGGCACTTGCACAGTTATTTACAGTAGCATTAGTCATTGTCGGCGGCGTATTATCAGTCACCGCAACCGAGCCGGAATTATTTTGAAAAGTAAGCGTAAAGCCATCGTTGTTGCCACTGTAATAATTGATACAGATAGCATAGCGGCGAGTAACATCTACATTAACACGCTGATTGAATCTTGTGCCATCGGATCCTTGCGAGTTTGTGGCATCGCCGGTAGAACTTATCCCGGTTGGGCCGGTTGGGGCTGCAAAATTACAGGATAGCTCTGTTCGACTATTACAGCCGTTGGTAATATCCCAAAGCACAAAATCATAATCGGTAGAACCCGTGGGTGATATGGTAAAATCTAAGGCTCCAGTAGCCTGTGGCGTAAACTGGTACCAGACCGAACCTCCATTACCGGTGCCGCTGTAACAGCCTCCAGTATCATCGTTTATAGCTCCTGTGTCTTCGTACTGGTTTTGCGAAGTATTGATGGTAGAATTGCTGCAAATAGGAATGGCATTAACACAGTCACTTTCAGGTAGCAAAGCTTTTTCCCATAAATATTCAGCTGTGATTTTATGAATTTCTCCACGCCAACCTGTAGCTGTAGAACCGTTTGAAGAAGGAATGTACTCAATTGTGAAGGCTCTCGACTTATAATTGTGTGGTTTTCGGTTCTCACCTCCGGTAAAAGAGCCGAGTAGTTGCCCATCAATTGAGTTGCCGGCATAAATATTCAGAACAGCTCCTTGTGGCAATTTGAATTCGGTGAAAAATAGCTCAAGGGGATTGCCATCGCCAATAAAACTTGTAACATTGTATTCGTTGGCTGTATTTCCGCCAGCACCGCCAGCATCAAAAAAAATAGCATCTAAAATATGAAACTCGCTGTATTGCCCGTTCATAATGTATTCAGCTGTTCTTTGGTCAATTGTGCAGACTTGGGCAAAAATTGAACTTGTAGTAATTGCAAAAAGTGCTGTGTAGATAGTTTTTAGCATAGAATTGGAGGAAAGTTGAAAAATATTAGTTTTAATTTAATGTAAAGTTACTGTAAATAAAATTCACTAAAAAATAAATTTTATGAAAATTTTCGTTTTAAAATTCTTTTAAAATTAAAATAATTAATTGATAATAAATTTATTGCGTATTATTTTATTCATTTTATAAATAAATTGTCTGATTATAATTTTAAATACTTTTCATCGTTATAAAAAAAACACTACAAAATTTGTAACGCATTTGTAAAGCTGAATTAAGAAAGTATAAAAAGAAAAAACACAGCAAAAAAAATTGTGTGCTTGGTAAACAAAAAATAAAGAGTACACAGCAAGAAAAGATTTTTTAAAACTTAAAAATCAAGTACATTATGAAAAACAGAAGCATTTTCTGCTGCTTAGTTGCGGCACTCTCCCTCGTTGCTATTACTGACCTTAATGCGCAGTTTTCTGAAAGAGCAAGTCAGTCTTGTGTTGATAAACCTATGGACGGTATTTACAGCAGTGGAATTTCCGAAAGAGCGCCTTTGGCCTTTGCTCACCTCGAGGAACGCGATGTACTTTGGGAAAAAAGAATCTGGCGCGAGATCGATGTAAAGGAAAAACGTAATCATCATTTTGCAAGTCCAAACCGATTTTTTATCAATATCCTGCTCGAAGGATTGGAAGCTAAAACAATTAGAGCCTTTAGCGCCGAAAATGAAAATTTTACAAAGGAAATTGCCTTTGACGATATCAAAAAGATCCTAAATACTTCAGATACTATTGAGGTTGAAGATCCTGTCACGGGTGACATCTCCCTTATGCCCATCACTAACAATTTCGATCCGATGAATGTGGTAAAATATAGAATTAAAGAAGTGGTATATTTTGATGCTAAAAACGGGCAAATGAATACAAGGATTTTAGGCATAGCGCCCATAGTGAATTTAACCGATAATCAGGGTAACCATGTTGCCACAACTGCACTTTGCTGGTTTTATTATAATGACCTGCGACCGCTTCTTTCAAAAGAAGCTATGACGAGCGATGCCAGCGATTTGCGCGATTTTAGCTGGGATGATGTTTTTCAGGCCAGAGTTTTTGCAAGCCTCATTACCAAAGAATCGAACGTGAAAGATGTAAGGTTGCAGGATCAACATTCCGGAATGGCAGTTTTGCATGAAAGTGAAAAAATAAAAGAAAATATCAGAAACATAGAAGCTGATTTTTTTGGAGAGAATTAATAGCTGATAAACAATGTTTTATATGTCCTGCAGTCGAGTATTGCAGGGCTTTTTTTTATTCAATTAAAAAAAATATAAATAAATATAAAAAAAGTTGATGCTGATGTTCACAGTTTTATTTTTGATGACATTAAGCATTGCTAAACTATTTAAAAATTTCATTCACTTCATATATTTGACTGTATTTCAATATAATATAATTTTATTTACAAAGAGCACCCAAGTCCATGTATTTCATCATGAAATGCAAATTTAGTTTCCACAGATTTATTATTATGCCTCTTCATAAAATTGGAGAGGTTTTTTATTTGAGCTGATTCCTTTTTTTAATATATTTCTGCGAATAATTATCTTTGAGAAAATTATTATTTAAGCCTTCAAAATTAGATTGATTTTTTAATCGATGAAGGTTAATTTTATTAAATTATGTGCAGAATAGCAGGTATTTGGGATTTTAATTCTGGCTCAGATTCCGAGATGCTGAACCGTATGCGCGACAGCCTGCATTATGGAGGTCCCGATAGTGCCGACAGTTACATTGCTCCCGATACTCAACTGATGCTAGGCCACCGCCGCTTGTCCATTATTGAATTATCGGATGCAGGACGGCAACCTATGCGCTTTGGGCATAGTGTTGTTGTATTCAATGGTGAGATTTACAATTACCGAGAAATTGCAGACGAGTTAAAAAGCATAGGCTGTATTTTCGAAACAGGTTCCGATACGGAAGTGCTGCTTCAGGCTTTTGCACAATGGGGTTGGGAGGCGGTCTCAAAATTCAGGGGTATGTTTGCCTTCGCGCTTTGGGATGAGAAAAATAAAAAATTACTGCTTTGCCGCGACCGATTAGGCGTAAAGCCCTTGTATTGGTATTTCAAAGATGGTCTTTTTATGTTCGCCTCTGAAACAAAAGCTTTTCAGGAACATCCCCGATTCGATCGGACAATTTCACCCGAGGGGGTTTCTCTTTTTTTACAGCAGGGCTATATTCAGGCTCCCTATTCAATTTATAAATATCTGCATAAACTCGAACCCGGCTCTTTCCTTGAGATTGATGAAAAGTCAGATATTCAGCTTAGCAAATATTGGGATGCTGCCGATGTTTATAAAAATTCGCAAACTGCACATGGCAGTGAAACTGAATTAACAGATCGACTCGAAAACCTGCTGAAAGCCTCTTTCAGTTTGAGAATGGTTTCCGATGTGCCTGTTGGTATGTTCTTAAGTGGAGGTATTGATTCCTCTACTGTTGCGGCAATTTTACAGTCAGAATCCGAAAGAAAAATTAAAACTTTTACCATCGGTTTCGAACACAAGGAGTACAACGAGGCGCAACATGCCAAAACAATAGCAGCGCATCTGGGAACAGAACATCATGAACTTTATTGCAGCGAAAAAGATTTTGAGGAGGTACTCGATTTACTGCCGGATATTTACGATGAACCCTTTGGCGACAGTTCGGGTATTCCAACATACATTGTCTCTCGAATGGCAAAAAATGAAGTTAAAGTAAGCCTTTCGGCCGATGGGGGAGATGAGCTATTCGGAGGCTATACCAAGTACGAGGCGGTTAAAAATTACTACACGAAGATTAAAAAAATACCTTATCCGCTCCGAAAATTGATGGCAGGCATTTCTGGAGCAGTAAATCCGCTTTGGCTTGAAAAAAATGCGCCACATCTGCCCATTCTCAAAAATTATAAAAACATTGCCAATAAATTTCCCAAACTGAGAAATGCACTGAAGGCCAAAGATCTCAATGATTTTTTCAACCGTTCATCGACCTATATTTCCAAAGAAGAACAGCTGCGCTTGTTTCCGCATTACACTGAAAGGTTCGAAACTGATTTCAAAGTTCAACCGGAAAGGCTTATCTCTTACCTTGGAATGATTGATATTAAAACCTATCTCGAAGGCGATATCATGACAAAGGTCGACCGCGCAACCATGCAACTGGCCCTCGAGGGCAGAGAGCCCATGCTCGACCATAAGCTGGTGGAGTTTGCGCTCAGTCTGCCCGATGATATGAAAATCAGAGGCAATTCAACAAAATATCTGCTTCGTCAAGTCCTTTATCGCTATGTACCCAGGGAAATGATGGAAAGACCCAAGCAAGGATTTTCGATACCAATTCAGCAATGGCTTTTGGGCAGATTAAAACCAGAATTGGAAAAACTGGCAATGGATAAAATTTTTGCAGAACGATTCGGGCTTAATCAGCGCGAGCTTCAAAAAATTATCAAAGCTTTTATTTCGCAGAAAAAATTTATCAACCCTCATTTTATCTGGTTTCTTTTTATCTTGTTCAGGTGGAATCTGCGTTGGAACTAAGCCAACATTTCCGCCACAAAGATTTTTTTCTTTCTGATTAGCGCTGCTAACTGATTAATTTCTGAGAGGCCAATTTTGCCAATCCTATAATAGAATCCGTTTTTTTTGAAATCTTCATAGCTGTCTTCAAAATTGAAAATTTCCAGATCGGATGCTTTGCTGCTGCTGACATAAAGATTTAATTTAATATCCTCAGAATATTGAATTTTTTGCTCCTGTCTGAGTTTTTTATTTTCGTAGGAATATGAAAAAGAAAGTGCCGAGATATCGGATAAAACAGCGGCTCCCGTAGGTAAACTTCCTGCACCCCTTCCAACAAAAAACTGCTCGCCTGAAAATTGGCCTTCCACAATTACACCATTAAATTCATTATCGACCTTAGCCAATTGATGATCCTTTGGAATAAATTTGGGAATTAAATAAGCACTGAGGCGGTTTTCTGACAATCGCTGAATGGTAGGTACCAGTTTTATTCTGTAATTATTTTTTAATGCAAAATCGAGATCTCCTTTCTTGAGTGTCGTGATGCCAAATCTTGTAATTTTATGCGGATCGAGTATGATGCCGAAGCCATGCAGTGCCAAAATAACAGTTTTATAAAGCGGATCGAAGGCTTCGACATCTGCTTCCGGATTGGATTCTGCAAAACCAAGCTCCTGGGCCTTTTTCAATGCCTCCGAAAATTCCAGGTTTTCAGTTGCAAGTTTGGTCAGAATATAATTGGTTGTCCCATTAAAAATAC
>CAMDAB010000169.1 GCA_945888475.1 Saprospira grandis DSM 2844 | reverse complement strand
CTTTTAAGTTCCTTCCATCCCTTTTTATGAGGCATATTTTTAAATTAAAATATAACATTAAAAAGGGGCTATCGATTTTCTCGTAGCCCCTTTGCATTTTATAGTATCAGCATTGCATCGCCGTAACTGTAGAATCGGTATTTTTCTTTTATGGCCTCTTCGTATGCCTGCATAATCAGGTCAAATCCACCAAAAGCGCAAATCATGATAATTAGGCTTGATTTCGGCAGGTGAAAGTTCGTAACCATTGAATTGGCAATAGAAAAATCGAATGGCGGATAAATGAATTTATTAGTAAACCCTTCCGCTGGTTTCAATAAATTGTGCGCAGAAACTGAAGATTCCAAAGCTCTCATTGAAGTAGTTCCAATGGCACAACGACGGGCACCTTTCTGGATAGAGGTATTAACCAGCTCGCAGGCTTCTTCTGAGATATAGAAATATTCGGTGTCCATTTTGTGTTTGGACAAGTCTTCAACTTCAATATTTCTGAAAGTGCCAAGCCCTACGTGAAGCGTTACTTCGGCAAACTCTATACCTTTAATCTGCATGCGCTTGATAAGCTCACGACTAAGGTGCAGACCTGCCGTAGGAGCTGCAACCGCACCGATTTCTTTGGCAAAAACAGTTTGATAACGGTCTTTATCGAGTATTTCACTTTCGCGCTTAATATATTTGGGTAGGGGTGTATGACCCAATATAGAAAGGTTATTTCTAAATTCTTCGTCTGTTCCGTCGAAAAGGAAACGAATGGTTCTTCCGCGAGATGTTGTATTATCTACAACTTCGGCTACCAGAATTTCATTGTCCTGTTCATCGTTGAAATATAATTTATTACCAACGCGAATTTTTCGAGCTGGATCAACGAGAACATCCCAAAGTCTTTGCTGTGGATTTAGTTCGCGAAGCAGGAAAACCTCAATTTTTGCACCTGTTTTTTCTTTTTGACCGTACATTCTGGCAGGAAAAACCTTAGTATTGTTTACAATAAAGGTATCGCCATCGTCAAAAAAGTTGATAATATCCTTGAAAATATGATGTGAAATAGTCCCTTTCTTACGGTCTATTACCATAAGTCTGGATTCATCGCGATTTTCAGTTGGATATTGTGCAATAAGCTCTTTTGGAAGTTCGAAATTAAATTGAGATAGTTTCATAGTCGTTACGGCTCCTTATGATTAATTTAGATGAGATAAAATGGTATCATTTAAATGAAGGAGCGCAAAGGTAATTCAAAATATTGAAAATATTTAATAATTACAACGCTTTGTTCTCAAATTGAAATAAATAACTTTAATTTTAAACTTTATCAAGCTGCGCTGCTAATTACACCAATGATTAAATTATTTTTCCTAAGGCTTATTGTTTTCTGTCTCAGCTTTTTCTTTTTGCTGAAATTACCCGGTTTTTTTGATTATTATGCTACTAATGATCAGCAAAGAGATATAAATTCCTTAAGGTGTAGCACAAAACATAATAATATAGAATTGCTTTTTTTGGGGAGTTCATATACTTATTCATCCCTGAATCCAATATACTTTGACAGCTTAGGTTTAAAAAGCTACAATTTAGGCATATCCGGAACAGGTGTGTATTTTACAGAATTAATTCTGGACGATTATTATGATGCCGTCGATATAAAACCCCAGTTTATAATCATAGACATCTCAGCATTTGCATTTTGCGACAAAAGCGATAATTTTCAGTCCTATCCGCTGCATCGATATTTGAACAAACCTATTTCTCATGAAGCACTTTTAAGGAAATATCCTGAAAATGTACCAAATTACCTTGAACTATTGATTAAAAGCAGTAAAAAAGGATTGAGTTGTTTAGTAAATACAAATAGGGATTTGAATGACTCGCTATGCATACATCGAGGTTTTTATGTTGATTATTCCGTCATCGATCAAAAAATTTTAAGAGAAGACAGTGTAAAATTTAAATTTCTGAAAGATGCCAAATTTGTTAAAAAAAAGCTTTTCAAATTAACGAGACTAGCTAAAAAGTATCAAGAAAGAGGCTGTAAGATTTTCTGGTTCGAGGCTCCAACACAACAGCTTAAATATTTTTTTAATGAACAATACATCAATGATTATGAAATGGCACTAACAGCACTAAGAAAAAATGGAGATCTTATAGAATTGAATATCAAAGAGCTGCTGTTTGAACGGGATGATTTCAGAAATACTGACCATTTGAATACCATTGGTGCAAAAAAAATTAGCATGGCCATCGCTAATCAATTAAGTATTTATCTGAACCCTATTAGATGACCATTAGTATGTACATGATTAAAATCATATTCAAAAAACATAAATAATTAAGCTCCTTTTACATTTTTCAATAAATAATTTTCGAATTTTGCTGCTGTAAACCTGACCGACGCATTTGTTCATTTCAAATTATTTATAATTATGGAACTTCAAAATGTCGTTAGGATTCATGCGCAAAAGGAACTTTTCAGGGAAAATTTTTACAAGCCTCAGATTCCCTGTGTAATGAGCGATTTTACACAAAAATGGGGAATTCGAAATTGGGATATTGATTATCTGAAATCAGTTGCTGGCAATGATAGGGTAAAATTATTCACCAATGCTTACGATAATGGTCAAACCCTCGATACCTATACCAAAGCACAGTCTGAAATTAAATTCAGCGACTATCTCGACATTTTAAATTCGAATGAGGAAATTGATTTAAGGTTGTTTTTATTTGACATTTTCAAAGAGCATCCCGAATTGACAGCACAGATCGAAAATCCTGATTTAGGGGTAAATCTGCTTAAATACCGTTTTTCTTTTTTTGGTGCAAGAAACAGTGCCACCCGCATGCATTTCGACATTGATTATTCCAATGTTTTTTTATCTCAATTTATGGGCAGAAAAAAGGTATTGCTTTTCGATAGAGAACAGGCTTTCAATTTGTATCAAATCCCATATACTACGCATTCTCTTGTCGATTTTTCTAAAATATCAACACCTGAATATTTGGATAAATTTCCAAATTTAAAAAACTTAAAGGGTTATGAAATTGTGCTTCAACCAGGTGAAACCTTGTTTATGCCATCGGGATACTGGCACTATGTATCTTATGTCGACAGCAGTTTTTCGGTTGCTTTGAGATCTCTACCCAATAAAATCAATTATATTTTGGCTTCAGTAAATAATGTTTTTTTAGTGCGGCAGCTGAATAAATTGTTCGATTATAGTCCATCGCTAAAAAAAGTTTATGATAATCTCAAAATTAACACCATGAGAAAACGTTACGCCGACCATAAGATCGAATTATAAAATTTAGTTTTATGCTAATGGAACTTTAAAGCTGATTTGCTGATTAACAATGTCAGATTATATATCTTTGCAGGTATATTATCAAAAAAAGTTAAAATGTTTAAAGTTTATCATAAAGACGACGGAAGAGGGCATCAAAAACATGATCATACATGTGATAGCGATTGCAACCACGACCACCATCATCACGAAGAAGAGGCTGTTGTTATAATACCTCAAAAGAAAGAGCTTCTTTTTAGTGATTTTGTTTCTCTTTTCCCTGAAATCAGTTTGCCAATAACACTTTCGACTGATGCACAGCGGGAAATAGAGCTGCACAATGAACCACTCAATGCAGCCTGGATGGGCAAATTTGTTTTGGATGAAAATCAAATTGACGATTTTACCGAGTTTATGGCCGGTTTTAGAATCCCTGATACCAAAGATTTCTTTGCATTGGTGTACTGGCAGGCCTCTCTTGAAGGTAATGCATTTTTTATGTCTACTTTCTCAAAAAGCGGAAGTCTAATTGACCACAAACTAATTGCTGGGACCTTATATCTCGAAGATGGTATGAAGCAATTGGTTTGTTCTATAGCCAAAGATTGGTCAATCAATAGGGTAGAGGGTATATTAGGTGCAAATGGTGAAATAGTCAAAACAGACGATCCCAAGATGACCTTTATGCAAATTTCAATGGATGGCGAAATATTTGAAAATTAACGTTTTGCCTTTAAAAATTATAATAAAAAAAAAGAAAATGTCTAAAAACAAAAATAAAAGCAGTCTTAAAACATTAAGTAGCGAACAACTTGAACAAAAAGTATTGAATGTCCTTCAAAATAATTTAAAAGGTCGTTATAATGCAAAAGACATCAAGAAAATAATAGCAGTTGAAAATAATACCGATTCGATTGATTATGTGCTTGATATTCTATTAAAAAAAGGTCTTTTAATACCTGTTGCCAACGGGCAGAAGTATAAATTCAACAGAAATGTAGAACAGAGCAATCCAGGTCAGTCTGAGGGTCCTGTCTCTGTCAAAAACAAATTTATCAAGGAAAATCAACAAAAAGAATCCGCTGCGCGCAGCGGTTATGCTACTGGTACAGTCGATCCTACACGCAGTGGCTCTGCCTATGTAGTTTCTGACGATTCAGGCATGAATCAGGATATTTTTATTCCGCAGGGCAGGCTTGTAAATGCGCTAAAAGGAGATAAGGTAAAAGTTCGCTGGTATCTCTCGAGAAGGGGTAAGCCCGAAGGTGAAATTGTTGAAATCTTACAAAGGCATCGTGAATCTTTTGTTGGCACAATGGTGCTTTCAAAACAATTTTGCTTTGTTACACCCGATGATCCTTCAGTCCCGCTCGATATCCTTATCAACAGAAAGAAAACCTTAGATGCACAAAATGGAGATAAGGTAGTTGTAAAGATTACTGAATGGCACCCTAAACACGGCTTAGGAAATCCAAGTGCTGATGTAACTTTTGTTTTGGGACAAAGCGGCAGCAGCGATATTGAAATGAAGTCAATTCTCATTAAATATGGATTTGAACTCGATTTTAATGAGGCTGTTCAAAGAGAAAATGAAGCAATTCCTACTGTAATTCTACCTTCTGAAATAAACAGCCGCAGAGATATGCGTGCTGTAACCACTTTTACAATTGACCCTGAAACTGCCAAGGATTTCGACGATGCACTCTCGTTAGAATTACTCAAAAACGGAAATTATGAAATTGGTGTGCATATTGCCGATGTTACGCATTATGTCAAAGAAGGCTCTGAACTCGATAAGGAAGCTGCCAAAAGAACCACATCCGTTTATTTGGTAGACAGAGTTTTGCCGATGTTGCCTGAAAAATTATCCAATGGTGTTTGTTCTTTAAGACCAAATGAAGACAAATTAACTTTTTCGGCAATTTTTGAATTTAATGAGGAAGGTAAAATCCTGAATGAATGGTACGGCAAGACAGTCATCCATTCGAACCGTCGATTCACTTATGAAGAAGCGCAGGAAGTACTGGATGGTAATGATGGTGATTTTGCCGAGGAAATTCGCCTACTCAATCGTTATGCTCATATCCTACGCAAGGATAGATTCAAAAAAGGTGCTATCAATTTTGAATCGCCCGAAATTCGATTTAAACTAGATGAGAACGGCAAACCGCTCGAAGCCTATGTAAAAGAACGCAAGGATTCACACATGCTCATTGAGGACTTTATGCTACTTGCCAATAAAATGGTAGCAAAAAAAATTATGGATACGATGCGTGCCGGTGGCCCTCAAATTCCATTTGTATATCGTATTCACGACCTGCCCGATATGGAAAAAGTGCAGAACTTTGCAAACTTTGCATCGCGTCTCGGCTATCAGATGAATATCAAAAATACAGACTCGGTTTATTCGGCTTTTAATAAACTCTTGAAAGATTCGGAAGGCAAAAACGAACAGGCAGTTTTACAGCAATTGGGTATCAGAACCATGGCCAAGGCAGCTTATTCAACCAATAATATCGGACATTTTGGGCTTGCTTTTGAAGATTATGCCCATTTTACATCCCCCATCAGACGTTATGCCGATGTGTTGGTTCATCGCAATTTTGAACTTTTCTTGGATGGCAAAACAACCAAACTGAATCCGGCAAAACTAGAGGAACTCTGTAAGCATATTTCCAAAAAAGAGCGCAATGCGATGGAAGCAGAGCGGGAATCGACCAAATACAAACAGGCTGAATATCTCCAGGATCATGTAGGTGATTCATTTGAGGCTTTCATTTCCGGAATGACTGAATTCGGAGTCTATGCCGAAGTTAAACAGAATTTCTGCGAAGGTCTTATCCGCTATGAAAACATGTATGATAATTTTGTTTTAATTGAAGACGGTTTTCATATCAAATCTTCAGCTGAAACCAAACGTATGGGCGATACCGTATGGGTTAGAATAGTAAGGGTTGACCTGGCAAAAAGACAGGTTGATATGGCAATGATTCGCGAAGCTGATTTCAAAGCAGAACATTCTGCAAATGAAGATTCCCAATATTCATCCGATACTTTAACGGTGCTACCAACACTACCAAAACACCGAAGTGAAAACATAGAACTCATTTTTGACAAGGCGGCTATTCTTTTCGAGCAAAGTAAGGTAAATCGATTTGCCAAAGAGAATTCAAAAGAATGGTATTTCAATATCGCAGAAACTGCTGAATATAAAGAATCATTGCTGCTCTTAGACTTTAATCCCAAAGCGGAAAAGGGTGCAAAATATTTAGCGCAGACTCATTTACCTGATATTTCCATCGATATCCAAAAATGGCAAAAAACGATTCCTTATTTGGATAAATATTTTGGAATTTATGCGATTGAAACTATAACTGATAGTTATTATTGTCCATTCCGTTCTGAAGAAGTCGGACAGATTTCTGAATCCGATCTAGAATTATGTCAGCCATTGTTCAAAGACTTGCTCAAAGAACTTTCGCCACGTCAAATTATCTCTTTTTCAACAGAACTTGAAGATTTTTTCAATGTAAAAGGATTAATGACAGATATGGTTCATCTCGAAATTGAAATAGGTAAGAGAAAAATAAGGGCAACAAAAGGATGCATTAAGAATGGCAGAAAAAAAGTTGCAATTGCCTTTTTACCAGGGAAAGATGTCACTTTATCTAAAGAAAACAGAGAAAAATTATGGGCTTTTGCAGCTCAGAAATAATATCGATTACTTCGGCTGATTTTTTCTGGTACCGATTGTAAACATTAGTACCATATAGCTAAATGCGAGAAGGGCAGCAAGGACCAATGCTATTCCAAAGGTCCATAATAGGAAAGATTTTATAATCAGTCCGTAAATAATAAGTGCCATACCTAGCGGTAAACCTGTAAATTGGAGTGGGAAAAAGACAATGCCATTTACTCCGGCCCAGATTGCAAAAAGCCCAAGTCCGGCAAACCAAAGCCAGCCCAGACCAGGTATTAAAAAACTGAGTGTAATGGCAGCAGCAATTGTAAGTGGCACCACACCATACCAAAAAATTACTGAAGCTAAAGTATTTTCAGATTTTTTCAGTTTTGGATATGAGATTCTTTTTTTGAATTTTTTTATTTTCGATTTTCGAATTTCTGTTTGCTCGGTAGGAGGATTGAGGGGATGAACACTTACAGCAGTTGCTACAGCAAAATTTAAAGATAGTAATGTCAAAACTAAAAGGAGATTTTTCATCTTTGCTTATTTTTGGCATTTTTCAATTTTTTCTTATCTTTTTTTACATGCTGTCCTATGGCT
>CAMDAB010000168.1 GCA_945888475.1 Saprospira grandis DSM 2844 | reverse complement strand
TTTTTTCTCGAAAATATGGATTTCAAACTCTTTTGATTTTAGAGAACAGGCAAAAGTCAGTCCTGCTATTCCGCCACCTATTATTGCTATTTTTTTCTTTTCTGTCATTTTATTCGTATTGTTTTTTTTTAGCTGACTGCCAACGGTTTCGGGCTTGGCGAAGGTGGCGATTTTCACCACAAATGTTGATGCGGAGAACCAATATTTGATTAACCACAAATGTGTCTGCGGAGCACTGAACCGCCACTTTTGCCAAACCCGTGTTGAACTAAACCTTCGGTAGCAGTTGCCGGCTTTTTTAATTTCTTTACGAAGATATACATTTTTATAATAAATGGTTAACTTTTTAAGCTTATGACAAAAAAAGTCACTGGTGAAATAGAGATAATGAGCATCTGGCGTAGTCAACAGCAAAAAAAAGAGGACCGAAGTCCTCTAAATATCTTTCTGAATTATTGTCGATAACGCCATAATAGGTTGGCGGGAATCTCGTCTGTGGGATGAGATCATTGTTCGGGCTGCACACGCAAGGAAACGCTAGCTGTTAGCAGTAGTTTTTAATTTGTTTAGAATGTCAGTGACTCCTGTTTCCATAATAAATGGAAGTATTACCTTCTGAGCAATCATATTATAATCTGTTATATGTGAGCTGATATCCAAATTTGATTCAAATTCAAGCACTAATTCTTTACTCCAGGGTATAGATGCATTTGAACACAATCCTTGATTATAAGTTGCACTCCAACTTAATTTATTTTTGTGTTTTCTAATAAAATCAATAGTCCAGCCTAATTTTTCACTTGAACTCAGGGATTTGAAGTTTATCTTTTTCTTATAAAGTTCTATTAAATCGATAGTCCATGGAATACTCTGATTATCACACATATTAAAACTTGTGAATTTTTTGCGCCATTCCCACTTCTCAGAATATTTTTCAACTAATTCTGTTGACCATGGTAAATGTTTATTGGTAGTCATTCCCTCTAAAGACCAATCCCAATAGTCTTTGAATTTTTCAATAAGTTCAAGACTATATGGAATCATACAGTTGTAACCTGAGATAAATTTCCAAGACCACTTATCTTTAAAAATATCAATCAATTCTAAGGACCAGGGTAAAGCATTATTTGTTGATAATCCACGATAACCCCATGACCAAAATGTTTCATTCTTTTTTATCAATTCAATACTCCATGGTAATGACTCATTCATCGATAAAGCGGTGACTAAATAATCTGGTCTAATGCTGTAAACAGAATTGCTAGATCTCGTAATATTATTTATTCTATTAATTAATGTTTGAACGAGTTTTTTTGTCCAAGGTAAAGAGCGATTTTCACAGAGCTCTTTTAAAAATGAATCTTTTTTATTATCAACTTTAAGATCAATGATACTCAAAACAAATTCTTCAGTCCAAGGAAAACCTTTGTTCGAGGCTAATGATTTCCATTCAATCTTGGACCAATATTTATCAACTATATCTTCAGTCCAAGGAAACGAAGAATTGGAGCAAATTCCCTCCCAATTAATGTTATCAATAAATGCAGGAATAAAATCAGAATGCCACGGAATGCTTTCATTTTGGCAAAGTGAGTGCCAAGACCATTTATCTGCAAAAGTTTTAATTAACTCATAATCCCAAGGCAGGTAATCACAACCACTTAAAATTGACCAATTCCATACCTCTTTATATTCATTTAATATTTCTTTTGACCACGGTATAGTGGGGTTAGAATTAAGCCCTACGGCATAATAAAGACGACCGAAGTCCCAGTATTGCTCAAATTGTTTTATTATTTGGAAACTCCATGGAAGTTTTGGGTTCAAACTTAGAACTTCCCAAATAATGTTTTCTTTGACAATTTCAATTGTCTTATTGTCCCAATTTATATTTTTGTTTCCAGAAATGAGATTCCAATTCAATATGTCTTTGAAATCAGTCATTTCAGTTGTCGTCAGAGAAAATAGTTTCGAGATTGTGTTTATTGTAGTCTTAGGGTGTCTACAAAGGAATTCGAAAAATCTATTATCGATATCATTCATTGTTTGAGCAAACTAATTATTTATCATTGACTAAACTTGATTGTTTATTGCAGCTAACGGTTTACAGCTACACGCAGGTGGGGATTTTTATGCACTGAACTTCCTAAGAAAAACTGAACTTGAATTTATGCACTTCATCCCGCATGACGACAAACTGCTATTGAACTAAACCTTCGGTAGCAGTTGCCGGCTTTATAATCTCTCTACGAATGTATGTATTTTTAAATTAAAAAGCCATAATTTTAAGTTAATAAAAAAGAGGACCGAAGTCCTCTAAATATCTTTCTGAATTATTGTCGATAACTCCATATTAGGTTGGCGGGAATCTCGTCTGTGGGAGGAGATCACATTGGGCTCTTCGAGCCAAAGGAAACGCTATCTATTATGCGTATGTGCTTTTATTTCGCTGTCCAATGATATGTCCCAAAAGTGTTTATACTTGCAATCAGGTTTTGAATTTCTAATGGTTTTTTCCAGTTCCTATGTATCATTCGATGACAATTAGAGCAAACAGGAATTAAATTCTTTACTGCTTCTGCTAATGTGTTTTGCAAATCTTCATCTTCATAGGTAAAAATTGGCTTGGTATGATGTATTTCAATAAATCCTTTTCCAATTTCTTCACCGTAAAAGTCACTAAAATTGAAGGAGCAACAATTGCAGCTAATTTTATTGCCTACTGAAAAATAATCAATTGCAAAATCTCTTAATTTTTTTGACCGTTCATAAATAGCAACTTCAGTAAATTTTTTCAAACCTTCTGAAATAACTATGTTCTCATCAAATGGTTGAATTTTTCTTTCCTTGCTTTCTATTATCTTCAAATTTTCTTTGATGTCACCATATTCAAAATCATTTGATAGAAGGTAATTTAACTCAAATCTGTGTTCAAAGAGATATTGTCTCCCTTTATCTGTAATAAATAGATTACTGCCAGATTTTGAGTCTCTATCTATAAAACCATTTTGAACAAATGATCTAGTTTTTGCAGTAAGATTTCTTACTATTTGTGAAAAATAATCATCGTTTCTCCTTGTGAGTAACTCTAGGTCATCGCCTGATGGTTTTAATATTTCTCTGAGTAATCTTGATAATTCTGACGTGTTGATATTGCCGTCATTTATACTAATTAAATATAATGCTGGCAAGTATAAATCGTTTTCAAATATTCTGTTATTCATTAATAGTTTGTTATCATTAAATGTTCTGTATCTCTGTCATTACGATTCATAAAACTAACATTATACGATTTGTCAAAGTATTTAATCTTAATCTTAGGTTTATTATATAATTCAAAAATGAACGGAGTATTTTTAATTACTAGCATCCAATTACAATTCACTTCATTGATTAAAAAGAGAGCAAGTCTTTTTTGGTCATTTGAGTTAAATTCATTTTGGTCGTAAGTGCTAAATTCAGTGTCATATGGTGGGTCTAAGAAAATAAAATCGTTTTCATTCAATTCTTTGTCTTTGAAAAACAAATGAAAATCATCACACTCAATAGTCGTATTTCTTAATCTTTCTTGAACAGGTTCACTTGATATGTAATTTAATTTTTTATCAAGTGTATTTTTGTTGTATCCAATTCCGCCATATGGAACGTTAAACTCACCGTTTGAGTTGTATCGAAACATTCCACTATAAGTGTAATTTCTGATAAAGAAATAAATACTACTGTAAACAAATGGGTTGATATTGTATTTGGTTGGCTTATTGTATAATTGCCTAAAATACATATAAAAAGAACTTTTTAAAGCAGTCAGAATATTTAAATCAACATCTTCATCAGAAAGCAAACCTTTTTCTAACTCAATTTTTCTCATTCGAGTCATCTTCCGGAAAACATTTACATTGAGTTCTTTTAAGTAAAACTTAAAATCGAAATTAAAAGTATTGGCAAGCGGGTTTATAAAGTCTTGCTCAAGTGTCTTAATGATATCCTCAACTTCTACTTTAAGTTTGAAGTTTTTGTCATTTCTCAGATTTGTAAATGCATTTATAAAAACACATTTATTTTGTTCATAAATCTCGTCAAGTAGTTTCCAGTAGTCATCTATTGTTGATAATGATTGAAATAACACCTTGTTATTATATGATTTAATGTTTTTGTAGAGGTCAACCAAGTCTTTTGACTTGTCATTAATGAAATAATGATTCGCATTATTGATTGCAAAATATACAGCACCACCACCAATAAACGGTTCGAAATAGTTATTTATGCAGTTGGGTAAGTTCGGAATAATTACTTTTAATTCCTTTGATTTACCACCTGGCCATTTTAAAAATGGCTTTAGTTCTATTTCTATTGTTTCAATCATTACTTGTCTCACTCAGTCGCTTTTTAGATGCATTAAAATATAATTCTTCTAACTCAATTCCAACAAATTTCCTGTTTAGTTTTAAAGCTGCAACACCAGTTGAGGCAACACCCATAAATGGGTCAAAAACTGTGTCGCCTTCGTTAGAAGCCGTTTTGACAATGTGTTTTAAAAGAGATAAAGGTTTTTGAGTAGGGTGTTTAGGGTCTTTTAGCCTTTCAGGTCCTGAACAAATTGGCGATTCAAAAAAATTGTGCATTTCTTTTTGATTTGTAAAATTCCATTTGTGTTTTTTATTCCAACAACAAAGGATAATCTCACAACTATTCAAAAATCCATTTTTAAAGAATTTCGGTGTAGGATTGGTTTTATGCCAAACCATAAAATTTGTTGCATCAAATTTATGGTCTAAAGCGTCATACCATTTACCTATGAGATTATAACTACAAAAGACAAATAGGTTTCCATCCGGTTTTAATACTCTTACAAACTCGTCAGCAATTTTGGAAGGTTCTAAATCTTTTTTGTCCCAATCTGCAATATCATTATTTACATCTTCTCTCCAGTCAAACTTGATATTACCTGTAGAATGTTTAGCTAAATTATATGGAGGGTCTGTCAATATTAAATCTACAGAATTTGTTTTTACTTCTTTGATAAGTTCAAAACAGTCACCTTGGATAATTGAAAATTTGTCTGTTTTCATATTAGTCGAGATACTTTGCTTTGATTTTATCTAAAGCATCTTTTATGATATGAGCATTTTTCTTGTATTCATCTATAACAATTACATACCCTTTATCTGATTTGCAAATAAAATCCCAAAAGTCTTTACCGATTAATAATTCTTCTTGTGAAAAAAACTGTTTTACACGTCCTTGAGTCCAAGGCTTTCCCTCTCCATAACGATTATATGCAGTTGCGAAATAGCATTTAATTTTTGCATCTTTTCCAAGGACATTTGATAAAATTGCGTATTGTTCAAACAAGGCTTCTTTTTCTGAACGTGCCTTTTTATTGTCTAAGTCTCCACCGATTTTGAGTTCAATTAGAAAGTGTTCGTTTTTTTCTTTGTCAAATAAGTAATAGTCGCTAACGTGAACCTTTGTTTGAAAATTTTCAGGTTTGTTAATTTCTCTTAGAAGTAAATAGTCGTCTGCACTTACCTTTTTTGGATTTTGAGTGTTTTTATAAGCTTCTAAAAGTTCGGCAATTTTTGAAGTTTGTTCTGGATATAAAGGGCCATTTACACTATTAGTCACTTCGTAGAAAAAACTGCCAATACTTACAGCTAACGTTTCAAGCATATTGCCGAGTGAACTGTCAAAGGAACGAACTAAAGCAGTATAATACTGTATCTCTTCTCCTAAAGCAGCAATAAAAACATTATGAATTTTCATATTTAGCGTTCCGTCTGGATTATCAAATTCACTAATATGTCTTTCGCTAAAAGTCTGTGCAAACGTTATTACGTTTGATTTTACAAGCTCTCTAATTGCCTTTTCACTTGATATTTGTCTGTCCATAATTTTTGGTCGTAAAGTTATTGTTTTAAAGTTGTTAATTTGTCGTTAGCACTGTCTTTTTAGCATTACGCACAACAGCTGTGTTTGCGAAGCTTTCCACTCAAACTTGCGCAAATATTCCATATAGTTTTGTGTTAAAGGTAAGCATAAAAAATCGCAATTCACAGCCAAAAATTTATGAAAGTAAAAATAGGGTATAATAATTATATATCCAAATTATCCAAAGGAGATTTTATTTCTTACCCTTACAAAAAGAAAAGCCCCGAATTTTCGAGGCTTTTGACTTTATTATTTGCTAATCACAACTTTTTCTGTTTTGAATTTCCCTCCGCTGTAGAGCGTAATGAAGTAGGTTCCTCCGGCCAGTCTGTCCCAATCCATAGGAATGGTGAATGACTTTCCTTCCAGCTGCATTTCTTCAATTCTGCGGCCAAGTACGTCGGTCATTCTTAGATTTATCTGTTCGAATGAATTGAGTTCAATCTGAATACTGAAATATCCATTGCTTGGATTTGGTAATACAGCAAAGCGTTCAATTAGTTCTGTAGTATTGATGCTAGAAGAACAATTAATCCCTACAACTACCGAACCAGAAGCACTACATCCATTGGCATCGATAACAGTTACCGTGTAGCTGCCTGCACTGAGGTTGTTATTCACAGGAGTATTTACGCCATTGTTCCAGCTGTAGCTGAGTGAGCCTGTTCCACCAGTTGCTGTGGCAAAAGCAGTACCTGTGTTTGGACTACAGTTTTGTGGAGTTGAAGTAGTAGATACTGTAATAGCTGATGGCTGGCTTACAGTTGCAGAAACTGTTGCAGTACAGTTGTTGGCATCGCTGATCGTTACGGTGTAGATACCAGCGCTAAGTCCTGAAATTTGTGCCCCATTTTGACCGTTGCTCCAGACATAACTATAGGGCAGGGTTCCGCTAGCTCCGGCAGCTATGGCTACTCCATTGCTGCCACCGTTACAACTTACATTGGTATTATTGGTTGTTCCACCAAGCGTACAAGGTACGCAGCTGTTGCCCACGCTAACAGTTGTAATTGCGGTACAGAGATTTACATCCGAAACAGTAACTGTATAAGTTCCGGAATTCAAGCTAATAATGTTGTTGGTGATTGCTCCTGTATTCCAGAGGTAGGAGAGTGCACCAGTTCCACCACTTGCGGTAGCAGAAGCCGTACCAGTATTCGGATTACAGTTTTGAGGTGTTGACGTTGTAGTTATAGAAATAGCCGAAGGCTGCGTAATCGTTACTGATCTAGTTACTGAACAGTTGTTTGCGTCTGACACAATTACCGTGTAAACACCAGCAGTTAAACCGGTATTGTTAGCCGTTGTGCGACCATTCGACCAGCTAAAAGCATAAGGCGCAGTTCCACCACTTGGGCTTACAGTTGCATTGCCATTCGATCCGCCATTACAGCTTGGATTGGTACTTGTTGTCGTAGCGGTTATGGCTGAAGGCTGAGTGACCGTTACTGTGCGCGTAGCTGAACAGCCATTCGCATCAGTTACAGTGGCTGTATAAGTCCCTGCAGCTAGTCCAGTTCTTGTTTGAGAAGTAACACCTGCTCCCCAATTGAAAGCGTAAGGAGAAGCTCCACCAGCAGCAGTGACGCTTGCAGAAGCATTAGAACCACCATTGCAGCTTACATTGGTATTGGTTGCAGTCGCTGTTATTGCAGTAGGCTGCGTCACAGTAGTCGAAGCCGTAGCAGTACAGTTGTT
>CAMDAB010000167.1 GCA_945888475.1 Saprospira grandis DSM 2844 | reverse complement strand
CAACAAAATCATTGGCAATGTAATCAATGCTACCTGGGCTGCTGCTATCAATGACAAAATTGGTATCGTTGTTTCAGCTTCACTTTCCGATGATTTTACCGAAGGTAATACTGCCAATAATCTTTTAATTGAAGGCAATACCATCAATGGTGGTGAAATGGGTATTCACATTGAAGGAGAAGCAAATAACCCAATTCACAATATCAGCATCATAGATAACAGAATCGAAGGTTACGATGATTATGGTGTCTATACGGATGAGATTGATACCTTGGTTATTGAAGGCAATACCATTACATCTATAACTGGCTCAACACTTGCAACTGGGCTCTATATTTTCGATCCCGTTTATTACAGCATCAAGAAAAATCTGATTCATACCATCGACTGGGGAATTTATCTTTCTAGTGCCAATAACCCTTCATTCGGTCCACGTGCTGTTATCAGCAATAATATGGTCACTAGCCGTGCCGACGATGCATTGTATATGACAACCTGCGGAACAGTTGATGTTTGGCACAATACCTTTGCTAGTTCTTCAGCAACTGCAACCAGCTGTAATGGCGCCTATATTATTGCCCCAGTTTCAGGTACAATGGATTTTAGAAACAACATTTTCTCAACTTCGAGTACAAGCACAACATCATACGCTTTCGAGTGTACGGTTAACACTGCTCAACTCGATATGGACAATAATAATTTCTTCTCCGCTGGTGTGAATACCATCAGATACGCAACCACAAATTATACTTTCAATAACTGGAGAACTACCAATGCCTTCGGTTATGACCAGAATTCTCTGAATGTAAATCCGCAGTATGTAAACTTGACCAATGGTGATTTGCATATTCAAAATGTGCTTTTACATGCTGCAGCCGACAGTACAATCGTTATTGCTTCCGATATTGATGGTGACCAAAGACCTTCTGCAGGTTCTACTCGTCCTGATATTGGTGCTGACGAAATCTTCCTCGTAAATAATGATGCCATTGCAATTGGCGTGGTAAGTCCTTTGGCAAATATTTGTGAAAATGCTACTCAATCTGTTGATGTAACAGTTGGTAACAGCGGTTTGGCTTCAGTTACAGCTGTGAACGTAACGGTGAACCTAACTGGTCCTGTAAATACAACCCTGACTGGTTCTTATAGTGGTTCTTTGGCAACTGGTCAAACTGCCAATGTGAATGTTGGCAATATCAACACAACAGGCGGTGGAACTTTCTGCTTCCAGGTGATTGTGCAGATGATCGGCGATGCTAATTCGGCAAATGATACTTTCTTCATTTGTAGAAATATTGTTCCAGCTACTCCTGTATTCTCTGTAAATAACGCTTGTTTAAATCAGTCTGGTTCTATCACAACTGTACCATCAGGTGGTATCAATTGGTATGATGTGCCTGCTGGTGGTGCTGTTTTATCTACTTCAGATACCTTTGTAACCGGCCCACTTGTTTTTGGTACAACCTATTATGCCGAAGTAATTGCTTGTGGAGCTACCCGTTTCCCTGTAAATGTTGGAATTATTATACCTTCTCCAATCAATATTGGTAACGATACAACTATCTGCAGCAACTCAACACTCGATATTAGTGCACCAGCAAACTTAGTTAGCTACCTGTGGAGCACAGGACAAACTACTCAGACAATCACTGTTCAAAATGCATCACTCTATTCACTCACAGTAACGGATGCCAATGGTTGTAGAATAGTTGATTCTAAAGATGTACTTAACTTCCCATCTGTAACGCTTTCTTCAAGTTCAAATTCATTAACTTGTGGTAATGGCGGAACTGGTTTTGTTGACCTCACGGTCAATGGTAGCACTGCCCCTTATACCTTTATCTGGAGTACAGGTGAAACAACAGAAGATCTCAATGGACTGAATACGGGTAACTACGAGGTAACTGTCAGCGATGCCAATGCTTGTGTCTACAGCAATACCTATACAGTAAATGGACCAACTACCTTGAGCTTCAATGCCGTTAATACCTCCAGTCCGTCATGCGGAGTATTGGTGGATGGTTTGATTGATATCTCAGTTGCTGGTGGTGTTACACCATATAACTATCTTTGGAGTACAGGAGCTACAACTGAAGATCTCAATGGAGTTGCCAATGGGGCTTACTCGGTAACTGTAACCGACGCCAATGGCTGTCAGACTAATATCACAACAAATATGAACATTGTAAGCACGGTACAAATCACGGTTGACAATGTACAGGATGAAGCAGTTCAATTGGGTGGCGCAATCGATGTATCTGTAAGCGGTGGACAAGCGCCTTATTATTTCCTATGGAATACAGGTCTTACCTCTGCTTCTATCAGTGGTTTGGTAGCAGGTACTTATACAGTGACCGTAACCGATATCAATGGTTGTAGTTCAGTACAGACGGTTGTTGTCGATTATGCAATTCCATCTTTGGTTGAAAATATCGAAGTAGTAGAATCTTTGAATATTTTCCCGAATCCAACTTCTGATATAGTGAACTTCCAAATTTCTTTGAATGAAGAAACAGAGGTTAAACTAGATATTTATGCGGTGGATGGCAAACTTGTACAGAGCTTTACTTCGAACAATGCCAAAGTGCAGCAATACAGCGCCGACTTATCAAATTATCCTGCCGGACTTTATATGGCACGTTTAATCATCGGTTCGGAAGTAGTTACTGCCAAGATTGTATTAAAGAAATAAACAATTCAGGATTTAAAATGTAATTTAAAGGGAAGATGCAACTTGTGTCTTCCCTTTTTTAAAGAAAGAAAAATAGCTTATTTATGCTTCAGACAAAGGATTTAAAATTTGCCTATAACGATGAGAATAGCTTCTCATTTCCGGATATGAATTGCGAAAAAGGTGCTCATTGGCTTATTTTAGGCCAATCGGGTTGTGGAAAAACTACCTTATTGCACCTGATTGGCGGTTTACTCAAATCAGAAAGCGGATCAATCAATGTAAATGGAACGGATATGTCTGCTCTTTCGGAATCTAAATTGGATGCTTTTCGAGGAAAGAATATCGGGATTATTTTTCAGCAATCACATTTGATTAAGTCGCTGAATGTTGAAGAAAATCTAATGGCCGCTCAATACCTTTCGGGAGAAAAGCAGAATTCAGACAAGGTAAAAACAATTTTAGAACGCCTGAATTTGGGAGCCAAACTCAAGGCTAAGCCATCAAAGTTAAGTCAGGGTGAACAACAACGCGTGGCCATAGCCCGTGCCCTTGTCAACTCACCACAGCTTATCCTTGCCGATGAGCCTACTTCAAGCTTAGACGATATCAATTGCACCGAGGTGGTAAATTTATTATTGGAGCAGAGTAAAGAAAGCGGAGCTACGCTCATAATTGTTACCCACGATGGCCGTTTAAAATCGATGTTCGAAAACAAGATAGAACTTACTAAAAAGTATTAAAAATGTGCACTGTAACCTATCTGCCATTGGGCAATGAAGAATTCTGTCTGACATCAAACCGTGATGAAACGCCAGGCAGACAGCCAATGGAACTCTATTATGATGAGGCAAATAACCTACTATTTCCCAAGGAACCAAAACATGGAGGTACATGGATTTCAGCATCTGCCGACAATCGTTTGGTCTGTTTACTTAACGGCGCTTTTCAAAAACATAAACAGGAACCGCCTTACCGCAGAAGTCGCGGCTTGGTTGTGTTGGATTATTTTGAATACGGCACTACAGCTCAGTTTGTGACAAATTATTACTTCGATGGAATTGAGCCATTTACGATGGTCATTTTCGACAATGCTAAACTCTTCGATTTCAGGTGGGACGGAGCAACAAAACACCTTTTGGAGCTGGACCCAGAAAAACCCCATATTTGGTCCTCGAGTACCTTATATAACGATGAAATTAAAAATAAAAGGATTGCCTGGTTTCAAAATTGGCTTGCTGCAGAACAAGAAAAAAATGCTGCCGAAATTTTGAAATTTCACAAAACAGCCGGAGCTGAGGACAAAGAAAACGGATTGATAATGAGTCGAAATAATAATTTGGTATGTACTGTTTCTATTACACAGGTAATAAAAAAAGACCATAAATTTTCATTGAAATATTTTGATAGAATAAACAATCAAAATACTGAGCAAATTTTAAATTTAAATAGGGTATAATTTTTTTTATTTTATGGAAAACCGTCTAAATTTGTAAAGAATATTGTGATGCTTAATGTTTACATCTAAACCAATAATTTTATGAAAAAAAGTTATTTACAAATTTTATTTTTCACTTTTACTGCATTGCTTACTAATGCACAAAATGTAGGGATTGGAACAGCTACGCCTTCTGAAAAATTACATGTTGCAGGTTCTGGCAACGGTCTCAGAATAGACGGATTGTCTTCAACAGGAACTTTTACAGGAAACGGTACACCCTTGAAGGCAGTTTTTGTCGATGCAAATGGCTCACTCGTAAAGGGTGGTGCTGGCACTCCAAGTACAGATGCATGGTACACAGTTGGTAATGCTGGAACTACTGCAGGTACTAATTTCATAGGCACTACAGATGCGCAGGCCTTCGTTATGAAAACGGGTGGCTCAGCAACATTGAATGAAAGAATGCGTATTCTTGCTAATGGTCAAGCCGCTTATAATTCTACAACACCTTTTGCTGGGGATGTTTTCTCCGTTTATGGAACAGGATATACAGGTGCCACAAATGCATTGGGAACCTTTGCTATCAATGGCTATGTTGGGGCAAATGGCGTTGGGATTTATGGAGAAAGTTTTAGTGCTGCGGCTAATGCAGGAGTCGGTGTTTTTGGTAGCTTAGTTGGAACTTCAACTGCTACTGGATACGTTAGTTATGGGATTTTTGGTGAAAACCTTACAACTCCTGCAGGTACAGGTATTGCTGTTGCTGTTAATGGTATTGTATCTGCATCAAGTGGTGATACAAGAGGAGTTAACGCTTCTTCGGCCTCTCCAAATGGTATTGGTGTTGCTAGTTTCAATACGGCAACTACGGGTTCGGCTTATGCCGTTTATGCTTCAAGCAGTTCAGCCGCAGGTATTGGTGGTATTGCCTTCGTGAATAGTACTGCCGCTGGCTGGCAGGGACAAAATGCTGGTGCTGGTGACGGCTTAAGGGGTTTAAATACAAATGCTACTCCTGCTACAGCTGGTAGTGGTGTATATGGCCAAACAAATGCTACACTTTCAAATGGCGGTGAGTTTATTAATCTAAATGCTTCTGGTACTGGACTATATGCTTCTGGTAATTACGTTGCTGGCACCTACCTTACTGCAGGAAGTGGAGCTGCTTTAAATGGCCTTACTACTGGCCTTTTTGCCAATGCTACTCAGGCTACAAATGGAACAGGTGTAATTGGAAGAAGTAATGGTGCTGGTATTTTATCAATACCCGTCGGTTCTGGAGTCAATGGTGTTAGTACATTATTTGGGGTTTCAGGATTTTCTACCAATACAGCCAATGTTACAAGAGCTGGAGGCTATTTTGATACAAATGCTGGTCAGTCTTACGCTTATGTTGGTGCCAGAACTGCGATTGGTACGGCGCGTAAAATAGAAGGAAATGGAACAGTTAACACTACAGTAAAAGATTTAAACGATAATCTTGTTGTTTTGAGCTGCCCTGAGGCACCAGAAAATTTATTTCAAGATTATGGGACTGGTAAATTAGTTAATGGCAGAGCTCATATTGTTATTGATCCAATCTTTGCTAAAAATATTGTTGTTAATGAAAAACATCCATTAAAAGTTTTTATCCAATTGGAAGGAGATTGCAATGGTGTATATGTAACTAATAAATCACAAAATAGCTTTGATGTTATTGAACTTGCAGGAGGAACTTCAAATACTGCTTTCTCATGGTCAATAGTTGCAAATCGTGCAGATGAGGTTATGTCTGATGGATCTATTGCACCATACTCTTCAGAGCGTTTTGCTCCTGCAATGGGCCCTCAAAAATTAAATGTTCTTGAAGGAAAGACTAAAGAGCTTTCAAAAAATGAAGAATTATTAAAAGTCTCAACGCACACAGTATTGAAAGATTTTGAAAAAACAAAATAATCTAATTGTCTTTTTTTTTAAGATTTTACGAAGTTTAACATTTTATATAGCCTCCCTTCCAAGGAGGCTTTTTTTATGCCGAAAGTTCAGAAAGTGTAGAATCATTTTGAATTCAGGCTCAGTTTCTGTAATATTGCCATTGGTTTCAAATTCAACTAAATTATGCCGACAATACTTATCATCGACGACGAAGAAGCAATCCGTAATGCCCTGCGCGATATCCTAGAAATGGAGGATTACGAAGTGGAAGAGGCAAAAGATGGCATTGATGCGCTTTCAAAAATTAAACAAAATTCATACGATGCCATCATCTGCGACATAAAAATGCCAAAGATGGACGGTATGGAAGTATTGGAACGTGCGCAGCTCATTTGTCCCGATGTCCCAATCATCATGATTTCGGGTCATGGCGATATCGATACGGCTGTAGAAACAGTAAAAAAAGGAGCTTTTGACTATATTTCCAAGCCACCGGATTTGAACCGTCTGCTTATTACCATCCGCAATGCTTTGGATAAATCGAGCCTGGTTTCCGAAACCAAGGTACTAAAGAAAAAGATTAGCAAAAGCAAGACCCAGGAAATAGTGGGCAACTCTGCAGGCATTATAAAAATTAAGGAAACAATCGAACGTATTGCCCCAACCGAGGCCCGTGTCCTTATTACTGGTCCAAATGGTACGGGAAAAGAATTAGTTGCCCGTTGGATTCATGAAAAAAGCGAGAGAGCAGACAAATTACTGGTTGAGGTAAATTGTGCCGCTATACCATCTGAATTGATCGAAAGTGAACTTTTTGGTCACGAAAAAGGTGCCTTTACTTCAGCAATTAAGCAACGCATTGGAAAATTTGAACAGGCGCATGGCGGCACCTTATTTCTCGATGAAATAGGGGATATGAGCTTATCCGCTCAGGCCAAAGTCTTGCGCGCACTGCAGGAACATAAAATTACTCGCGTAGGTGGCGACAAAGACCTCAAGGTCGATGTGCGCGTCATTGCGGCTACCAATAAAGATCTTAGAAAAGAAATCAATGAAGGACGCTTCCGCGAGGACCTTTATCACCGTTTGGCTGTCATCATTATTCAGGTACCATCCCTTAACGATCGCAAAGATGATATTCCTATGCTGGTGGAACATTTTGTAGAGTCGGTATGTAACGATTATGGCCGCTCTGTCAAAAAAGTCCAGCCCGATGCAATCAAACTCTTACAAGAACAGGATTGGACAGGCAATATCCGTGAGCTAAGAAATGTCATAGAACGTTTGATTATCCTCAGCGATGTGGAGATTACACTCAGCGATGTCCAAAACTATGTTTCTCCAACCATGCAGCGTTTTAATCAAATTAGTAATCTGGTTGCGCAATTCGACAGTTTTGAAACCCTGTTGGAAGAAATAAAGGCAGAGTGGGATAGAAAACATCTCTCAATTTGAAAATTTGAGAATTTGGTAATCCGATAGCTATCGGATTGAGAATTTTTTTAATTCGTCTCGTCATGCTGACGAATTTTTCCAAAGTGCTTTAGCCTTTGAGAAAAACAATAGCAGAAGAGCGCGGTATTTTAATGCCGCAGAAGATTCGTCTCGTCCGGCAGACGAGACCAAACGGCCCTCGAATGCCCCTCCCGAAAGCTTTC
>CAMDAB010000166.1 GCA_945888475.1 Saprospira grandis DSM 2844 | reverse complement strand
ATAAAACCAAAAGACATCATGTCGAAACTGGGCGATAGTACCGTGATGCTTGAATATTTTCAGGGAAAGCAGCGAAGTTTTGTATTTGTACTCAGAAATAATTCCTTCGATTGCCACCAGATAGTAGCCGACAGTACTGTTACCAACAGGGTTTTGGATTTTCAGAAACTGGTTTCCGATTTGCCCTATGCGGTAAAAAGTCCCGATGAATATTTCGGAAAATACAGCAGCTCAGCGCTGGAACTGTATAATTTTTGGCTAAAACCCTTTCTTAGTCCAAAAGACAAGGGCAAGCGTCTTGTAATTATTAGCGATGGCAGTTTGTCCTACATGCCCTTTGATGCCCTGTTCACCCAAAAACCAGAGACTAAGCAGGCGAATTATTCCAACCTGCCATATTTATTGAGAGCATACACGGTAAATTATGATTATTCGGCCCAATTGTGGCTTCAACATCAACAGCCTAAGCCTCAACTGAATGGAAAGATTTTGGCAATGGCACCAACCTACATCAAAAAATCGGAAGATACCCTTGCGCTCAGAAATAGAATGCGCAGTGGCAAAGAACGTGATTTGAGGAATGGAATAACTGAGTTGCCTGGGGCCGAGAAGGAAATTAAATTATTAAAAAACAGCTATAAGGGATTTTATCCTACCAAAATGAATGCTTCGGAGCGTGTTTGGAAGAAAAATTCCGCCGATTATGGTATTGTTCACTTTGCCATGCATGGATTGATAGATGAAAACGAACCTGAGTTCTCAAGCCTGGTTTTTGCAGAGGATGGCGATGCTCAGGAGGATAATTTTCTCTATGCTTATGAAATTAAACAATCAAAATTGAATGCTTCGCTTGTGGTACTCTCGGCCTGCGAAACTGGTGTGGGTAAATACCAGCGTGGTGAGGGTGTAATGAGCATCGGCAGGGGATTTATGTATGCAGGAGTGCCATCGGTTGTCATGACCCTCTGGAAACTCAACGATCAGTCGGCAGCTGAGCTTATTGGGAATTTTTATAAAAACCTTGCTAAGGGCATGCAAAAGGATAAAGCGCTGCAACAAGCTAAGCTTCAATATCTTGAGGCATCGAACAACAATACTGCACATCCCGCCTTATGGGGATGTTTGATGCAATTGGGTGACTATTCCGTCATTAAAATTGAAAAGGTAAATTATTTTAATTATTTGATAATAAGCCTTGTGCTTGGCTCGGTTCTTGCTTTGCTCATCTTTTTTTACAGAAGAATGCTGACTCAGCAAAAATCCAGACCTAACTGATGCGTACAAAGAATTATTTTTCAATTGTTTTTATAACCCTAATTTTTGTTGCACTCAGTTCCTCCTGTACCTTAGTCAGAATTGTTGCTCATTTTAATCCCTCAGTTTCCGATTATAAAATCTTCCCCTGCGATACCATACCGGCCTCGCAAAATAAATCTTTGGCTTTTACAAAAACTGAAAGTAGTACCCTTCCCGATTTCAAAACCTGGATTCCTGCTCATTTTAGGAATGGAACAGACAGTTTGCAGGATTTTTTAGATCAAAGCAAAACAACCTCCTTTCTTGTAATGAGAAATGATACCTTATTGTATGAGTATTATGGAAATAAACACGAAAAGGAAGATCCTCAAATAATTTTTTCTATTACAAAGGGCATCACTGCAATGCTCACGGCAATTGCAATTCAGGATAGTTTACTGGATCCAGAACAGCATGTTTCCGATTTTATTCCTGAGTATGCACTTGACGACAGAAAAGATGTCAAAATAAAACACCTGCTCAATATGGTTTCGGGCATCGATTTTAGCGACAGGGGAAATTTGGCCAGATTGGCGATGCTTTATTACAACAGAAATCAAAGCAGTTTTATTGCCGACTACGACAAGATGTCGCATCGGCCGGGTACATTTTTTAGTTATCAGTCTATTGCTACGCAAATATTAGGGAACTGCCTCGAAAAGGCAACTAAAATGAAATTGAAGGACTATCTTCAACTAAAGCTTTGGCAACCGCTGGGTATGGAATACGATGCGCTTTACACCAAAGACAGTAAGAAATATAGTAATAACAGAGCTTTTGGTGGTCTTGCAATAAGAAGCAGCGATTTACTCCGCATTGGTAAACTGCTACTGAATCATGGAAAATGGGAAGGAAAACAGATCATACCAGCCGATTTTACAGAAAAACTGATGAAACGTGAAGTGCGCGATGACAGTTGGTGGGGTTACTGCAATTCTTTTTGGCGCGATGGGGGCATAGATACCCACTTTTTGGAAGACAAAGATTTTTTTGCTGCCGGATTTGGGGGTCAATTTCTGTATGTCAATCCAACTTATAATGTGGTGATTGTGCGGCAGGGTATAAAAGAGACCTTTCGCTGGCCTAAGGTTTTTCCTCGGTTGGCAGTGGTCTTGGGTGGAAAAGATAATGATGTGGTTGATATTTGCAAGGACTATTCCGAGCAGTTCGAAGGGGTTTATGAGTCATCGAATGGTGAAAAGTACGAAGTTGTTTATAAAGGCCTTAGTGCTAAAACCGGGGAACGCCAATGGGTCATTTTTAAAGATGTAAATCAGACTTTAAAAACCAGAAAACTCTTCGTAGCAGGACATTTTGATGGTAGAAGTATTGGTATTTACCGACTGTTTTATATCAGCAGGGCAATTTTCGATGTGGAGAACAATAGCGTAAAGGGAATGTATTATGATAATCAGAGGGCAGTCGATATGCGTTATTTTGTCAAAAAAAGCAATCTGAGCCTCGCACAAAGAAAAGAAATGCTGGCAAGGGTGAGACGTAGTAATGACCGAAAAGTAAAAATTGTAAAATAAAAAAAGCCGACGCTGCTAGGCTGTCGGCTATATGTCTATATGAATTTAAGGTCAATTGGTAGAACTGATAAAAACATAATACATTAGTATCAATAGTAATATCAACGCGCCAATTCCGATTAAAGTAAACATGCGGATTTGTCTTCTGTCAGCATCCGTTGGGGCGCTGACCAACATTGGCTGCTCAGTTTGCTGAACAATTGGATTGTCTTTGGCCTGCTGCTTACGTTCTTTGCGGGTAAGCTTTTTTTCGTGCGAGGAACCATGAGGTATATATTGTTTTCTGGACATAGAAATTATGCTTATATATGTGTTACAAATGTTAAGAATACTTTTCTTGCTACAAAAATAGTTTAGAAAGGTTAAAAATATTAAAAAGTGCTGAAATTGACAAAATCCAAAGCTGTTTTTTAATGAGAGATGATTTAAATTATTAATATACGGCACAAAAGCAGCGAAAAAAACTTATTTTTGTAAAAATACTTGCTTTATGAAGACCTTGGAGGATTACCACAATGCACTGCCTTACCGCAAAACCAATGACGATAAATTTTCTAATATTATTGTCAAAATGATGGAGTCTTTTGGTTTGAAAGACAAACTAATGGATTATCGCATCAGAAAATTCTGGAAAGATGAAATGGGGCCGCAGATAAATGGCTATACCAAAAATATCTATTCAAACAATCGTAAAGTATTTATTCAGTTAAATTCATCAAGCCTTCGTCAGGAACTTTCCTTCGGAAAAGACAAAATTAAAAAAATGATGAATGAATCTTTCAAAGAGGAATATGTCGAGGAAATAATTCTGCTCTGATGTATCCATATAAACTAAGGCAGGTAAAAAATTGCGATGACTTTATACTTGAATTCACTAATGTGCCATCTCAGGAAAATTTTATTGAAGATTTTACAGCTGCAATAGCTTTGCTTAACCCTGAATTATTGGATAAAGGAGCAGGGATATCCCCAAACGATTTTATGGTTTACCATTACAATAGCATTTTGGGTGAATTTTTCCTTACTATTGATATCTGGCAGATTGCATTTGTTAACGCAGACAAAGAAGAACTGCTTTTGATGATAGACAGCCGTCTATTGCATCATCCACTTTTCGATAAAATAAATTGAGACTGTTACCTACTGCACGATCAATTTGTAATCACCAAAAGATAATCCTCCCCAAATGCCCAAACCTCCATTTATATTCGATTCTATACGGACATAACTAGTGAATGGGCCTTGTGTCCCAATGTTATACTCCAATGTCTGCCAGAATCGGAAATGGCGGTAATCGATATTTGCCGATCTTACTGTGACGGTATCTCCGCGCAAGAAATAACCAAAGGTATTGACATCGAAATCGGCAGTTTGTGGCTGTCCGCGCTGAATTGGAAATTCAAATTCTCTACCGTCGAAAATTTTATCATCGGTAACTGAGCCCCCCAATAATGCAAACATTGGCTCCCTGTTTCTTTGGGTAAATATTCGGTAAAAATCGGCACGGTTGGGAAAATCCCTCAGTTTGGCTCTCATCTCAACTAAGGAATCATTGGCAGGAAAATCGGGATGACTGACATAAAAAACAGAATCGAGCGGAATAAGCGGCGGTATAGTGGTTGTGGCAGTAACCGTATCTTCGCCACTAATTACTGTTAAATAATAGCTGTTGCCTTCGGTGGGAACCAGTAAAGAACTACCCAAAAATCCTCCGATATCGACATAGACGCAGTAATTCAGTGTGCCCAGATCAACGCCGCCCAGGCCAATAGAAGTCGCTATAATTTCAGCCAGTGTTGAATCGAAACTCAAAATGTCATTGAGACAAATTTCGGTTAACTGCACTTCAACCGTACCATCCGAGACTTTTACAATGGCATCGTGAATAAATAATTCATTCAATGCCTCAGGACTAAGTGTTGCACTATATGGAAAACTTTTAGTGAGAATAACATAAGGCGGCAGGGCAGAGTCGCCATACTCAATATAGCCCTCCACGGCAATCTCGGGTTTGTCGAACACATCTTGCGGGATGTATTCTTCTTCGCAGGAGAGGAGGAGGAGGAGAAAGGGGATTAGGAGGAGAATGTATTTTGGCATTAGATAGATTTTCAGATTTTCAGAGCTCAGATTGTCAGATTATTTGCGGTCAGATTTTCAGTTACTTTGTGTTCAGATTATGACTTATCAGACTTTTCAGTGAAGTCTGATGTCTGAAAATCTGACTTCTGAAAATCTATTTTCAAATTGATTTCCGTTTCATATTCCATTTAAAATTCCAGGTGATAGATGGTATAATCGGAAAGAGCGATACACGATAGGATTTCAGTTCCACAGTTCCTGCTCTTGCATCGCTTTCGGGTACAGTGTAGGTGAAGAAAACATTGCGACGGTTATAAACATTGTAGGCCGATAAAACCAAGGTTGATTCGAAGTTTCTGGCTTTTTTATTTAGATTGTATGAGATGGAGAGGTCGGCCCGGTGATAGTCGGGCAGGCGGGCGGAGTTTCGGGTACCATATTCGGTAATGGGTGTAAATCCAACCAGATATAAGCTGCGGATAGGTGTATAAGGTGCGCCTGTGCCATATACAAAGGTGGCGCTAAAATTCCATCTTTTGTAATCGTAACTGGCTACAACAGCCAAATTGTGCAGGCGATCGAAGCGCGTTGGGTAAATATTTCCCAGAATGTTTTCGAAATTTCGAATCGATCTTGAAAGCGTGTAAGAAACCCAACCTGTGAGCGCCCCCTGATTTTTTCTCACAAAAAATTCTGCACCATATGCATAGCCACGGCCGCTTACAAATTCATTTTCAACTCTGGTATTGATGTTCTGTGTGAAATATTCTGAGTAATCGAGCTGATTAAAGAGGTCTTTGTAATACAATTCTACAGAAGTTTCGAACATGTCGCCCTTGAAATTTCTGAAATAGCCCAGGGCATATTGTGTGCCCCATTGTGGTTTTACCTGTTCGGAACTGGGGACCCAGAGGTCGGTGGGTAGGGTTGTAGCCGAATTTGAAACTAAGTGAATGTATTGTCGGCCTAATGTGATGCCCAGTTTGACTGATGATGCTTTATCGACGGTAAATTTTGAACTGAAGCGCGGCTCAGCTCCCCAAAATGTTTTTACGGTTTGAAAAGGGCGATATTCGGTAGAATCTGATGCTGAAGTATAAGGTCCCAGCTGTTGGAACATCGAGCCACGGAAACCGATGTTTACACTGAATCGGGAGTTGATTTTCCAATCGTCGAGGATATAAATTCCTGTTTCCTGGCCGTATTTTTTGTCGGGGGCAATGATAAAAGCTTCTTCGCCCGAGGTGGCATTGGCAATATTGGGAGTGAAGGTATGATGCGTATAATCAGCCCCGAATTTTATCTGATGTTTTGGATTGGGATAATAGCTGAAACTGATTTTGCCGCCCCAGTCGCGCACGCCCGATTCCAATTTAAAAGAAAACTGATCCTGCGAACCGCCGCTCGAAAAATCATAATCGTTGAAAATGAACATGGCATTCATGAAGAGCTTTTCATTGAAAAGATGATTCCAGCGCAGCGTACCTGTGGCATTGCCCCAGTTGAGTTTGAAATTGATGCCGCGATCGGGATTGTTCAAATTCAGCACATCTCTTCCAAAATATCCGCTCAGGAAAAGCCGGTCTTTTTTCGAAATTGTATAATTAGCTTTCAGATTCAAGTCGTAAAAAAAATAATTGGTCCCCTCGAAATTGGTGCCCCGCAGAAATGGTTGCGCAACATCGAAAACATAGGTGCGGCGGGCCGACACGATAAAAGAAGACCTGTCTTTGACAATCGGCCCCTGAAAAGTCAAGCGCGAGGCAATGGCTCCTATACCCCCTTCGAGCATATAGTTGTTTTTGTTGCCATCTTTCATTTGCACATCGATGACGGAAGAAAGGCGACTGCCGTAATTAGCCGGCATACCACCTTTTATCAGCGTGGTATTTTTGATGGCGTCGGAATTAAAAACAGAAAAGAAACCCAAAAGATGTCCGGCGTTATATACCACTGCTTCGTCGAGCAATAAAAGATTTTGGTCCACACCACCACCTCTGACAAAGAAACCCGTATTCCCCTCAGATGCCGAAAGTACGCCAGGTAAAAGTTGTATGGTTTTCAATACATCCACTTCACCCAAAAGTACTGGCAATTTTTTTATTTGATCCATCTGCAGCTCAATCGTGCCCATTTTGGTGTCTTCTACATTGGCATTGTTGCGCTGTGCCGTGACAACTACAGCAGAATCGATTTGTTGATCGGCAGTTGATAATTTTATGTTTAGAATGCTGTCTTTTTCCAGGTCGATGACTAACTCTTTTGGCGCATAACCTGCGTAAGTAATGCTGATGCTGTATTTGCCTTTTTCGAGGCTGAGTGAATAAAAACCATACTCATTGCTTGATGTACCAGCTTTGGCTTCGGCAGCATAAACTGTAGCATAAATCAAGTCCTCGCCACTATCTGCATCTTTGATATAACCGCTCAGCGTAAATTTTTGTGCATTGAGCAGTATGGGTAAAAAAAGGAGTATTGGCAGCAGTTTGTACATTATTGGATATTTTGATTTTGAAACAGCAAAGAGGGGAAAAAGTTGATTCAGAATGTAAAGTTATATTTAAAAACTTATAATGGACTCGACACAAAACAAAAAAGCGGATAAGAACTTTCATTCCTATCCGCTTTTGATTTGCTATCAATTGCTATTCTATAATCATCTTTCCTGTGTGTATGCCCATATCGCCACTGATACGGTAGAAATACATGCCTGCAGGCAGATCCTGACGATTAAATTCAAATTCACGACCTTTGATTTCATGGAAACTGCGCAGTGTTTTACCGCTCAGGTCAATAATTTCCAAACTTAAAG
>CAMDAB010000165.1 GCA_945888475.1 Saprospira grandis DSM 2844 | reverse complement strand
GTTGCTCAATTGGGCACTACAACTCCGGTTGCTGCTAATCTTCCTTCAAATCTAAACGTTCAGTAAACATCTAATTATCAATAACATTCCATCAATAACAAATCACTCAAAATTTAAAATTTAAACATCATGAAAAAGTTATTCATCCTAGCCGTAGCCATCACATCTTCATTGCTTTTTGTTCAGTGCAAAAAAACTGAAACTTTAATTCCTGAAGAAGCAACAATTACAACAGTAAAATCGCTCAGCTCTCTCGAAGGCACAACCTGGACAGTAAGATCTTTAGTATCAGTACCCCGTTCCGTAAATCTTAGCTGGACAAAGAAATTCCCTAAGCTTACATTCTCGGCCGATATGATTGATTTAAAAATGGGCCATGATTTATGCGACAAGCAATACAGTTTCGACAATAATCTATTAACTGTTAATCCGCTTTCGAGCTGCAGCTTAATCAACAATGATAATGTCACTTTAAACGATATGTTCAACGGTGAATTTACTTGTACTTTCTCGGTTGACAATCCCGATTTGATGAGCATCAAAAATGATGACGGCACCGAATTAACTTTGGTAAGAGTCAATCAATTTGGTTCTACCGTTGCAGAGCCAACCGGAATTTTGGTCAATTAAAAATCTCTTTTAAAAAATTATTTTAAAACTTTAAAACAATACAATCCTGAATATAGGGACTTTATAAAAAGTTCTTTTTTGGAAACCAAAATCTAAAATTATGAATAGAAATAAATTGTCAACAGCCGTTCTAAAAATTTAATTATTCATCATAATTCTCGCAAAAAAAATTAGAAAACAATTTAGACATCTGAGCCGCTCCGAAAGGGTGGCTTTTTTGTGTTAATTTACCCCCTTTTATTATAACTAAAAATTGCTAATATATTAAAAACTAATGCAAAAGCAGCCGTAACTAAAAACTCATGCCCCAAATCATTAAATCCACTGCCTTTGATATAAACGGCCCTGATGAGTTTAATAAAATAGCGGGGCGGATTGAATGCAGAAATCCACTGCGCCCATTCTGGCATACTGTCGACTGGCGTATACAATCCGCTCATCAGAATAAAAACCATCAAAATAAAAAAGGCAAAAAGTGTAGCCTGCTGCTGATTTTCAGCAAAGGTGCTCAAGAGTAATCCCACCCCCAAAACCGCCAACAGATAAAGTGCTGCATAACTGTAAATTACCAAAAAAGAACCTGCAGGTAAAATTCCATAAAACAGATAGGCTATGCTCATTCCAATCGTAATACTCAACATGCCCAAGACCCAGAAGGGGATGAGTTTGCCAAGTATAAATTCATGTTTTTTAAGCGGACTAACATTAATTTGTTCCATGGTTCCGATTTCCTTTTCAGCGACAATATTGAGGGCCGACAAAAAACTTCCCACCATGGTAACCAACATCACCAAAATGCCCGGAACCATAAAGAGGTAATAATTTACATAAGGATTGTAACGTAATGCTGAGCTGACGGTCACTGGAAATTTCTGTTCTGTACCAGCTGCCAATTCCTTAACGATTTCGGCATTAAAATCGGCAATGATCTGCTGTGCATAAGCCGCACCTAAACCAGCTTTAATGCCATTTACAGCATCGGCTGCTATATGAACTTTTGCGCTGCGTTCTCTGATTAGATTTTTTTCAAAACCGGGTTCTATACTCAAAATCAAATCCGACTTGCTTTGCCCTACGGTTTTAAGTGCTGCATTGTAATTCTGCCCATAATCACTCAGTTTAAAAATACCCGATGATTTTATTTTTTCGGTCAAACGGCGACTGTATGCAGAAACATCATTATCTACCACAGCAATGTTTATGTTTTTTACCTCATAATCGGCAGCAAGGGGAATAAGAATAAGTTGTATGACGGGCATAGCTAGAATCATTCTCAGAATCGCTTTATTTCTGAAAACCTGTCTGAATTCTTTGCGCAGCATGAATTTTATATTTCTCATATTACATCAGTCTTACTTTAAAATTGCGGAGGGTGAGCAATATAAACACTGTGGTCATTGAACATAAAATAATGGTTGGAGCAATGATATATTCAAATCCCAAACCTTTGATCATAATTGTTTTAAGGATATAAAAATACCATTTTGTGGGTACAACATTGCTGATAATTTGTAGGGGCAAGGGCATGTTTTCTATCGGGAACATAAATCCACTGAACACTAATGCCGGCATCAGAAATCCAACCAAAGAAATGAACATGGCCATCTGTTGAGAAGCAACTAAGGTTGAAATGAGTAGCCCGAAGGATAATGTTGTCAAAATAAACAATAGACTTTCTCCTAAAAGTAGCGGAATATTCCCACGCACAGGCATTTCGAGCAGCGTGTATGACATGAGCAGAATGAGCAGCACATCGATAAAACAAAGCACCAGGTAGGGAATTGCCTTACTGATAATGACTAAAATTGGTTTCATAGGCGATACAAGTAAAACTTCCATCGTTCCCATTTCTTTTTCTTTTACAATGGAAACCGCCGTCATCATGGTACCCAATAACATCATAATGAGTGTCATAACGCCCGGAACAAAATTATAACTGCTTTTGAGCTGCGGATTGTATAACATGCGGCTTTCTATCTTTATGCTGAGCGGCTCCTGCATTAGCGAAAAATTCGATTTCAGAAAATCGGCCAAGATGGCATTCATATAATTGGTGACAATATTGGCCGTATTAGGATCGGAGGCATCGGCTATAATTCTTATGCTGCTGCCATCTTTTGACATACCCGATGCAAAATCTGGTGGAATAATGACTGCCAGCCTGATATTACCTTTTCTGAATGCCGACTCTATAGCTGCTTCCTTATCAACCATTTCAAAAACGGTAAAATAGTTGCTTTGTCCGATTTGGTCAACAAGCTGCCTACTCATAAGGTCGTTTGAATGGTCGAGCACAGCTATATTCGAATCCTTTACCTCGTTAGAAATAGCAAAACCAAAAAGCAACATCATTATTATGGGCAATCCCAATAATATGGAAAGGCTACGCCGGTCGCGCCATACATGTCGGAATTCTTTCCGTATAAATGCAAGAAATATTTTCATGTTCTTTGTTTTAATCCGATCTTTTTGCGCCGCGGGCTAACTGCAGAAAAACAGCATCCATCGAAGCTGCGTTGAATTGTTGTTTCAGTTTCAAGGGACTATCGAGTGCAGCAATTGCGCCATCGACCATGATAGAGACGCGGTCGCAATACTCAGCCTCATCCATATAATGCGTGGTTACAAAGGCCGTTATGCCCTGCTCCGATGCCTCATAAATCAGCTCCCAAAACTGTCTTCTTGTGATCGGGTCGACACCGCCGGTAGGTTCATCCAAAAAAACAACTTTTGGCTGGTGTAGAATGGCTACCGAAAAAGCAATTTTCTGTTTCCAGCCCAAAGGAAGTGAACCGACCAGTTTATTAACCTCTGGACCAAGTTGCAGTCTTTCAATCAATTGCTCGGAGGCTGTTTTCAATTCTTTGCGACCCAATCCGTAGATGCCACCAAAAAAACGGATATTCTCCTTCACTGTCAGATTTTCATAAAGAGAGAATTTTTGACTCATGTAGCCGATATTCTTTTTTATTTCCTCCGATGCTTCATAGACATCGAAACCGGCTACCATTGCTTTTCCCGAACTTGGGTAGGATAATCCGCTCAAAATGCGCATTGCTGTAGTTTTCCCTGCGCCGTTTGCTCCGAGAAAACCAAAAATTTCACCCTTGTACACCTCAAAACTGATGGCATTCACAGCAGTAAAATCTCCGAATTTTTTGGTCAGCTTATCGGCTGTAATTACTTTTTCCATATCGTATTAACTGTGTTGTTCCTGCATAAGCTGAATAAAAACATCTTCAATTTCAGGATTTATTTTGCGAATGTTCACCATTTCATGTGCACGATGCAGCAAAAAAGCGTAGAGTTCTTCCGCCTCCTCATCCCTGCTTAGCCTTACATGATGTTCATCGCCAAAGGCAAAGGCCGACAAGCTGCCGGAAAACTCCCTCAAATCTTTGAGTAGACGGTGCATCTCTTTGCTCCTAAGGGCATAAAGTATCATGTTGTTTTTGCCAATAATATTGCTCAAGCTTTCAACTTCCATCACATTTCCGCCTTGCATCAGCGCAATACGGCTGCAGCGACTCGCCTCGTCCATATAGGGTGTCGATACCAAAACGGTTATGCCCTTTGCTTTGAGTCGGCCCAGCATATCCCAGAATTCTTTTCTCGAAACAGGGTCGACACCAGTAGTAGGTTCGTCCAGTAGTAAGATTTTTGGTTCGTGGATTAGTGCACAACAGAGGGCCAGCTTCTGTTTCATACCGCCCGATAGTTTTCCGGCCCTACGTTTTTTGAAGGGCTCGATTTGTACATAAATATCCTCGATGAGATGGTAATTTTTCTTGACAGTTGTGTTGAAAACCGTAGCAAAAAAATTGAGGTTTTCCTCTATACTCAGGTCCTGATAAAGCGAGAACCTGCCTGGCATATAGCCGACAATTTTTCTGATTTTCCACAAATCCTTTACCACATCAAGTCCCATCATTGTGGCAGAGCCAGAATCGGGCAGAATGAGTGTACTCAAGATTCTGAAAAGACTGGTTTTTCCGGCGCCATCTGGCCCGATTAAGCCAAAGAGCTCCCCTTCTTCAATTTCGAGATTTATTCCTTTCAGCGCTTTTACAGCACCTTTGTCGTAGGATTTTTCAATATTTTTTACTGAAATTGCCGACATATTTTTGGATTTACTGAGCCAATTTAATTTCGCCGTACATGCCGATTTTAATCGATTCGTCGCTGTTTTCAACTGCCACTTTGATAGCATAAACCAGATTGGCGCGTTCATCTTTGGTCTGTATGGTTTTTGGGGTAAACTCTGCCTTGTCCGATATCCAAAGAATCTTGCCTTTTAATTCACGGTACTTGCCATTTTCAGCATCAACAAAGACTTTAAGCTTCTGCCCTATTTTTGCTTTTGGCAATTGAGCGCCGCTGATATAAGCACGAAGAACCATTTTTTTAGTATCTGCAATTTTGTACAAAGGTTTACCAGGCGTAACCATTTCAAATTGTTCTGAATATTTTGTTATGACCCGCCCGTTGATTGGATTTTCAATTTGACAATCCTTTATTTGCGCCTCGATTTGTGAAACTCTTTCGTTCAATGGTTTTTCCTCGCTAAGAATGCCTCGATTCTGATTATCGGCATTTTGCTGCTGTGCGGTTTTTTGTTGGCGCAGCACATCGAGCTGAGCTTTGGCAGCAAGCAGCTGTTTTTGGAAAACTGCAATTTGTGCATTTACATCGTCTAATTGTTTTGATGGTACAGCATCTGCCTTTACAAGTTTTTCAAGTCTCAACTTTTCGCGATCCGCTGTGCTTATCTGTTCTTCGATGGCGGCAATTTGCTGCTCTTGAACCCTAAGTTGTTTTTCGGTTACCTCCATCGAGGGAGCAGCATTCATTTGTTTGGCTCTCACAGCATCCATACTTGCCAACACCTGCGATTTTTGGAGTTCGAGCAGTTCACAATCCAATTTTCCGATGCGCTGTCCAGCCTTGAGTTGATCGCCCTCTTCCAAGCCCAATTCAAGAATTTTTCCTCCGCTTTCAGCAGAAATAATATATTCTGTCGCTTCGAAAACGCCTGAAGCATCGAAGGCATTATTTGAATTGTTGCAGGAGAAAAGTCCGACAGCCAAAAAGAAGATGTAAAATTTTGATATGAATTTCATAATATGTTAGGTTTTATGATAGATCTATTATTTATTTCCCAAGGTCCAGCTCAGTTCCTGTCGGGCCTGCAGCAATTGAATTTCATGCAGCAGCAGTTTCTGTTCCAAAATTTCTTTCTGATTAATTTCCTCTAAATAATTATTTGATGTTGCAATACCATTTTGCCATTGTTCCTCGGCCGATTTCAGGATTTTGCCCCGGATTTCTATCAATGCCTTTACGTTTTCGATTTGTTTTTCGATTCTTGTAATTTCGCTTTTCAACTGACTGTTTTGAATATCGAGCCCCAGTTTAAAAATCTCCTTCTGTTTTTCGATTCGTTGTTGCTGAATGCCAATTTGTGCAATTTCCAATTTGTTCTGGCCACTGTAAAAATGTGTCAATGGTACCTGTAGCCTTACACCGCCAATAAAATAAGGCACAAAAACATTGGTAAACATGTTCAAACCCGGTCGGGCATAGGCTCCCTGGGCGAATGCAAAAAGCTTTGGATTGTTTTTAGCTTTAATTAAACCCTGTTGTGTAGCCAGGTAACGTTGTTGCGCATCGAGCATTTTTAATTCGGGTCTGTTGTTTTGTTCCGTTGTCTCAACTACTTCGGGACTTTCGAATGTTGTACTACTATCAACAGGATTGCCAGTCAGCATCGAAAGCGCTTCTAGCGCAGCGTTTTTGCGCAGGTTTATTTCTGAAAGCTGCTGTTCCAGTTCGAGCAGCTTTGCATCGAAGCGCAGTAAATCAGCTTTGATAGAAACGCCATTTGCGACCGCTGCTTCGAGTTTGCTACGTTTCGAATTCAGGTCCTTTTGCAGCGTAAGCACTTGACTGGATTGTTTGTCCGCTAATAAAATCCCAAAATAAAGTTGATAAACCTGTTTGCGGATGCCCCAAATTTCAACATTTAGTTTTTGATCCTCAGCCGTTTTGTTGGCTTTTACCGTTTTTAATTGAGCGCTGTTCAGTCCCCCGTCCCAGATCGTCTGATTTAGGTCAAGACTGAACTTATACTGGTCTTTTGGAGGAGCAACCAAATTCAGTCCGGGCAGAGGCAGTTCCACCTCGGTTACCTGCGACTGCCAGCTTGCCTGCCCATTGAGCGTAAGTTGTGGCAAATAATTTCTGTTGATGTTTTTGGATTGCAAATCAGCTATGCGTGCTATCATTTCTTTCTGCCCCATTGTGGGATGATAATTTTCCGCCATTTGATAACATTGATCCAAACTTAGTTTCTGCGAAAATAGCAGCTGTGGAATCAATAAAATGAAAATAAATAATCGCATAAATCTTTAAATGAATTGATTGCTTAATTATTGGATAATATTTATACTTCAAATAAAATTCTAATTTGTTTTTTAGCCTCTTCTTTACGCTGCTGCATCAGTTCAAAAAAATCCTCATCGCTAGCGCCCAATAGCAGGGTCATCATCGGTTTAGCAAGAAAAGGAAAGGCGCAGATGCCCAGAACAGTAATTAGAATCTGAGCAGGTTGGTGCATTTTACATAGTCCTTTTTCGACATCTTCCAAATAGGATTGCAATAGCAATTGCGGCATATTCAAAGGCAGATTTTTACTAAAATCGGGATTTTTATTAATATTATTCAGTACAAAAAGTGGCAGGTAAGGATTTTGAATCAGAAAATCGATATACTTTTCGGCAAAGATGCAGAGCTTGTCCACAAAGTGCATTTCCAGTTGAAAAGTCTCCTCAATAGCAGGAAAAAACCTGCTGAATTTTTCTTTGAAAATTCTTTCGAACAATAAATCTTTAGATCTGAAATAATAATGCAGCATGGCTTTATTAATTCCTGCCAAATCAGCTATTGCCTGCATTCGAGAACCATCGTAGCCATGTTTTAAAAATACCTTTTCGGCTGCCTCCAATATCTTTTCCTCTGTTTGATTCATCTTAAATAAAAGATTTAACTAAGTAGTTTAACCATTTGGTTAATTTCATGCAAAGAAATACAGATTTTTTAAAAAATCAAAGTTTTTAAAAAAATAATGTGCTGGTGATTAGCAAAATTGCTTCACGGTTAACTGCGTTAATGCTGATT
>CAMDAB010000164.1 GCA_945888475.1 Saprospira grandis DSM 2844 | reverse complement strand
AATTCAGTAGGAACGGCCACCGCATCAGTAAGCGGAGGCAGTGGGGCCTATAATTTTATCTGGTCGAACGGGCAGACAAGTAGTACTGCAAACAATCTTAATACTGGAATTCATCGCGTTACGGTCACTGATGCCAATGGTTGTACGCTCAATTCCATCGCTACTGTTACCATTACCGGGCCATCGATAGCTTTGTCGGCAAATATAGGCGCACAGACTAACAATCTTTGCTTTGGAACAAGCAATGGCAGCGCAACAGTAAGTCCTACCGGTGGCAGTGCATCCTACAGTTTTCTTTGGTCGAATGGTCAGACAGGCAGCACTGCAACAGCATTGCCTTCGGGCCAACATCGAGTTACCGTTTCGGATAATAATGGCTGTACGCTTACTGCCACGGCAACAGTAACCATAAGTGGACCATCTTCAGCAGTATCTTCTTCATTGCAGACACAGACCAATGTATTGTGTTTTGGCGAAAACAGCGGAACTGCTATAGTTTTGGCATCAGGTGGTTCGGGGTCTTATACTTATGTTTGGAACAGTATCCCAGCGCAGTTCGGTTCAACAGCTGTTGGTTTAGCGGCCGGTGTATACCGCGTAACCGTTTCAGATCAAAATGGTTGTACCCTCAGTTCGCAGACATCTGTAACGATCACATCTCCCTCGGCGCCACTTTCAGCTTTTGTAAGCGCACAGACCAATGTGCTTTGCGCAGGCTCAAATATAGGGGCAGCAACAATTTCGGCAGCAGGGGGCTCAAACACTTATAATTATTCCTGGAATACAACACCTCTCCAAAATACGCAAACAGTAAGTGGACTTGGGGTTGGGTCTTACAATGCAACGGTAAGTGATGCAAATGGTTGTACAACAACAGTGGTGGGACTAAATGTGGTTATAAACGGACCTACGGTTCCTTTAAGCTCAAGTATAAACAGGACAAATGTTCTTTGTTTTGCTAACAGCAGTGGTGCTGCAACTGTGACAGCAAATGGCGGCACGGGCAATTATAACTATCTTTGGAATACCGGAAATACTACAAATAGTATTTCAGGGTTGCCGCTGGGAACTTACAGCGTTCTGGTAAGCGATGCCAATGGCTGTACGGTTAATTCAATCAGTACAACCACAATTACTGGCCCGTCTGCAGCTTTGAACGCAAGCATTGGTAGCCAGACGAATGTGCTGTGTTTCGGTCAAAATACAGGGGTTATTAACTCCAATATCAGCGGTGGCTCAGGTTCGTATAACTATCTTTGGTCAAACGGTAGCACAACAGCCAATATCAGCGGAATGGGCGCAGGAGTTTACAATATAACTGCTACTGACCAGAACGGTTGTACAAGCACAGTATCGGCCACAACAACAGTTAGCAGCCCATCTTCGGCATTAAGTGCAAATCTTGCTGCTCAAACGAATGTTCTTTGTTTTGGTCAATCGATTGGCACAGCTACAATTATTGCTTTGGGGGGGACAGGGATATACAATTTCAATTGGAGCAATGGTGCAACTTCTCAGAATCAGACTGGATTGGCAGTTGGGCCATATACAGTTACAGTCTCCGATCAGAATGGTTGTACACTCAGCCCGACTGTGTCAGTAAATATTAGCGGACCATCCGGTCCTGTTAATGCTTCCGTAGCCTCGCAAACAAATGTCCTCTGTTTCGGTCAGTCAAACGGTACCGCAACTGCTACTGCTATTGGTGGTTCAGGTATTTATAATTACAGCTGGTCAACAAGCCCTGCTCAAACAACAGTCCAGGCTACAGGATTGGCAGCAGGAACATATACAGTTACAGTTACAGATGCAAACGGATGTACGGTCGCTTCTTCTTCATCAGTTATTATCAATCAACCGCTCAATGTTTTGAGTGCTGCTGTAAACACGCAAAGCAATGTTTCCTGTGTGGGCTTAGCTGACGGATCTGCCATTGCCTCTGCAATAGGGGGAACTGGAATTTATAATTTCCTATGGTCTAACGGAGAAACAAATGCTGCAGTTGCAGGCTTGGCCGCAGGTGTATATACAGTTAGCGTAAGCGATGGGAATAATTGCGTATCAAATTCCTCAGTAACGATTAGCGCGCCAGCATCAGCGCCTACAGTTTCTGTTGTCATTCAAAACGATGTGCTTTGTTTCGGACAGGCAACTGGTTCAATTCAGGCTGCGGCAGTTGGCGGCAGCGGTGGCTATGTTTTCCAATGGTCGAATGGTGCTAGTTCCGGAATATTAAATAACCTAAGTGCCGGTACCTACAGGGTTACTTTAACAGACAACAACGGATGCCGCTCTATCGATAGTGTTCAAATTCTTCAACCGGCAACGGCAGTCAGTATAAATCTTTTATCCACTGTCAATGTCAATTGTTTTGGTGGAACAAACGGTTCAGTAGATATGTCGGCAACAGGAGGTACTGCACCTTATACCTACCTATGGTCAAATAATGCTACAAGCGAGGATATCAGTGGATTGTCAGCCGCTGTTTATACACTTACGGTAACTGATAATAATATTTGTACAGCATCTTTATCGGTTAATATTAATCAGTCTCCGCAATTAGCTGCGCCAACAGTCGATTCTGTCATTCAGACAAACTGCTCGGTTTCGGTTGGTTCGATTGCGCTTAGTGGTTTACCCGCAGGGAACTGGATCTTGACACAACTTCCGGCTAATACTACGATCAACGGCAACAGTTCTAATATTCTTATAACAGGGCTCAATCCAGGGACTTATAATTTTTCAGTGTCCGATGCTTTGGGTTGTAATTCAAATCTGAGTGTAAATGTGACAATTAACAACCAAAGTTTGCTCGATTGTGATGGAGATGGTGTCAATAATGGCACAGAAATTACAGATGGTACCGACCCCTTTAATCCTTGCAATTATGTGCAATTGAGTGTGAATATGACTCAGGGCGGTCTTTGGGCCCAGGCCGATTGCGATGGTGATGGTGTTAGAAATTTAAATGAAAATAATGATTTGACCAATGTATTCGATCCATGCAGTTATATAGCATCCAGCATAACTCTGGCCCAATCTGCTTCATGGAACCTTTTGGATTGTGATGGTGATGGTGTGATTAATGGTACTGAAGCTGCCGATGGAACAAACCCTTTGAATCCCTGCAGCTACATTCTTTTGAATGTAACCTTGCCACAAAGTGCTGCATGGTCTGCGCTCGACTGCGATGGTGATGGTGTTACAAATGCGACCGAAATTGCCAACGGAACCGATTATTTCAATCCTTGTAACTTCCTGCTTTCCAGTGTTACCTTGCCAGCCTCAACGGCCTGGAATAATGCCGACTGCGATGGAGACGGAGTAACAAACGGAACAGAAATTAGCGACGCAACCAATCCATTATTGCCCTGCAGTTTTATACCAACATCCATAACGCTGCCCACCGGAGGACAGTGGAACAACTCAGACTGTGACGGAGACGGTGTTATCAATCAGACCGAAGTTTCTGATGGCACCAATCCATATAATTATTGCAGCTACCTTTCGTCTAGTGTTACACAGGTTCAAAGTGGGGCTTTTATTGCTGCCGATTGTGATGGTGACGGTGTTACAAATGCAAACGAACTTTCAGACGGAACAGCTTTGCAGAACCCCTGCGATTTTGTGCTTTCGAGTGTTACTTTGGTTCCTTCTGCGAATTGGAACAATCTCGATTGCGATGGGGATGGTGTAATAAATAGTACCGAAATTGCCGATTCAACCAATCCGCAAAATCCATGCGCATACGTTCTTTCAAGTATAACGCTCAATCAGGGTGGACAATGGTCTAATGCCGACTGCGATGGCGATGGGGTAATAAATGCCACCGAAATTGCCGATGCAAGTAACCCATTGAATCCATGTTCCTATGTCCAGTCAAGTATAACCCTTGCCCCAACTGCTGCATGGAATGCCCTCGACTGTGATGGTGATGGTGTGATAAATGGCACAGAAATTACAGACGGAACCAATGTGAATAATCCCTGCAGTTTCAATACGGCGAGTATAACACTTACCCAGGGTGGATTGTGGAATACAGTTGATTGTGATGGGGACGGTGTTACCAATGGTATCGAAATTTCAGATTTAACCAATCCTGCCGACCCATGCAGTTTTGTATTAAGCAGTATTTCGCTACCTCCAAGTAGTTTGTGGAATATTGCAGATTGCGATGGTGATGGAGTTACTAATGGTACAGAAATCACAGACAGCACCAATCCTGAAGATCCATGCAGCCTTAATACTGCGAGTATAACGCTTAGTCCCGGGGGTGATTGGAATGCAGAAGATTGTGATGGAGATGGGGTAATTAATCAAACAGAACTTGTAGATACCACCAATCCATATGACCCATGTTCCTTCCTATTTCCAAGCATTACAATTTTGCCTACAGTTGGTTGGGCCGGATTGGATTGTGATGGAGACGGTGTAATCAATGGAAGTGAGGCTTTGGATGCTACAGATCCGGACGATCCTTGTAGTTATGACCCTGCAAGTGTAACCCTTAGCCCAAGTGCTGTTTGGAATAATGAAGACTGCGATGAGGATGGAGTGCCCAATGCGGTTGAAATTTCAGATAGTACCAACCCATTAGACCCCTGCAGCTATAATATTTCAAGTATTACCCTTCAACAGGGGCCTCAATGGCAGCAGGCCGACTGTGACAGTGACGGAGTTCTGAATTTGACAGAAATCATTGATTTGACCAATCCGCTCGATCCTTGCAGTTACGATACTACAGCTGTTACAGTAACTCAGGGTACGCTTTGGGCAGCAGCCGACTGCGATGGTGACGGGGTTGTTAATAGTGATGAACTTGATGATAATACAAATATATTTGATCCATGTATTTTTGTACTTGCAAGTCAGTCGCTCACTCCTTCTGTTGAATGGTCCGATGAAGACTGTGATAATGACGGATTGAGTAATGCTGTCGAAATTGCACAAGCGTCAGATCCGCTCGATCCTTGCAGCCCAATCAGTTGCGAATTGAATGTTCCCGAGGGATTCTCTCCAAACGGTGATGGGGTCAATGATAACTATGTAGTAAGGGGTCTGCAGATTTTTCCCGAGAATAAATTTACTGTTGTCAACCGCTGGGGCAATCTTGTATTCAAAGCAGAACCTTATCGAAATGACTGGGATGGCAGCTCCTCATTTGGATTAAATATTGGAGGCGATAAATTGCCAACAGGTGTTTACTATTATATCCTTGATTTGGGCGATGGTTCAAAACCGTTGAAAGGTTACATTTATTTAAACAGGGAGAATAATTAGCATTAAAAATCTAATAGATATGAATATATCATTTTTTAAAATCTTTTTGCTCTGTACTTTTTTTGCAGGCAGTATTTATGCACAGCAAGATGCAATGTTTACGCATTACATGAATAACACACTGGCTGTTAATCCTGCATATGCCGGAAGTCGCGACGCACTTACAGTAACTGCCTTACACCGCTCGCAATGGGTGGGTATGGCTGGTGCACCAATGACACAGACTATCACAGCGCATACCCCTTTCAAGCGCGATAATATCGGAATAGGTTTGTCGCTGATGAATGACAGACTGGGGCCTATTAACAATACCTCGCTCTATTTTGATTTTGCATACCGATTGAAACTGGATGAAAAATCAACATTGTCGATGGGGATGAAAGCCGGACTTAATTTTTTGAATGCAAAACTCAATCAGTTGAATCTTGATGAACAAAACGACCAGTCTTTTCAGAATGCAGGTGCTTCTGTAGCGCCTAATTTCGGATTTGGACTCTACTACAGCCGAGATCGTTTATTTGCTGGAATTTCTTCGCCAAGGCTGCTTCAAAATAATCTAAAACCAGGCGCACAACCAACTATAGCACTGCGCGAAAAAAGACATTATTTTATCATTGCAGGCTATCAGTTCAAAATCAATGAGCAGCTTGAAATGAAACCTACTACGTTAATTAAGCTTACCGCCGGAGCTCCAGTTCAAATGGATCTTACAGCATCTTTTATCTGGAAAAACTTTCTGCATCTGGGAGCTATGTTTCGAACCGGCGATGCCTTTGGTGTTTTGGCTGGCTATAACATTACTGATCAGTTATTGCTTTCATATTCTTTCGATTGGTCTTACCGCTTTCAGACTGTTCGTTATAATGGTGGGAGTCATGAGATTATGCTTCGTTATGATTTTATCATCATTTCCCCTCAAAAAATCAGATCCCCCCGTTATTTTTAATCAGCTTGAGCATCAGTTTTATGAAATATAAGATCATTATAATAATACTGCATTTTTTTGGATTTTTGAGTCTGTTGTCGGCCCAAAAAACGCCAGAGGAGAGCCGTGCCGATAAATATTACGAAAGGCTTGCATATAAAAAGGCAGTTGAACACTACAATAAGGCCGAAAGATTAACCGTGCCTGGCATGAGAAAACTTGCTGAGTCTTATCGACAAAGCGGCGATTATGCAAATTCGGAACAGTACTTTACAAAGTACATGGAACAGGGGGAATTCAGCGAAGATGATATCTACGCCTATTTTATGGTTTTGAAATCTGCCGGAAAATATGGTGAATCAGAAAAATGGCTAAAGGAATATTCATTCAGGTATCCTGATGATACCAGGGTTAAAGAGTATCTAAAAAACGAGCAGGCTGTAAATGTACTGCTCAGAGATGCGCAAAGATACAAAATTGTAAATCTTGATATGAACTCATCACAACAGGATTTTGGTACAAGTTATTTCGGCGACAAAATTATTTACAGTTCAAGCCTCGAGGTTGGGGTGCATCCTATCAAAAGAACTTATAGTTGGAATGAAAAACCTTTTCTCGATTTGTTTGCTGCTGATGTAAATGAAAATGGGCAACTAAGTTCTGCTATTACCTTAAATGAAATTCAGAAAAGAGCTGTAAATAAAAAATACCATGACGGACCTGCATGTTTTGCTATGAATGGCAGCTTGATGGCGATGACCAAAAATAATATGAGCGGCAAAAGTAGAAATGGGGAAGTAAAACTGCAGATTTTTTTTAGTGAATATAAAGATGGAATTTGGCAAAAAGAAACTCCTTTCAAACTCAATAATGCCGAATATTCTGTAGCGCATCCCTGGCTGAGCGAAGATGGTAACATCATGTACTTTGTAAGCGATATGCCCGGTGGTTTTGGTGGAACTGACATTTACCGAATTGAAAAAAAATCGGGCAAGGAATGGGGAGAACCTGTGAATATGGGTGAAAAAATAAATACCGAAGGTAATGAAATGTTCCCCTTTTTTGAAGATGTAAACGACTATCTTTTCTTTTCATCCGATGGTCACAATGGTATTGGGGGACTTGATATCTACATGGCTGCTATGAAAAATTATTCGGTAAGAAAACTTACCAATATGGGCGCAACACTTAACAGTAGATTTGACGATTTCGCGCTCATTGTGGATAAAGACATGAAAAAGGGCTATTTTTCATCGAACCGCGAGGGTGGAAAAGGCGATGACGATATTTATTATTTTGAGATTCTCAAACCCTTCCGCTTTACCAAAACAGTTAAAGGAAAAATTACAGACGAAAAAGGTAATGTTCTTGCTGGAAACGAAATTCAGCTTTTAACAGAAGATGGGGCGCTCTTTGCAGGAGCTATTTCTGCCAACGATGGTACCTTCTCCTTTAGTGTTGATACAGAAGATAGTTTATACTACGTTCAGGCTAGTAAAGATAAATATGAAAACGGTAAGAGCGAACCAATAAATCTTGCCGTCGATGCCGAAGAAATTAGTGCAACACTTATTTTGAATAGAATTCCTGAATTTAGATTTATTTGCAAGGTCATAAACAGTTCCGATAAGGAGCCTTTATCGGGCGTAAAGCTTAAAATCG
>CAMDAB010000163.1 GCA_945888475.1 Saprospira grandis DSM 2844 | reverse complement strand
GATTGCAGGATGCTATTTGCTTCCATCAATCGCTGTAGCCCTTTTTCGGCAGCCTGCATAGCATCTTCGGTGATGTTGAGGGTAGAGCGGTAATGCGCCTGCAACATAAAGAAACGCAGTGTCATAGGGCTGTAAGCCTTCGACATAAGTGGGCTGCTGCCGGCAAATAGTTCGCGTGGCATGATATAATTCCCATCACTTTTCGACATTTTTTTACCATTCAGTACCAGCATATTGCCATGCATCCAGTAACGCACTGGCTGACAACCGCAGGCACCTATGTTTTGTGCAATTTCATTCTCATGGTGCGGAAATTGCAGGTCCATGCCGCCACCGTGGATGTCGAAAGTCTTACCGAGATATTTGGTACTCATAGCTGAGCATTCCAGATGCCAGCCCGGGAAACCCTCGCCCCATGGGGATGGCCAGCGCATAATATGCGTAGGGGAGGCTTTGACCCAGATAGCAAAGTCGGAGGGATGCTCTTTTTCGTCCTGATTTTTGAGGTTATCGCGGCTCTCGTTTAGTAAATCATCGACCAATTTGCCCGATAAGGTACCGTAGCCTTTGTTCTCCTCAATCAGTTTTCTGGTATTAAAATAAACTGAACCATTTTTCTCGTATCCGTATCCATTGTCAATAATCTGTTTTACCATTTCAATCTGCTCTACAATATGGCCTGTTGCGGTAGGCTCAATGCTAGGTGGCAGCGTATTGAGCTGTTGCATCACATGATGAAAAAGATTGGTATATTTTTGTACAATTTCCATGGGCTCTAAGCGCTCAAGGCGTGCGCGCTGATCGATTTTACTTTCGGCACCGGAGTCGACATCGCCTTCGAGATGACCTACATCAGTTATATTTCTTACATATCGAACTTTGTAACCCTTGTGCAGCAGATAGCGGTAAATGATATCGAAACTTACAAAGGTACGACAATTACCCAGGTGTACTTCGTTGTAAACAGTTGGCCCACAAACATACATTCCTACATATTCATTTTTGGGATCAATGGTTGAGAATTCAGAAAGTTCGCGTTGGAAAGAATTGTAAATTTTGAGTTTTTTCATAAAATTTCACATTTGACAAATTATAATTACTGACAGGTATAACAGTTTCTGCAAAGATAAAAAAGGCCGCTGTAAAACGTCCATTCAGTTGTTCAAAAAAGCTTTGATTTTGATTTTTTTGGATATTTTTAATGCTGAATGGATCTAGTCGAAAAAAAAACATTTATGTAGTTTAATTTTCAGCAGAATAACTTTGTGATTTAGGAAATTGCCTTTATTTTTACGTCCTCAAAAATGGGATAATATTTGTACACGCTTAAATTCATTACCATAATCTTAAATTTTTATTTTATTTTATGCTGCTTATCAACGTAAAAGATAACGAAACTATTGACCGCGCACTCAGCCGCTACAAAAAGAAAGTTAAAGACACGCAACTTTTGAAAGAAGTTCGTCGCCGTAAAAACTTCGAAAAACCATCAGTGACACGTAGAGCAACAGTGCTCAAAGCCATCCATCGCGAGTCAATCAAAATTCAGGAAATGAACGATTAGGCTGTTTTTAATAAACAGTTAAAATATATATTATCGGCCGGACAATTATTGTTCGGCCTCTTTTAGTTTTTAATTTATGAAACCTTCATCAAACATCTTACGTTTAAATGTTTGATTACACTATTTAAAAAACTTTAATATCATGGGAAGGAAAAAGAAAAATGCCGGGCTCGAAATTCACGAAGAACTTAAAGGGTTTAACATAAAAATCAATGAATTTGGCGAAATAAATACAAGCTTTTCGATTGAAAAACTCAATACTTTTTTGGATCGAAAAGTAGATGACAAAAAGCTTAAAGAAAGTGTAAAACAGGAGCGTAAAAACTAAGCTACTGCTTCAACTTCGCCAGTTCCTGTTCCACAGTTTCGGGTGAGACTGTATACAGAAAACTGCCAAGTCGCAGCGCATTTTCAAAATCTCTTACAGCAAGGTCATTTCGGTTGAGTCTTTGTGCGCTGATACCCTTGTAAAAGTATGCATCGGCAAATTGTACATCGAATTTTGTACTGTTGTCGAAATGTTGAAATGCCGATTCATAATAGGAGTCGGCTTTTGTTTTGTTTCCCTTTGCTGCATCGCCCATTTCAAGGTACATTTGTGCCAGGTTGTAATTGATATTTGCGCTTTGCGGTTTTCTGATCAGGGCATTTTTGTATTCAGTAAGTGCCTTTTCGAATTCGTTACGGAAATGGTAAAATTGGGCCCTTGTTAGCAGTGCAGCTTCATTAAGAGAGTCAATTCTCAGAACATTTTCCAGGTATTTCAGCGTGACTGGGTCTCCATCTCGGTTTTTAATTAGTGCCAATTTCATGTAGGCATTGATGTGATCGGCATCGATAGAGACAACTTTTTCGAAATCTTTAATAGCCTCGGCTGTATCACCTGTCATTTCTCTGGCCTGCGCCCTGATGAAAATCCCATCGGGATTATCTGGTGAGATTTTGAAGAGCATATCCAGCGTCAGCGCACAATCTTTATACTGTTCGACAATCATCTGCATTTCTGCAAGTTTTAGATAAAGTGCTTTTTCTTGAGGAAAACGACCCAAAGAACGCTGTAAAGTTTTAACAGCAGCATTAGAATGCATATTATCGAAATAAGCATCGGCTAATATTTTATAGTAATCTACCTTCGATGAGTCGAGGCTCAATGCTTTTTCTGCATCCAATTCGGCTTCCTGCAACATTTCTTTTTGAGAAAACTGTAGGGAGCGAGCAGCATAAAGTGCAGCATTTTTTGGATTTTTTTCTATTGCCTCGCTCAGCTTATCGATTTCGGGTATGTTGTAAACCTTGTTTTTTTCTTTAACGCTTGAATTTTTACAGTTAAAAAGCATTAAAATCGAGCAGATAATTATCGAAGTTGACCAAAATTTTTTCATATCTGAAATCTGTTTACTATATTTAGCTGTTTCTTGGATTATGTTTAGTATTCTATTGTTTTGCAAAATTACATGATTTTGCGATTATTTTCAACACTATTGGAATGCCCTTTAAAATATCTTGCATTGCGCTTTGCTTATTTTGTGTCTTTAGTCTCAAAGCACAGGAGATGAAATACCTGGGATTTGTAGACCTGGATAGAGATAAATACAGTCTTATCGGCCAGTTCGATAGTCTTTTGCTCATCTACAGGTCTTCCAATTCTAAACATTACATAGAGGCAATTGGTACTGATTTCAAAAATAGCAAAAAAACTGAATTGGAAATCCCCAAAGGGCATTTTCACTTTTTCAGAATCATAAACGACCGAACAAGCTTTTCCATTGTATATTGCTTGCAGCAAAAAGGAAAAACAGAAATCAGATTAAAAAAACTGAGCCCCGATGCTGCTGAGGTATTCGATACACTTGTATTGGATTACACCAACCAGGTACATATTGCCGACATTGAAACAGTGCTGTCTGAAAATAAAAAGCAAATGCTCATTTGTCATTTTCAAAATGACAACACTTTAGCCTGGGCGACTTTCGATTTAGAAAATCTGCGTGTCAGCAATCAAAAATACTTGAATGAAGATGAATTATTATTGAAACTTGAAGAGGCACTTGTTTCGGATGCTGCAGATGTTTTTTTTCTGATAGCTGAAAACAGCAGATACAGACGAAGAAATAATAATATTACATTTAAAACATTCACAGCAGAAGGTAAAAATTATGAAAATACATGTTTGCTGCCGGGCATTTATCTCGAAAGTCTTAAATTTAAGTACGATGAAGTAAATCAAAGAATTTCGGGCGCAGCGCTCTATTCCGATAAAGGTTATGGCGCTAAAGGAATTATAAGTTTTAAAGCTTTAATTCCTGAAAATTTTACTTTTTCAGTTATTCCTTTTGGTGATACTTTGCAAACAAATCTGAAGGGTGGTAAAAATAAAAAAAATAATGGAGTTGAACACCTTAAAATCAATGAGTTGATATTGAGAAGAGATGGTGGATTTATAGCTGTTTCTGAACAATATGTGCGCTACGAATATCAAATGCCTACTAGCTTCAGGAATGATTTCCCGACCAACCGGCAGGTGGAATTTTATTACGATAATATCCTTGTCAGTTCAATACATCCTGATGGTAGTGTTCATTGGAATACCGTTTTGTACAAAAATCAAAAATCGGAAAATGACGAGGGGCGCTACTCCTCTTATTTTTTAATGAAAAATCCAAGAGGGCTCAAACTCATTTTTAATGATGAAATCAATTGGACCTCAGCCGTATATGAATATGAACTCATGCCAGATGGAAGTCAGCAACGTCGTAGAATTTTTCCGGATGAAGCAATTGAAGAAAAAGATATTTTACCCGAATTCCGCAAAGCAATTCAGATATCGGCGAATAAGCTTATTTTTGTGCAACAGAAAAACAGTAAACTTCATTTTGGCGCCATCAGCTATTAGTTTCAATGCTTCAATTTTTTCGTAATAATCAACTGCATACGGCATTTTTTGTCATAATTGCTTCCCTACCTTTTTTGTGGGCGGCTCTTAATAGCTCAGAAATAGCTACAGCGAATGATCTGAAGTTTTTTATTGCCATCAACCAAAACAAAAGCATCGCCTTAGCAGTTTTTTCAACACTCTTGCTTTCTCAGGCATTTTGGTTAAACAATCTCATCAACTATTATCGAATTGGCAAAAAGACAAGCTTTTACACTGCAATTATCTTTGTATTTTTAAGTTTGTCATTCAAAGATACGCAGTTGATAGGTCCCTCCCTTTTTTCAAATTTTTTAGTCATTGCAGCAGTTTATCAATACTTTAAGGCCTACGACGACAAAAACACAGTAAAGGAAATTTTTAACGCTGCTTTCTTTTGTTCGCTGGCAATTGTTGTTAATCCGCAATGCTTTCCCTATTTGCTTTTTACTATCGCCGCCTGGCTGAAAGTAAGGACATTTACAATAAAAGAATTTGTAATTTTATTGTTTGGTATCACAGCACCATTTTATCTCATTGGCACATACATGTATTTGAATGGCAGTCTGTTGTCTTGGTTTAGCTATTTGGTAGCAAATTTTGGCAGGATTTCTTCAACAATTGAGCCTGATCTGTTTTTTTGGATTACTGTGTCAGGAATCGGATTTTTAGGACTTATAAGTATCTTAAATTACGGTGCTATCAAGGCAAAAACAAATATCAGGGAACAAAAATATATCGATTTGCTGTTTATGCTGCTATTCTTTACCGGGTTATTTTGGCTAATGAACAGTAAAATTGATAAAGATAGTATTCGGATGTTGGCACTGCCACTTAGCATTTTTATTAGCTTGAATCTGCAGGCAACTAAAAATCAAAAACTTTGTGAATTACAATTCTATATCTTGATAATAGTGGTTATCCTTGCAAATTTTGGAGAGCAGATTTTCAAATTGCTTGGTTTTTAAAAGTAAATCAAGCTTTTAGCTTACTGCATATCTTATTTAATAAATTTTTTTTAAGCATCAATCATAAAATATGGCAAAGGAATACAAATACAAGACGCTACAAGAATTTTATCCATATTATCTTACCGAACATCAGGACCCAATCAGTCGGGCCTTGCATTTTATTGGCACAGGAGGATTTATTTTTATCTGCATTTATGCAATACTTACCCAAAACTGGTGGCTTCTTTTATTGGGTCCTATCTGCGGATATGGTTTTGCCTGGCTTGGTCATTTTGTTTTCGAGAAAAACAAACCAGCCACCTTTGTTTATCCTGTATACAGCCTTAGTTCCGATTTTATCATGTTTTTTCATATCATTACTTTTCAGATTGGTCGCAAGCTGAAGGAGGCAAAGGAGAAGATTGGATAAATTAGATTGAATTTACTTAAAAAACTACTTTATTTTAAGGGTCCAATTACTCATGGAAGATGTGGTAACATCAATTAAATAAGTGTCATTTTTAGGCACACTGAATGATATTGATCCTTTATATTTTATTCCTATATTATTTATACCATCAGTATATTGTCGTCCATCTGAGCCTTTTATCATTAAAATAATATTTGAGCCCATAAGTTGACCAATTGAACGTGATAATTCGTCATAATTATTATCGACCTTCAGTTCAAAAATTGCGACTCCCTTTACAAGTTTTACTGGAACAACTTGTTGCCCACTTCCACTTATTGAATCTAACTTTTGAGGAGAGCTATAATTTTCTATGATTTCATTCTTAGAATTTGGATTATTCACAGATTTATCGGAAGAATTTGTACATGCAAAAAAAGTGCAGATTGCTATAAGTGTAATGAAATATTTAATCATAATAATTTATTAAGAGTTATTGAAAATCGAAATTAAACAAAAGTAATCTAACGATCAACTTTTTAATTAAAAAAAGCGGGCATTGCCCGCTCTAAATTTATTTCTCAGATTTCTTGTTTTTTTGCCATGGCCTTCCATAGGTCTTTTTCTTTTCATGACCACCATTGTTCTGTTTGTTGGGCTGATGTCCTTTGACCTTATTCACCACTACAACAGGTCCTTTCAGGCTGATGGCCTCACGGTTTGCCGCTCTTACAGTTAGAAAAGGATGATTATCCACCAAAGGAATTTCCATTTTTATCAGCTTCTGAATATCGGCTATAAAAGGACGTTCCGTTTCGTCGCATAAGGTAATTGCTGTTCCTTTCACACCTGCACGTCCGCTACGGCCTATGCGGTGCACGTAGGTTTCGGGTACATTGGGTACCTCGAAATTAAAAACATATTCCAGTTCTTCCACATCAATGCCACGAGCTGCAATATCTGTAGCCACCAGGATTCTGATTTTGGAGGCCTTGAACTGTGAAAGTGCCAATTGGCGGGCCTGCTGCGATTTGTTTCCGTGAATGGCTTCGGCTCTGATTCCTGATTGATTGAGGAATTTTGCCAGTTTATCGGCTCCGTATTTTGTACGAGTAAATACCAATGCGCGTCCCTGCAGTTCATTTTGCAGTAGGTGCAGCAGGAGCATTTTTTTCTCTTCTGCATCGGTAAAATATAGCTGCTGATCGATGAGTTCAGTAGTAGATGATACTGGCGTTACCGAAACATTTATAGGGTCGGTCAGGATACTGTTGGCCAGGTCTATGATGCTATCGGGCATAGTTGCCGAGAAAAACAGCGATTGCCTTTGCGTTGGGATGATTTTCAAAAGCCTGCGCACATCGTGTATGAAGCCCATGTCGAGCATGCGGTCGGCTTCATCCAGCACAAAAATTTCCAAATGTTTGAGGTCAATCAGTCCCTGTCCGTGCAAGTCGAGCAGGCGGCCGGGAGTGGCAATGAGCACATCAACCCCTTTTCGGATGGCAGCAACTTGTGGAGATTGACCCACACCGCCAAAAATAACCGTCTGTTTTATACTGGTATTTTTACCATAAATGTCGATTTGTTCGGCAATTTGAATGGCAAGCTCCCTTGTGGGAGTCAATATCAACGTCCTGATTTTTTTGGGTGTTTTAGCCATTTTATCACTGCGTTCTTGCAGCAGTTGAATAATTGGCAGAGAAAAGGCAGCGGTTTTTCCGGTTCCGGTCTGCGCGCAGGCCAAAAGGTCGCGTTGCTGAAGTACTTCGGGAATGGCCTGAGCCTGAATGGGAGTGGGAGTAGAATATCCTGCTTCTTTTAATGCGTCGAGGATAGGCGCAATAAGATTTAAATTGTCAAATGTCATAAATTGTTGTAACAGAAAAAAATAAGGATTTTGAGGGAAAAGCCTTTTGATATCGTTTCCTGCATTTAAATATAAAGAAAAGGGTAGCTGTTAAAAAATAAGACAGATTTATTTTGGAAAACCAAATTACCCTCAACTTTCATCATTTTGTAATGCTACAACTTTGCAAAGGTA
>CAMDAB010000162.1 GCA_945888475.1 Saprospira grandis DSM 2844 | reverse complement strand
ATAATGGACACATTGGGTTGTTTTTTTAATATCCGTTCAATGGCATCCACTCCATTCATTTCGGGCATCATAATGTCGAGAATGACAATATCGGGTTGTTCATTCGATCTTAAAAATTCCCTTGGATTTGTGTAATAATTTTCACAGTGATATTCCTGTGAATTGTTGATCTGTTTTCGCAGAATTTCTGCGGTAATGAGGTTGTCCTCAATAATAGTTACCTTTTTCATGTTTTTTGTGTTCTGATTTAAGATTGGTTTATTGGAAATCGTTACACAAAGTTGAGGCTTTAAACAGGCTAAAAGGATGACAGAAGACAGCAGATGTATTGACCTTGATCAATGAAGGCAGTGACTTGAGTCAATATTGCTGAAATAAAAAAAGGCAACCTATTGGCTGCCAATGCTTACTGTTGAGAGAAAGTTAAATCAAATTATTTCAGACCGATACAGCCGCCTTAATATGCGGATGCGGATCGTAGCCTGTAAGTTCAAAATCCTCATATTTAAAATCGAAGATGGACTTCACTTCAGGATTGATAATCATTTTCGGCAATTCCCTCGCTTCTCGGGCAAGTTGAGTCTGTGCCTGTTCCAAATGATTGAGATAAAGGTGCGCATCGCCAAAAGTATGGACAAAATCACCCGCTTTTAGTCCGCATACCTGCGCCATCATCATTGTAAGCAGTGCGTAGGATGCAATATTAAATGGTACACCCAGGAAAGTATCGGCACTGCGCTGATAGAGTTGACAAGAAAGTTTACCATCGGCCACATAGAACTGAAAAAGGCAATGACAGGGGGCAAGCGCCATATTTGGAATATCCTCTACATTCCAGGCCGATACGATAATTCTGCGCGAATCGGGATTTTTCTTCAACGTTTCCACTACCTGTTTTATCTGGTCGATACTGCCGCCTTCTCGGGTTGTCCAGCTGCGCCATTGTTTGCCGTAAACCGGGCCCAATTCCCCATTTTCGTCGGCCCATTCGTCCCAGATGCTTACTTTGTTATCTTTAAGGTATTTTACATTGGTATCGCCTGCAAGGAACCAAAGCAGTTCATGTACAATGCTGCGCAAATGAAGTTTTTTGGTTGTTACAAGTGGAAAACCCTCTTCGAGGTTAAAACGCATCTGATAACCAAAAACAGAGATGGTACCAGTGCCGGTGCGGTCTTCTTTCTTAACACCATGGTTGAGAATGTGCTGCAGTAAATCGTGATATTGTTTCATATGTGGACTTGCTTAAAGAAATAAGATATCATTTTAAATTCTTCGCCACAAAAATAATAACTTTACAGATAAAATTTCCCTATTGCGAATTTTAAGCACTAAAGTCATGAATTTCAAATCAACACTTATCCTCTGTTGCTTCATTTCAATTTTCTTTTCCTGCCAGCAGGCCAAAAACAACAGTGCCGTCAACAAAATTGAAAGCAGCGCGGCAGTAGCAGAAAAACCCAAAAAGGCTCAAAGCCCCGAGGATAAAGCAAAAGCCTGCGATGAGGCTGTAAAGCGAATCGATGCCATTTCATTGAAAAAAGTAAGCTCGAGATATCAAAATCCAAAACCTGAATTATACTACGACATGGCTTTTTTTCATGCATTTTATAATGCCAATGAAATGCTGAAATTAGTTGAAATCGTAGGAGAAGAAGGCTATATCACAACAAGTACCTACTATTTTAAGAACAAAAAGGTATTTTACTGTTCAACTCTTTCTTCTTATTTCAACTCCGACTATCTTGCACGAAGAGATTATATCGAAGACGAAAAAATTTACAGCATTGCTGCCCGGGAAAAAGAACCCGAAGATGAAACAACCGACTTTGCAACAGTAAAGGAGATTTTGTGGGAAGACAAAGCTTTAAAAAATACATCCGAAGGATTCAAAAAAGGATTTGCCGAGACCATGAAAAGATTCAAAGCCTCAAAAGTTGAATAAATAGATATGCGTCGGAATACGATTGCCCTGAACCTTGGAAAACTTATGCTGCTGATAATGGTCGTATTATCGGTTTATGCCATGGGCAGCATTGCCTTCCCCTATCTGATTCCGCCCTTCCCTACCGATATCGATTTTTTGGCACAAAAACCCGATACGCTTATTGGGAAAAGGCATTACATGATTGCTTTTTATACGCATATCAGCAGCTCGGTATTTGTTTTGGCAGCAGGTTTAACTCAATTCTCAAAAACCCTGATGTTCCGTTACCCCATTTGGCACCGAAATATTGGCAAAGCCTATATTTTTACCGTGTTATTCCTCTCAGGACCTTCTGGATTCATTATGGCCTTTTACGGTAGTGGTGGAGCCTCAGCGCAATGGGCCTTCCTGTTGCAGGCCTTAGGCTGGTGGTATTTTACTTACATGGCTTATGTAACAGTTTTGAAAAAAGATTTAGTAAAACATGGCGAATATATGTTGCGCAGCTATGCCATGGCTTTTTCGGCTATTACACTCAGAGTGGCGACTTATCTTGTCTCCAGCTATAAATTTGCATTTGAACTGCGTTGCGCCGATGATGCCAACAATATGCTCTGTTATCCGAATTTTTATATAACCGAAGCCTGGCTTAGTTGGGTTTTGAACCTGATTCTGGTCGAAATATTAATTCTTGCTGGTCTCATGCGTTATTATTTCCCAGCTTTAAAAAACAAACCTCATGGCTAATTTTCAGGCTATTGGTCTATTTTGGCCGATTAGAAAGTTATTCATATTCAATATTTAAACATAATATAAAGTCTTAATAAAATTCTTCTTAATTTTGCAAAAATTGCTTTGAAACAAAACTTACAAACCAAATTCCTTTAACAATGAGAAAAACAATACTGTCGATTCTAACAGGCATAGCAGCGCTTTTTACAGCACAAACTTCTTTCGCACAGGCTTGTACGCCTGTAAGTTGCATCAGCACTTTGCCAGCCTATGGCGGTATTTGCGATACTATATTACTTAACGGACGCGTAGGAAATGCCTATTCCGATTTTGAATCTTTCCACATTACTACTGCCTGTTTCGATGCAGTAGTCATTTCACCTGCTAATGCAGGAACCAACATCAGAATTGTTCGCGTTGACAACTTTACATATACCGGCTTACCCACAGGCCTTACTGCAGCTGCGAATCAAGGTACTTTTTCAGCACCTTCAAATGGTTGCATAAGAGTTTCGGGTACACCTACTGTAGCAGGTGTGTTTGCTGTTACGGCAAACTTCTTGGCAGACATCAATGCATTTCCTTTTGGCTGCGGCAGCTTTCCTATTGCACAGAACGACAATGCAGCTAGTTATGCTTTAGATCTTATTGTCTTGCCAAAGCCAGACTTTACCATTCCAAAAACAAGTTTCTGTGCCAATGAACCGGCAGTAATACTCAGCTTAGTTGCAAACTCTACAACGGGAGGCACCTTCAGTGGTCCTGGCGTAAGTGGCACAAGCTTTAATCCTGCAACTGCAGGCGTAGGCACACATATCCTCAAGTACCGTGTAACTGCACAACAAGGAGCTGCCATTGCTCCGGCAACAGATAGCTTTAGCATTACTGTTACAGTAAATCCGAATGTAAGCACAACCTTAAACACCACAAATCAAACCTGTGCGGCAGGAGGAACAGTAACAAACAATGTAACAGGTGGCACTGCCCCTTTTACTTATGTATGGAATAATGGTGCAACAGCTGCTTCATTAAGCAATCTAGGTGCAGGAACCTATCAGGTGACTGTGACAGATGCAGCCGGTTGCTCTGTAAGTAATTCAGCTTCTATAAGTTCAAGCGTTGTTATACTCAATACCAACACCCCAACAACTACAAATTCTATTTGTGGCGGAGCAACTGGTACAGCATCGGTAACTGCAACAAACGGAACAGCTCCTTATACTTATGCCTGGAGCAACGGAGGAAATACGCAAACAATTAACAACATTGCTGCCGGCAGTTACAATGTTACTATTACAGATGCAAACAGCTGTCAGGGTGTTGTAAGCGGAATTGTTGTAAATAATCCCAATTCACCTTCTGCCTCAATTTCAAACTCAACAAATATAAACTGTAATGGTGCATCAACTGGAACTGCATCAGTTTCTGCCACGGGAGGAACAGTAACAACAGGTTATTCATACAACTGGAGTAACAATGCCAATACTTCTTCAATAAGCGGATTAACTGCCGGTGTTTATACAGTAACTGTAACCGACAATGCTCAATGTACCGATATTGTAGCTGTAGTTGTCAGTCAGCCTACGGCTGTAACTGTTAGTGGTTCTTCCACAAATATCCTTTGTTTTGGTCAAAGCACAGGATCTGTCTCTGTATCTGTAAGTGGCGGCACTCCAAACTATACCTACAACTGGAACAACGGAAATACCAGCAATGCGCAAAATAACATAGCTGCCGGAACTTATACAATTTCTGTAACAGATGCTAACAACTGTGTAAACACGCTACAGTTAAGTGTAACCCAACCGGCTGCCGGCATCAGTTTCAACCCTGTCACAACCAATATTCTTTGTTTTGGTGCCGGAAACGGAAATGTGGCTTTGAATGCAACTGGTGGTTCAGGTATTCTTACTTATAACTGGTCGAATGGAAGTACTGACCCAGGCCTTGGTCTCCTACAGGCCGGAACTTACAGCTGTACGGTAACGGATGCAAATGGTTGTGTTGCAACTTCAAATTCCTTTGTTATTTCTGAGCCAACAGCATTGAATATAACTTCCACTGTAACAGATGCCTCTACTTTTGGCGGCACAGACGGATCTGTGATTCTCACTGTTAGCGGTGGAACAGGCAACTACAGCTACAACTGGAGCAATGGTGCCAACACACAAAATTTGAATAATTTACCTGCTGGTGAATATACTGTGACAATCACCGATGGCAATAACTGTACTTTCATTCAAACTGAAACAGTTGATCAGCCTTCAAGTATTTTCATTTCGGGTAACCTGGGAGATGTAGCCTTGTATCCTAATCCGGGTGAAAATATTCTTTACATCGAATCTAATCTCTTCACAGGCATCGATGTTAATGTTCAAATGTGCTCAGTCGATGGCAAAATGGTTAAATCTGAAACAATCAGCAGATCTTTCGGCTTGATTGAATTGAATACAGTTGAACTCCCATCGGGCGTTTACTTCATCACACTGAAAACCGAAAAGGGCAATTCAAGCCTCAAATGGATTAAGAAATAATCAATTCACTTTTGGAAAGATACTAAAGCGGCATTCTTGTGAGTGCCGCTTTTTTTATTTTTAAGGATTCCCTTAGAACAATAGAACGATAGCTTCAGAGAAGGACAAGATTCCTGCCACCTAGCTGAGAGAAAAATAAAAATTCAGCGCAGCGCAAGTTAGCATCACAATTAACCCGAAGCACTTAATTATAAAGGTTTTAGTATAATAATTTATAAAAAATTATTTATATCAAAATAGCATTCACTAATTATTAACCAAAATTTCTGAACCAAAGCACTAAGATATCTATTACACAAGTAGAATAAAGTCGGATTAGGGTCTTATCTTTGCCTTGCTTTAATCAAAATCGACCGAAACACCTATATTATATCTTTAAACCGGATTCATGGCTTCTGCAAAATTTAACATGCAAAATCAAAAAGATTTTGTGAGTGTACTCAAAGAAAGAGTAAACGAATATTTCACAAGTAAAGGCATCTCTAAATTCGGCGATAGCCGTCTTTATTGGAAAACAGCAGCAATGCTTTCGCTGTATATCATTCCTTACATTCTAGTGCTTTTTAACTTCCTGCCTTTTTGGGCCAACTGGATGATTTATGCGCTCATGGGCATAGGCGTGGTGGGAATTGGCATGAGCGTGATGCACGATGCCATTCATGGCTCTTATTCTTCTAATAAATATGTCAACAAGATAATGGGTCTGTCTATGGAGCTGGTTGGTGGTAATTCTTTCAACTGGAAGGTACAGCACAATGTACTGCATCATACCTATACCAACATTCCAGGAATGGATGAAGACATTGCACACAAATCTGTTCTTCGACTCGAACCTACCGGAGAATGGAAAAAGATACACCGTTTTCAGCATATCTATGCACTGCCGCTTTATTCGCTGCTCACAATTAGCTGGTTGCTTTGGGGTGATTTTTTTACCATGATAAGGTACAATAAAAATGGAATGACCAAACAGCTTGGAGCCAAAAGCTGGAAGGAATTTTCAAAACTGCTGCTCTTTAAATCTATCTATATTTTCAGTCTCTTTATTCTGCCTATTTTTATATTGGGCATCAGCTGGTGGCAAGTTATAGTAGGCTATGTTCTGATGCAGCTGGTAGCAGGATTCATACTTTCAGTTACTTTTCAGCTGGCGCATGTAGTTGAAGAAACAAGCTATCCCGAACCCGATGCTGATGGTAATATGGAAAATAGCTGGGCGGTACATCAGATGCAGACAACTGCTAATTTTGCCAAAGGTCGCAAATTCATTTCCTGGTTTATTGGCGGCTTGAACTATCAGATTGAACACCATTTATTTCCGAATATTTCGCATGTGCATTACCCTAAAATTTCGGAAATTGTGAAACGCACCGCCAAAGAGTTTCAGATTCCTTATCATGAGTACAAAACAGTACGTGCTGCATTGATGTCACACTTGCGCCGTTTGAAGGAATTGGGAAAACAGCCTTCGATGGCATAAGAATAGCTAAAAAGAAAAAAGCTGCAAGGGTCTGAGGACTTTTGCAGCTTTTTCAATTTATATACCATCGCTAATTGTCAACAGGGTCTTTGATGCCCAATGACTTCCGAGTAACTTATTCCGACACCTTCTTTTCCTTTACGCATGTAACCGCATACGCTGTCATCGCTTTTCCAATGCGGTATCTGCTCAGTTCCAATTTTGGCTGCAGCGGTGGAAATGGTTTCTGTCTCTTTTAGGAGAAGGGTTTCCATCAAACCATTTTCTTTCAATGCTAGAGTCTTCATAACAATTAGGTTTTAAGATGAAATAATATTTTTTATAATTAAATTTATACTTTATTTATATTCTGCTATATATTTATAACGCATAATTATTGATTGTATTTCTTATATAACTCAGAATATTTCAAAAGTTACGCCAATTTTGTTTTTATTTTTAAAAATTCGGCTCAAAGCCCGATTAAATGGGGAAATATTTTTTAATTTTTTATGCCTACTGTCAAAAGGTCATTTTAACCTTAAAATTCGATGTCAACCTGTCTTTATTGGCGCCAAATTGTCTAAAACAGTTATTTGTGTGAGGTTCTTATCAATCTCAGCTCCCCTTCTTCACTTAATAAACTGCCATTTGCACAGACTAAATTAGTTGAATAGTAATAGGTCCCCGAACTAAGGGCTGTATGCTTTCCTTCCGTCTCAGCACTGTAAATTAGCATCAGATCTTTATTTCCAAAATGCATATTTCCGCTATGAACATCCGATAAACGCGCTTCTAAAACCTTTTGGCCCCATTTATTAAAAATGGTCACATCTATTTTTTCAACAGCCGATACCTTCACTTTCATAATTTTACCAAAAGTTGTATTCGGTTCAAAAGAATCAGGCATTTCAAAAAAACATTTCAGATTTGTTTCGATATGATTTGTTTGAGCCCCGGCTCCAATTGCCAATAAAACATAGAGGCTTAACAGTACAGCTTTTTTGAATTTCATTGCATAAGTATTTTAAGCGTAAAAAAATAATTTCAGCATGATTAGGCAAAGGCGTAATTTCTGAATTACTTTTCTGATTGCTTAAACCCAATTCCGTCATTAGAGTTCGTAATGAAGGCCAAAAGTGCGAAGGAAATAAGGGCTCACACAGTTTTTTCGGGTGAAGGAATAGTCACACCTATTTCAAGCTCGAAAAAACGAGTAAGTGCTTAGTTCC
>CAMDAB010000161.1 GCA_945888475.1 Saprospira grandis DSM 2844 | reverse complement strand
GTAGGTAAACCTCCTACTTTGCCCGATTCATAATATTGAGCTAAATTTGGACTGCGCAAATTGCTGAAATTATAATCTGAAAATGAAAATAAAGTACTCGCGCCGTATTCATCTTTTTCGGTTATATAAATCTGATCCCTATCGAAAAGGGAACGATTTAGCAACATCATATCGTGTGTGGTGCTAATAAGCTGTGCGTGTCGAGGATTGGTCTTTGAATTATTGAATAAATCTAAGATAAAGGTTGTCACTTCAGTGTGCAAACTTACATTGAGCTCATCCAAAAATAATACACCCCCACGCTGCAAGACAGGTAAAATTTCGGGTAAGATGGCCAAAAATTTGCGCATTCCGGTTGATTGTTTGCTCAAGGGCATTTTTGTCGTTCCTGCTTCCTTCCCTTCTTTGTATAACTTGTGAACAGTATAGGTTTCGTTTTTCAATTGTTCCAATATCTTTTCTTTCAGGGCTTCCGACATATTTTCTGCAAAGTTAATCTTTGTCAAATCCAAATCCCTTGCACCTGATTCTAAGGCTACGATTGTCTTATCAAATTCAGCAACAATTTTATCAATTAATTCTTTGGTCTCCTTGTTGCCGCTCTTTTGGATAAATCTATTGTAATTTTCTACTAAAAAGCTGACATAGGGAGCTTCTGCCAATTGATGCACTTTTAGTGCGGAGAAAAAAGCATAAACCTCTTGCAGTTCTTCATTACCCTCTATATCACCACGAGAAAGAAATAGCTGATTGGGATTAAAATTGAAACTTTTGCTACCTTTCAAATGGTTGCTTGGAAAACTGATTTCCTGTGCAACTCGTTTGTAAAGTGTTTGTTTAGTGGTTTTTCCGCCTGGGCTGTTATGATAGCGAATCAGCTGCTCTTCTTCTATTTCGTTGTCTTTAACGGAAATGGAAAAATAGTATCTTTTCTCATTAGGGGCAATAAAATCAATTTCAAAAACAATAGGGGCTTCCTTTTGTGCCAAATCGAAGGCAAAAGCCTCATCCGTTAGCTCCTCATCAGAGTTGAAACTTCCTGATTTTACGACTAAGCGACGGAGCACTGAAATAGCTGCTAAAAGGTTACTTTTGCCCGAATTATTGGGACCATACAAGATGGCACTAGGCAAAACGGCAAGGTCGCGATAGCCTTCTATCACGATAGGGGCTACCTTTCTTTTTTCTCGTATAGAGGCCGGCAATAGCGAAAAAGTTACCCGTTCTTTGAAGGAACGAAAATTTTGAACTGAAAATTCTACTAACATATTGTGGTGTATTAGGCTTCTTTTTGTAATTATTTTACAATAATAAGCCTAAAATGTCAAAAATTTATCGTTTTTGTCAAAAAAAATTCCAATTCTATCCTTGCAGAAACCATATCCTTCCCATAAATTTTATGGGATGCCCTCTTAAGTCCCGCTACACTAATTCAAGTTTAGGCCTTATATTCATGGGTGATTTTATTCAAACTTTATTTCTAGTCCATTTATTAACAAATCAATCACTGAAGCGTGCATTCCAGAAATGTTATCCTCGAAATTTGCTCCCAATTCAAATAAAGCATTGTTTCCTAATCTTATATAATTCCCCTCATTGGTTTTTCCCCAATTAAAATTCGCTAAGTTTTTGACTGCTTTAGCATTCCTGTTAACATACGGTACTAATTGATATTTTAGTTTGTTTTCGCTTCCAAGCCAAATTTCTATTTGTGAATCAGCCAGATTATAGTCATTTACTATTTCATAATAATCTTCATTGAAGGCAATATACAAATATAATGCATATCTATCAACATAAGGTTTGAAATTCAGTTCTTTGCTCAAAAGTGAAGACAATACAAACGTATATAATTCTACAGACTTGTTTTTTGACTTTACAAAATCTTCAAGAAGGTATATAAAGGCACCATCTTGTTCCCAAGAAAAATTACCATTTTTACAGTATTCTATCAGCTCAGGATATTTTATAAAAAGATAGGTATAACTATATTTTATTTCATCCTCTTCTAATTTGATTTTGATAATTTCGTTAAGATTAGCGGGGTCATTTTCGCTGACATAGGCTTCAAATTTTGAAAACACTTCATGTTGCCTGATGTAATCAAAATCCAAGAAGTTATATTTGTCTACACTGACACGTTTCGGAAAATCGCCAAAACAAAATAAGGCTCTTATTAAAAGGCTAGGATTTTTTAATCTATACTCATTGAACCATTTAACTGCTTTAGAAATATCGGTATTGGGGGTATAATCAGAATTTATGCTGTCTATCAATAGCGTTATCATTTCATCATTATGAGTATCAATTTGGGTTGTGTCCCATGGATTCCGTTCCATCATAATGTACTGTTTTAAACTATCAAAAGACACACCTTTAGGATAATACTCTTTTTTACTGGATGGTGACAAATTGTTTAATCTTGAATTTTTTTCGTGACTAATCAGGCATAAATTCCCAAACTGATGAAGGTGTTTTTCATCAATTCTTTTCACATCAGGATTTATTGGGTTTTGCGGATAATGATGTTCCACTGAACTCCTAAATGTGTATTCAAAGGATTTAACGCGAGCATCTTTTTCGGTATCTTTCATTTTTAACCACAAAAGATAATCGACATAGTTGAAGATAAGATTATTTTCTATCTGACCATATTTCAGTTTTTCTAAATTTAAATGTTTACTATCTCTGCTTATAGGTCCCTTATTAGAATATATCATTTCAAAATAACCGATGGGGTTTTCTGCCAAGAACCTGTCATAAACAAATGATTTTGCTATATGCTCCAAATAACTTAGATAATCTTTACTGTCAATGTCAATTTGTTCCATTAAATAGTTTAATGTTGCATTAAGCCAGTACTTATAAGACATTGATGGGATTGACACATGGAACATAGACAATAACATCAGTATTCTACGATTGTCGTTATCGTAAGATTCGCTGCTTTCTTCTCCAAAAGTATTTACATACTTTACGCCATTTTTAGTTTTGCCTGAACTATACCATTTTAAGCTTTTTAAGCTCCAACGATCTGTATTCGCGGTAAATTCTCTTTTTATGACATACTTATCGAATAAAAATTTACTCTTCAGTAGGTTATAAATAAATTCCTTTGAAAAATCTTCTTTCTCCTTAGGTGTCAAGGATTTCATTTCTTGTTCAAACAATTCAATCAATCTTTTATCGTCCAATGCAACACTGTCCTTTTTCAGTTGAACCCTTAAAACATGAAGCAGGAAGTTTTGAAAATTGACAACAGAATTAAAGCGGTCGGGACTGTCTTCACTTTCTTCCTTTTTACCAATAGGATTTTGATTGCTCAGTATATCGTCAATGTCTGACTCTACATCAATGTTGTTACTAAATGTAGCCTCTAACTTGTTTATAAAATCATCAAAGTCATAAACAGTTAAACTGTTCCAATCGTTTTTTTCGAAAATAAGGTGTCGCTGTTCTACCGAAAAACCGTATTGAACGTATTTTTCCATATTGGCACAGGCTTCCCAGATCAAGTCAAAAGCTGTATTATGCTTTTCTCTTTCACTGTCGGGTAAACCATTAAAACAGCCCATCAGCTTGGCTTTCAGAATTTCATGTTTCTCCAGCTGTTCCCCTCTGCTGTTCATGATCTCAAAGTAATGATTCAGATCGATACCCACAGGTAAAGGAACCCTAAGTATTTTTACATAACGATACAGATAGTCCGTAAACTCCTCCAATGTAACACTATTGTCTTTAAGTTTTTTATCTAATTCCTTTAGACAAATATTATATGCATTTCTGATATTTGTTTCATAATGCTCATTTTCAAACTTGCCGTCGAATACTTCTTTTAAAGACAACTTAGATTTTTGACGACTGGTAAAACTTAAATTTAAGTCGTTGAACCAAGTCATATCAACTTCAGTCTTGAAGTTATTTTTTATAACAGCGCTTAAAATGGTCAAGGTAGTTAAACGTTGTTGCCCATCAATTGTGTTATAACCTTCGTCTGTTCCCAACTCATTGTTGGCAACAACCAGTGTTCCGATATAATAATTTTTGTCTTTATGATGCTTCGAGTAATCAATAATATCTTGAATGAGTTGCTCAATTTCTTTTGCCTCCCATGCATAGTTACGCTGATAAATGGGAATAACATAGCGATCTCCATTACTCAAAAGTGTCTTTATGTCTAAGGCCTTTATTTCATCAGTTTTCATTCGCCAAATATTTTAGATTTTGAAATAAAGTTATGATATCATCAACTGCCTTTGTTTTATGAATTTCCGTTAGCTGAGGCAGACTCATATTTATGATTTCATCATGAAAAACAGCATCGCGGATTTTCTTAAACAAATTATTTTCTCTTATCACATAATTATCAACAGAAGCCAACTGTAAACTTTCGTAAGTAAGCCTTAAAGAATAAGCCCAAATAAATATTTTTTCTATTGCTTGCGTGATATTTTTATCCCCAAACTTATCTATATAATACAGTAAAGCACAGTTAAATAACATACGCACATACTTATCGCCCGTTCTGCTTTTTCCGTCGTATGTATTTATAGTGTTAATGATTTGCTTGGCATTTTCAGATAAGCTTGGAATGTTTTTTTCAAACTCGTCATAAATGCGTTTGTAATGTGTAATCATTTCAAAAAAATGTTTTCCGTTTATGATTATTTGATCCAATTGAAACGGAAAATGTACTTGTTGCACTTTATTTTCGGATTCGGCTATATGCTGCTCAACTATCCTAAAAATATTGCCATAAGGAAAGCTATCAATCCGGTTTAAATTAAAGCCCTTAAACAGGTTCGTGTCTTTTTTTGTAAAATACCTAGAAGAATTGCCTTTTGACCAACCCCGCACACGGTATAAAAAATCAGCAAATAAAGTTGCCAACTCTTTCGTATCCATTTCTTCCCAGGTGTCCACCAATTTCTCTTTTTCATCGGCACTCATGAGCTTAGCATCATACTCCAATTCTCTAAGATGAAAGGCTTTTAATAAATCGTGTGGTTCCAAGTCTTTTCCACGGGCGTTTTGCGAGTCAAAAAACTGAAAGGCTTCCGATACATCATCAATAACAAAATGTGTTATCTCGCATTTATTCAAAAAGAAATCGATTGTACTTTCATCAAAGATTGACATACGTCTTTCAATTTCGAGATAATTGTCTTTTATATTTCTTTTTGAAATATCACTTTTAAATGTTGGGTTAAACGCAGCATCATGTACGGTCCTAAGTTGCTGTTTTAGCCCAGCATTTTGAATTGTTGCTGTTTTGTACTTATATAATGCTTTTACAATCAACAAAAAGGTAAGCGTACGCTGCTGACCGTCTACAATATTGTATTCCTTATTTTCTTTGTCATAATAAATAACTATAGTGCCAATCCGGTATGAACTTGTATTCTTAAACCGCTGTATATCTTCCAATAGCTGACTAACATTTTTCACAGTCCATTTATAGGGTCTTTGAAAATGCGGTATTTTTAACTCACTTTTGCTTAGAAATGTGCTGATATTTAATATTTTAGTTTCTACTATTGCCATATTACAAAAATTTTATTCCCCCTATTAATAATTCTTTAATCATCTGTTTATCAAAAAGGTACTTTCCTATTATTTATCCTTAACTATCCACTTTTGCTTCCAATCCCTCAGAATAAAATCCGCCAAACTCAACTGATTCAAGGGGTTTTTCCTGTTATATTTTCCCTGTTGATAGAAGGCATAACCCGAAGGAGTCAATAATGTGTTTTCATGCAGATTATTTGCTAGCGCATATGCTTGTACCGGTTTCCAAAGCTTCTTCCAGAATCTGTCGGATATTCCTCTTGTCAGGTAAACGTTTTGGATGGATGGATTGGCTTTTAGTAAATCTACTATTGGAACAAACAGATGTTGCTTAAATGCTTCAGCAAGGGTTTTGTCTGAGTAGGTTTTTAGCTGTTTCAGTACATCAGGATTGTCTGTATCCGCATCCTCAATAGTGGAGATTAAATCTGTGATGGCAATTTTATGCCTTTTGCAAAAGGCCTTCCAATCATCAGGCGATGCGCCCCGCATAGATACTTCTCCATACAAGCGGGCTAAGACCTCCCAAAAATTATTGTCAAACCTGCCATAAAACCATGCTGCGGTATTGCCTTCAATGCAGGGATTAAAAGTGCCTACAATTAAAGTACGGGGTTCAAAATCCAACTTTTCCAGCCACAGATATTTGTATAACTTATGTACACATGCCATATTATATTAGTCTAATTTTTCCCGTCAACAACTCCTGCATCATCCCCTGCTTCAACTGCCTTGCCTTTTCCAATTCTTCCCCTATTACCGCTATCTCAGCATCCATGCCGGAGAGTATGGTGGCAATGCGGGTCTGCTCTTCATTGGACTTTGGAATTGAAATTTCAAATTTCATTGTGGATCCAATGCCAAAAAAACTCATCGCACTTCCAGCATCTTTACCAAAGATTTGACTTTTAAAGGCATCCGATTTCATAGAATAATAAAGGAATTTTGGAGAAATAACTTTATTGTCTGCTCTTAATAGTGTTAGCTGTGGACCAATATTTCCATTTGAAATAATTTCTTCTACAAATCCTATTGTGCCAACTGAGGCACCTCGATTTGTAAAAAGAACATCATGTAAACTCAAATGTGCTTTTGCCAATTCTCTGTGTTTCGCTTCTGTTATATAATCAATTAGATTTTCATTTAACACACCTGTATTACCAATAGCTTTTGATGTTAAAAATGCAACCCCCGTTTGAACAAATTCATTTGCTTTTGGATAAGAACCACCATAGTTCCCATCTTGAATTTTCTCACAAACCTCCCCCAACCTCTTCACCTCCCAGCCCTCCCCTGGCTGCAACAGCTCCTGCATAGCTCCCTGTTTTACTTTTCGCTTTTTCTCCAAAAGCTGCTCCAAACTTTCTATATAGGCATCGGCATCGGATAGGGCTGCGGCAATGGCAGTTTGCTCTGAGAGCGGGGGCAGGGGGATTTTGATGTCTTTTAGCCTTGTTGAAGAAATTCCAAGTACTTTTGTACCTTGCGATTCTTTTAATATTTGATTTTTAATGCATGAAGATTGCCATAAACAACCCAAAAAACCTAGTGTAAAAAAACTTTTAAGGGGCCTAAAATGTAATGTGTGTAATCCGGCAAGAACTTTTGACTGACCAATTATGCCTATTTCAATTCCTTTACCAATATCCGTTTCGTTTTCCGATGCATCTGCAATTACTAAATCTCCCTCTTCGCATGAATTAAAATTATTCAGTTTCACTTCAAGGTTAATAAAAGGAACAGTTTCTCTCTTCAAAACAAAAAATGATTTGAACTTTGTATGAATGTCACCATAATGTATATTATAAATATTCCCTTTTTCGTAATTTAGCTTATCCCTTGATAAAGAATTGGTTGATAAAAAAAATCCTATCTCGCCTAATCTTCTTAGCTCCCAATCCTCTGGAATCCCACCAATTTCAGTTTGTTTATATGTTGTATTTGTCATCATCGGAACTTTAAATCATCAAAAAAAATATTTTTAGAGAAAGCCCATTGTACGGAGATGGCCCAATACCCTGGCCTTTTTGTTTTCGACATCGGCATCTAATTCCAAAAGGGTGACGGCATAGCGCTCGGCCAGTTCGCGAATGCGCTGCGTGAGTGCACGGCTTTGTCTTTCCTGCTCCTGCTCCAGTCCTTCGAGTAGTTTTCGCTGCCATTTATCAACCATGACCAGTTTTTTTACATCATCGATGCTCAGTTTTTTGTACTCTGCCAGTACCAGGGCTTCCAGTTTTTCTGCTTCGCTTTTGATAAGGGCATTTGTTTTTTTGATGGCATCTGCTGCATCGAGGTATTCTTCCAGCAGGGCAATTTCGGCAGCCAATTCTTCATCGGGCGCATGCTTTTGCT
>CAMDAB010000160.1 GCA_945888475.1 Saprospira grandis DSM 2844 | reverse complement strand
TGTGAAACTTAACAAAGACAAGCTAATTGTCAAGGAATTTGTAAATAAACTAAATTAAATACTCCATGATGAAAAATCTTTTGCTTTTACTTTTGACTTCAATAATAGCTGTTGTCTCTGCACAGGATATTGATACAAAATTGCTTGTTAATAGTTGGAAATTTGTTAAAATGGGTGATGCTGAATTGCCTGAAGACTTGACAATGATTGCCAAAATTTCAGAATCTACCATAACAATTGGTTCTCAAATATCTGTTACGTCCTGGAATTATGAGCTGGATGAAAACAATACCCTTGTTTTAAAACTTGAAGAGGGACAGGAGGAAAAATGGGTAATAAAAAAACTTACTGAAACAGAATTTATATTTAGCGAGGGAGAAGTTGGAAATTTTTATCTTATAAGAACGGATGAAGAATTACCCGCAGTTGTTGCTCCCCTTGAGGAGGAACCTTTAGAAGAGCCAATGCTATATAATATTGAGACTGATTATAAAGCCTCGAAAAAAACCGGAAAATTATTGCAGAATAAATGGGATGTACAAAGCGTTAGTGGACAGCCAGCTCCGGAAGGCGTCACACTTTCAATTGAATTTAGAAAAGATTCAAAAATTATTCTGAATTCAAATGGAAATTCCTTAGAAAGAGGCAGCTGGAAATTAGGCAAAGATGGTAAAAAAATTGAAGTTAAGGACTCCGAAGATGGTATAGAAGAAGTCTGGGGTATCAAAGTTTTAGATAAAGACAAGCTCATTATCATAGATCAAAAATCAGGTGAAATTGCTATGAAAAAAGCAGCTAAAACCAAGAAATAAATACTTTCATCCAAAACAAAATAAACCAATGAAAAATTTAATAATTTTCGCTTTACTATTGTCAGCATCTATTGCTTTCGCTCAAAAATTCGAGAAGAATTTACTTGTCAATAAATGGTTAACAATAAGCGTAAATGGAAATAAAGCGCCTTCTGATTTTGTTGTGATCATAGAGTACACAAAAGAATCTATGATACTGGAGGGGCATTCAACTCCTTACAAATTTATTGGAAATAAGATTTCTTTTAACCCGGGTAATGGGCTTATTGAATGGGAAGTTGTAAAACTCACCAAAAAACAACTTTTTATCAGAAATGAGGATAAATTCATTGTCAAAATGAAAAAAATCTGAGCGCCCTTATAATTAGCGATGATTTCAGAAGAAGAAAAAATCCATAATCCCTGGAAAACCATAAGTTCGGCATTAAAATATGAGAACAAATGGATATCTGTAACTGAATCTCAGGTCATTAATCCTTCGGGCAATCCGGGAATTTACGGAAAAGTACATTTCAAAAATATTGCTGTGGGTATTGTTCCGCTCGATGAAGAAAACAATACCTGGCTTGTTGGACAATATCGTTACACACTCGATGAATATAGCTGGGAAATGCCCGAAGGCGGGTGTCCAATTGGCACAGAATCGGTGCTTGAAACTGCAAAAAGAGAACTACTTGAGGAAACTGGACTTATTGCCGAGGATTGGTCAGAACTGATGAAATTGCATACTTCAAATTCTGTAACGGATGAAGTTGGCTATGCCTTTGTTGCCCGTAAACTTAGCCAGTCTGTTGCTTGTCCGGAAGAGACAGAAGATTTGCGCATCTGGAAATTGCACTTCGAAGATGCCTTGCAAATGGTGCTGGATGGCAAAATAACCGATGCCTTTACTTGTATGGCTTATTTGAAGCTGAAGGTTTTGATGGATAAAGGATTGTTTTAAAATAAAAATGAGCTAAATTTTCAGGTTTAGCTCATTTTTATTTATTTTTTTGATTTGAAATATTTACTGTAAGCTTTCTTCAAAGGATGCTCAGGAACCAATTCAGGATCCGGAAACTCGATTAAGCCACTACAATCAAATGGTTCTGCTTTGTAATCGATGGCTTCATAAAGTCGGGAAGGAATTACAAAGTCAATTAAGGTAAAACAGTAATTAAGCGATAATGCCCATTGAATGGCATACTTTCTTTTATCATCGCTCTCAGTTTTTGTTATACTAACAAATCCATCTGAAACATTAGCAGTAGCGACTACTGTACATTCTAATACATCGACTGAAAATAGCGTATTGTCGAAAGGGCATGGAACAATCTCCATCTTTTCAATTTTGAGTAAATGTGCCTTTGGTTTAACTTTGTTTTCGGGGATGATGTCGTTGCAACAATCGCAATAATAAAAAATGAATGGATTCTTATTTACATAAGCCAAAAGTGCCTCAGCCTGTTCTTTTGACATGTAATCCCATGAATCTGCTTTAACAAAATTGATTTGTGTGAATAATAAAAAACTTAGAAACAATAGGAGATTTTTCATTTTGATAAGAATTTAGTGAGTGTTTACAATTAATTCATTTTCTTCGCTTTGAAAGAGGGGAAAGTTTTTCATATACGCATTGATTTCGCCCTTAACATTAGCTATAATCTGTTCATTGTCGACGTTCGTCAGTATTCTGTCAATCCACTCAACAGTCTTGGTGCAGTCCGCTTCTTTGAAACCGCGTGTGGTAATTGCAGGAGCGCCAATTCTGATACCTGAAGTCACAAATGGCGACTGTGTATCGAAAGGCACCATGTTTTTATTTACAGTTATGTCAGCTTTGATAAGCGTTTCCTCAGCAAGTTTACCGTTCAGGTCTTTACTTCTCAAATCGATGAGCATAAGATGGTTGTCGGTACCGCCTGAAATGATTTTATAGCCTTTTTCTACAAATGCATTTGCCATTGCTTGTGCATTGAGTTGAACCTGTTTTTGATAGGCTTTGAAAGATGGTTGCAAGGCCTCATGAAATGCAACTGCTTTGGCTGCAATTACATGCTCGAGCGGACCGCCCTGCGTACCAGGGAATACTGCAGAATTTAACAAAACTGACATTTTTTTTGCATTGCCGGTTTTTTCCCAAACTTCACCAAAGCTATTTGCGTAATCTTTGCCTAAGAGAATCATGCCGCCACGAGGACCACGAAGTGTTTTGTGTGTAGTTGTTGTAACTATATGGCAGTATTCCAATGGATTTTTAAGTAGTCCGGCAGCGATAAGTCCTGCAGGATGAGCCATGTCGCACCAAAGGGTAGCGCCGACCATTTCAGCAATTGCCCTGAAGCGCTCATAATCCCATTCGCGCGAATATGCAGAGGCACCGCAAAGCAGAATTTTTGGACGTTCTTTCAATGCGGTCTGTTCCACTTTGTCCATGTCTATCAAACCATTTTCTTCCTCAACACCGTAAAAGACAGGACGATACAACTTTCCCGAAAAATTCACAGGAGAACCATGTGTAAGGTGACCACCATGTGCCAGGTCAAAACCCATAATGGTATCGCCCGGATGTACTAAGGCAAGGTAGACAGCTGCATTGGCTTGCGCACCTGAGTGTGGTTGAACGTTTACATATTCAGCTCCGTATAGTTCTTTGGCACGGTCAATTGCAAGCTGCTCAATTTCATCTACAACCTCGCAGCCGCCATAATATCTTTTGCCGGGATAACCCTCGGCATATTTATTGGTAAGGCAAGAACCCATAGCCTGCATTACCTGCTGACTTACAATGTTTTCAGATGCAATAAGTTCAATGCCTGTACTTTGACGATGCCATTCGGCTTTGATAAGTTCCTGAATTTTAGTGTCTTTCAGCATGATTTTTCGATAGTCTTATTTTGTGAACATGATAAAGTACAAAATTACTATTCAGCATAGTTCTGAACAAATATTTCCTGCTAAATTACTCAAATATGTTTTTAGTGTTGAAAATTAACTTAAATAATACTAATATTGACCTTAAAATTTATTTCCATAACTTTAAATTTAATCATATGCCGATCAGATTCGATTCCGGAGAGGACGACAACAACAATAACAACAATTTCAGCAACAACGATGATTTTAATCAAAGCAGCGGAGGTATGAACCGCAGAAATCAGGGCAAGCTTGCTATAATCGGTGTTATTTTATTTTTCTTATTTAAAAATCCAAAATGGGCAATCCCCTTGCTCATCATTGCGGGATTGATTTATTACTTCTTCTTTATGGGAGAGCAAACTATTGTTGAATCGCCTCACTAACATATCATGAAAAAAACACTTTGCTTTTTGACCGCTGTACTGCTCAGTGCATGTAGTTTATTACCTAGCGACTCAGCATCGGATCTGGTAACTGGTTGTTCGGTCGATTTGGAAAAATATGATAATGTTGAAGTGTATGAGGCGCTGGCTCCCGGAAATAAAAACGAAAGGGCATCTAAAGTTTCTCTACTGCGTTATGCACCTCGACGAATGTCACAGGGACAACAAGGCTCCTGTGTTGCATGGGCAACAGCTTATGCAGCATGTTCTATCAACGAAGCCAGGGCTAAAGGGATTAGCGGAGATGACGCTGCATTCAGTCCATCCTTTTTATACAATCAGGTCAAACATTCAAATTGTATGGGCAGTTTTACTGAAAATGCACTATCAAAAGTTGTATCGAATGGTTTAGTGCCATTTTCTGAATTCAAATATGACGAAACTGATTGTAGCAGATTGCCCAATGAAAAGCATTTTGAAATTGCCAAAAATTTTAAAATAAAAGGTTACAACAGGCTGACTGTAAACGATGATGAGTACATCCCCAATATTGATGCCATTAAACAGCATCTTCAGCAGGGCGCCCCAATTGTAATGAGCATGACGGTTCCTCCCTCATTTAACAATCTATATGATGATTTGTGGAAACCAATAAAAGGAGAAGAAAATTACACATACGAATATTTTACCTCCCGAAATATTAAAAAATTTGGCCTACATGCAATGTGCATTATTGGTTATGACGATAATAAATATGACGGCGCCTTTCAGGTTATGAATTCCTGGGGGAATGATTGGGGGAAGGATGGGCTTTTTTGGATCAGTTATAAAAACTTCAAGAAATATGGCGTTGAAGCTTATGGAATTTTTCCTACCGAACCAGTAAAAAAGAAAACAGAAACAATCACTCAAACAGATTTTAAAGTAGAATTTGGGTTGATTGATGCGGATTCTAAAGAGAACATTCCATTGAGTCCTTTCAGAGGAAATATTTTTAAGACAAATAGTCCTATCAAAAAGAACTCAAAATTCAAAATTGAGGTTTCAAATTCAGAGGCTTGTTATATTTATGTATTTGGGCAGGAAACTGACGGCTCTGTTTATTTGCTTTTTCCTTATCTTAAGGATGGAGAAACTACTAGTAAGTATTCACCCTATTGTGGTATCGTAGGTACCAGACATTTTCCATCGGGTAAGGCCAGCCTCAGAGCAGATGAAATTGGAAATGTTGATTATATGTCTGTTGTTGTTTCGAAAAATAAATTAGATTATGTAAGTGTTCTGGAAACCATCAATAATCAAAGAGGTGATTTTGAAACTAAATTAAAGAAAACCTTTGCTAAAGAACAATTCCAAAATCCAAAATTCCGTAAAACCAACAGCACAGTAAGTTTTGAAGCAAAAAGTAGTAATAGCCAATATCTTTTGCCAATAGTTATTGCAATTGATAAAAAATAAAATCAAAACCAAATGATATGCCTATAAGATTCGATTCCGGAGGCGGGAAAGGCCTTTTCTCATCAGGCCTCAAAGGGAAAGGTTTCTTTGCCATTTTGTTTTTTTTGCTGTTTATAGTATTCAGGAAACCCAAAATCGGTATTCCTTTACTGCTTTTAGCAGGAGTTCTGTACTATTTTTACGGTATGAACAATAACTTTATAGGTGGTGGAAACGGCAAATATGGATTGGGTTGCGGAATCGACCAGGAACGCTATGATGCAACGAATGTTTATGAGCCTCTAGCTGCAAGCAGTAACAAAAATAAAATCCCTGCCGCCTTTTCTTTGTTAAAATATGCTCCTACAAGAAGGAATCAGGGCAAACAGGGATCCTGTGTTGGATGGGCTTCTGCATATGCTGCAAGAACGATTCAGGAGGCTTACCGAACAGATAATTCAAAACCTGATGAAATTGCCTTCAGTCCTGCTTTTTTGTATAATCAGATTGCCCTGCCAAACTGTCAAGGTTCTTACACGACCGAGGCCCTGGAAAAAATGAAAACTGATGGTTTGGTTTTTTTATCAAAATTCGACTATGATGATGAGTCCTGCAGTAAAAAACCAAATGCAAGTCTTATGTCAGAGGCAAAAAATTACAAAATAAGAGGCTATAACCGTCTGTCGAAAGGCGGAAGAAACTATGATGTAGATCTTGATGCCATCAAACAAAATATTGCGCAGGGAGCTCCGGTAATTATTGCTATGATGGTGCCCGAATCATTTTACAGCCACAATACCGATATATGGACACCGCGTAAAAGCGAGTATAAACAAGCAAAAAATCTCGGTGGTCATGCAATGTGTGCCATTGGCTACGATGACAGCAAATTTGGTGGGGCTGTTCAGGTGATGAACTCATGGGGTACCAATTGGGGCGATGAAGGGATTTTTTGGATTAAATATACCGACTTTAGCAAATTTGTAAGGGAGGCTTACGGACTTTTTCCTGTAGCTAAGTCAGGAGATGTTGAATTTGATGTTTCCTTTGGTCTCGTGTATGCCGGTAGTAATGCCGAAATCCCGCTTAATCAGTCAAGAGGTAATCTTTTCAGAACAAAAAATCCTATTAAAAAAGGAGATCGTTTCAAAGTGGAGGTTCACAATAATGTCGAATGCTTTATTTATGTTTTTGGACAGGAAAGCGACGGAAGTTCTTATGTGCTATTTCCATACCTCGAAGAAGGTAAAAAGAAAAGCCAATATTCTCCTTTTTGCGGAATAGTTGGAACAAGACATTTTCCGAATCAGCCTATCACATATAAATCAAAATCGGAGAAAGCCTTTTATGCCGATGATGTAGGTACGCAAGACTTTATGGCTGTTGTCGTTTCAAAGGACGAATTGGATTATCAGGAACTGAATGAGCGTATTAACAGAACTCCGGGTAGAGATTACCTCTCAAAGCTAAATAAGGCTATGGGCTCTATGCAAATTGCAAATCCCAAATTTAAACTTAAAGCCTCTTCTGTAGCTTTCCAAGGAAAAACAGCTGGAACACAAAAGGCAGTTGCTGTTGTGCTTGCAATTGATAAAAAGTAAATTTCAAAATACAATTTGATGAAAAAAATATTTGTTTTCTTTTTGCTGCTGGCGGTACAAATCGTTCTTGCGCAAAATAAAATGAGCCCCGAACTATTATGGAAATTGGGCAGAATGAATCCTGTAGGTATTAGTGCAGACGAAAAGATAGTCTATTATAAGGTTACTAAATACGAGGTGCTTGAATCAAAGAAAAAATCTACCTTATATGCTTTAAACTTGACCGATGGTAAAGTTACTGAAGTTGAAAAAGCCCTGATTAAAGATAAAAACATTTCTCCTGATGGCATTTCTCTATTGTACAGTGCTGAGGTAAAAATCAAAAGGATAAATGGAAAAGACCATTATCCTGAACTTAATAACAGCAATGCCTTCATTTACGACAATCTGCATCACAGACATTGGGACAGTTGGGAAGACGGTAGTTATGGTCATCTGTATATTAGTTCTGCAAATAGCGCAAGTGATGATTCGAAGAATGCTGTGATCGATATCATGAAAGACGAACCCTACGACTGCCCTCAAAAACCTTTTGGTGGAGATGAAGACTATATCTGGAGCCCCGACTCAAAGAGTATAATCTACGTCTGTAAGAAAAAATTTGGTACAGCCTATGCAACTTCTACTAATACAGACCTTTACAAATATAATCTCGAAAGTAAAAAAACAATAAACCTGACAGAAGGTATGTTGGGTTATGACACTCATCCGGTATTTGGATCAGATGGAACTTTGTCCTGGTTATCGATGAAAAACGATGGTTATGAAGCAGATAAAAACGATATCATTATATTGAGAAATGGGCGTAAAATAAATCTAACCGAGCATTGGGACGGATCTGTAGAAGATTACAAATGGG
>CAMDAB010000159.1 GCA_945888475.1 Saprospira grandis DSM 2844 | reverse complement strand
GGAATTCCTTTAGTATTTTTTAAAGTATCATTTTGGGCTGCCTCATTCAATTTGTCGAGCAATAGAAAATTGGCTTTTCCTTTTTTATTTGTATCAAGTAATTGAATTGCAGCGGCTGCCTCCTGAACATTCTTTACGACATAATAGCTCAACATGCCCTCAAGATAATTTTCTACCGCTGCACGGTATTCGGGCTGACAATAAAATAAATCTGAAAGCAAGGGTGCCGAATCTGCCCAACTCTTATTTTTATTGAGGAATTTAATCGATTCGGGAAAGCCTTCCATGTTTTCTACCAGACTTTTCAAAAGTTGGTATTCATTCTTTTTGGCGTCGAGAATACGGTTTTGGGCACTTAGCTCCTCGTTACATTTTTCTAGTGCAAGTTCCGCTATTTGAAGATCAGACTGTCTTTTGGCTTCAATTTCTTTCAGCGTTTTTAGCGTAGTGAACTGCGTTTCCATTTCAGTTGCCAATTCGCTCGAAGCATTTTGAACACTTTGAATTTCAACTGTTCTTTGTTCAAGTCTTTCATTTAGTTGTTGAATCTGGCGGCGGAAATTTTCCTGTTGCGAATTATTTACAGCTATCTGTTTTTCGGCATCTACAATTCTGTTGTTCAGCTGTTTTTGCTGTTGAATATAAGTTTCGAGTTCCGATTTCAGGTCGCCGTGTTTTTTCCTGATTTTTTCCAACTCATCAAAAGCTTCCTGCATTTCTGCATTGTAAATATCAAGAATTTCCTCTTCGGCTTTAACCTCTGCCTGAAATTTAGAGATATTTTTATCCGTTTCTGCAATTTTAAATACAGATGACTCGATTCGGCTTTCCAGTTTTTCATTACTTTGCTGTATGAACAAAGTTTTCTGTGAAAGCATTTTCGAATCGTTCTCCTTATTTTTTATTTTCGAAACAAGTGCATTCAGCTGTTTTTGCGATTGAGAGAGCTGCTGTTCCTGATCGAGGTGAGCTGTTTTAGCTTTTTCGACTTGTTTTTCAAGTTTATCAACCTCTTTTTCAGAAAAATCCAAGGCAATTTTCTCTTGCGCGATACGCTGCTCGAGCGATTTATAACTTTTCTTTAAACTGTTGATTTTAATACAATGCAGTTCAATACTCAGGGCCTTATATTCGGTTTTGATTTCGAGATATCGCTTGGCTCTTTTGGCCTGTTTCTCCAATGTTTTTACCTGCCCTTCAATTTCGAAAAGCAAATCTTCCACACGGGCCAAATCTTCTTCTGTCTGATTTAGTTTACTGAGGGTTTCTTTTTTACGCTGTTTGTATTTCGATACACCCGCAGCCTGTTCGAACAAACGCAGACGGCTGTTGTCCTTGTCTGCCAGCAAATCATCGACCATACCCAATGCTATAATAGCGTAGGAATCAGGTCCCATCCCAGTATCAGACAAAAGATTGGTAATATCTTTCAAACGGCATTTAACAGCATTCAGATAATATTCACCACTGCCGTCTTTGAAAAGTGTTCTTTTGATGGAAACTTCCTGAAATTCGGTAGGAAGCACACCTTTATTATTTTCGAAAATCAGGTTAACCTCAGCAAATCCGGAGGCTTTTCTGTTTTTTGTACCATTAAAAATCACATTGGTCATACTATCCGACCTCAGCTGCTTGGTTTTTTGCTCACCCAACACCCAACGTATAGCATCGACGATATTCGACTTGCCGCAGCCATTCGAACCCACGATTCCAATAACATCTTCGCTGAAGTTGATAACTGTTTTTTCGGCAAAACTTTTGAAACCCTTGATTTCAAGGCTTTTGAGACGCATAGTATGCTCTATATTGTGTAGGCTTAGGCCTGTTTAATCAATTGCTGTCAGTAAAAGGAATGTAAAAATAGTTGAATTTTTGATTTTAGCAACCAAAAATATAACAGACAATTAGACTAACGAAAGCTAATTATTTAACTTTCTTATCTTTTTTGATGAGTAACCAGATTAAACGGTCATTAAAAATCTGTTTTTTATCGATGATGCCTATCTTATAATTTTTTTCCAGTTCTTTTTCAGCTTCGATTAAACTTAAGTCTCTTAAAAAGGCATATTCGATTGAGGTGAGGCTGTTATATTTATCGAAAATTGATTTTAGTGTCTGTTTTTTAAGCGTTTCAATTTCAGGCACAAAAGCTTTCATTACCTTTTCAAATGCCTCGAAACTCTGAATTCCTTTTAAAATCACAGAATTGTCGAATCTATCTGTAAAAATAAAGGTAGGCATGCTTTTCACCAGAAGTTCATCAGCCAGTTTCAGGTCTTCTTCAAACAATATTTTTGCTTTTTCTTTCAGATCCCTCAACAAACGTGCTACATCCAATCCCGACTCATAAGCCTCATTGATAATTATCTCATTGTTGCTTATGTTATTGCCCTTTACAAATATCTGTTCACTTAGCCTTCTCAAAAAAACGATGGCTTTCTCTCTGTCTTGAATCTGAGCTGCCTTGAAAGCAATAGAGGGTGGAAATGATGACAAAAGCGGATCTTTTTTCCAAACATCCGGGTTTATTGGCATAGCAAAATCAGAGGATAAACTTTCCCAATACTTGTAAGCATCGTCCTTATTTCTAATCATTTTACCTGTATAATTTTCCCACGAAGGGAGCAAACCGCCCATGCAATAATCAATTTCGAGATAATCGGAAAATTGAATGATTAACTTACGCAACTGGGGTTGCATCAGCCAGCAGGTGGAGCAAATCGGATCGGTAAAATAGAGCAGATTGACCTTTTTATACTTAGGGGCAGTTTTATTCTTAATGCTCTGATGGGTAATAAGCGGAACCTTTATATCATCGATCAAATACTTCGGCAAATACACCTAAATGTTGGGACAAATCACAATTCATTGCAACTTGATGGCTCTTTTACAAGCTCAGCACTGAAGTCATCGAGATAAATACTAATGGTCTGTATGCGTCGATTGCGCCGACACTAAGGTTTCCTGAGCTTTCGGTTCTATAATGTATTAGTAGATCAGGAAAAACTTTCTTTCAGTATATCATCCAACAAATCGGCATAATAACTAAGGCTGTTGATGGTGGTTGCTACCTCCTCTGCATCAAGCCCAATTGCGTCTCTGTTCGAGATCAAATGCACCATATTTTCATCCAAACAAAGCTTCATATTCACAAGCGAGGTATTGGTTTCGCACATTGATTTGTAAAATGCTTCTTTTTTTTCTGCGGGCACTTCATCGGCATTCATTAAAATAGAACTCACATAAAAATATCCGTTGGGAAAACGATCACTGCTGATAATACCTACAGACACCGTTGCAGAGCCGCGGTTAAAATCCCATTGCCCGTCTTCTGCGCCCCGCGTTGTTTCGGGTGGGATACCTAAGGAATCAATGCCTTTTTCTATAATTTCGTAAAAACTTAATAGGTTACTCATAGTATAAAAATTGTAAGAGAGTTTAATTCACAAAAATACAAAAACTGCGGTCTTTTATCGCCCAAAAAGTATAAAATAATTTTATAATGGGAAATAATATACTGCATCTCCGTCTTCGATTTTGAAATCCATTACACGGGGCCAGTTTGGCTGAATCATCATTTTATCCCAGTTATCAAAATCTGACAATAACGATTTAACGATATCGGGTTGAGCTGATGCAAGATTATTTTTTTCAGATTTATCTTTTTCTAAATTATACAAAGCTATACCCTTGCCTAAATCATCCCAAATAAGTTTCCATTTGTCTTTTCTAATTGCTTTATGATGCATCGAACGCCAATACAGCGCAGAATGTGGTATCATATCTGAATTTTCATTGATAAAGGGAATAAGGTTTTTGCCGTCATAATTCCTTTCAGCAGGCAGTTTTACACCAGTCACATGACATATTGTCGCAAAAATATCGAGCGAAGAAACAGGGTTTTTGTATACTTTCCCAGATCCAATCTGCTTTGGCCAGCTCATCAAAAATGGTACATTGATACCTCCCTCGAAATTTGAAAACTTACCTGATTTGAGTGGACTGTTATCTGCAGCATGTGTGTATACTGCTCCCCCATTATCACTCAGAAAAAATATTAATGTATTTTCAGTTAATTTCAAAGCATCTAATTTATCTAACAATTTACCCACAGCTTCATCGAGCGAATGAATCATAGCATAATAAACCCTTTTATTTTCGTCTTTAACATGTGCATACTGATCGTAAATATCCTTTTTAGCCTGAAAAGGTGTGTGCGGAGCAGAGAAGGGCAAGTACATAAAAAATGGTCCACTTTGATAATTTCCCGACAGCCATTTTACCGATTCATCAGCAATTTTATCGGTCAGATAGGTCTTTTCTTCTATGATATTACCATTTCGCTGAATGGCACAATTCCCCTTGCGCGCTTTGTCCCAGATATGTTTATCGGTAAAATCATCATGTTTGAAATTAACAATATTACTATCATTAACAGGGGCATAAAGACTAAAAGCTTCTAAGAAACCGTAATGATAATCGAAGCCTCTGTTGAGCGGAATTGCAGATGCATTGTAACCCAAGTGCCATTTTCCAAAAATTGCAGTGTTGTAACCATGTTTTTTTAACAATTCGGGCAATAAAAATTCGGTGGGTGGAATGCCTTGTTTGTGCATTTCTTCAAAATCGGGAAAAATGGGAGGGTTTTGTTTCGCTACCACAAAAGGATCCTTACTGACAAAGGTTTTCGCTACCCAATATTCAAATCGGTTTTTAGGATAACGCTCATGAATATTAATTTCGAATCCGAAGCGCTGTTGATAACGTCCGGTCATCATACCTGCTCTCGATGGCGCGCAAATGGGCGATGTGATATAAGCTTCATCGAAACGCAGCCCGTTTTTCGCAAGCCGGTCGATGTTTTTTGTCTGGACAGTTTTGCCGCCATAGGCCGATATTTCATGCTTACCCAGATCATCAGCCATAATAATGATGATATTCGGAGCATCGGCAATTGCAGGTATCGGTTTAGATAGGAATTCTTTTCTGAATTTTATCTTTTCTTCATCGAAAACAATTTTCCATTTTTTCTTTCCGAATTCCTTGAATACGTAGAATCCGCTAAGTCCGAATAGCAGTATTACCACTATAGAATATATATATACTTTTTTCATTTTGCCTTGCTTTGATCATTTTCTAGCTTTGTAAAAATATGATTATTTCTAAAAAAATCAATACAGTTTAATTTTCTTCTGCTTTAATTGGCTATATTTGCCCCGCTCAAACAGGGCCATAATACTGAATTTAATAAAACAGAAAACAGACAGCACTACATTAAACTATAGCTTGTCTTATAACCAAACATAAAAATGAATAGCAAAAATTCAACACTCATCGGTTTTTCAATCCTTTTTGTACTTTTTTTAGCCTACAGCTGGCTCAATTCTCCAAGTCAAAAGAATATTGATAAGTACAAGGCCGATATGAAGAAATATCGCGACAGCATTGCATTGTCAGATAGCCTCAGCAAGCTTGCAAAAGATAAAAACAATCTGAGTTCCGACAGTTTGATCAACATAAAAGCCAGCCTTGAAAAAGACAGCAGTAAAACTTCTGCCGAAAAAGACAGTATCCTGCAAAATATTGAGAAAACAACTGTATCTGCTTCAAAAGCTTTTGCAAATTTCTCCTCCAGTACCGGTTGCGATGAGAAAGAATTCACGATAGAGAATGATAAACTCATTGTTACTTTCAGCAATATTGGGGGAAGAATTAAATCAGTAAAAATAAAAGGTTTCAAAGGCTACAATCACAGCACAAAAAATAAGTATGATTTTAGCGATGTGGAGCTGATGAATCACAAAGCCGATAAGTTCAGTTATTTTATTCCGGTTAGTGGTGCTGCCAGAGGTGGAATCAATACCCAGGATCTGTGCTTTGAACCAAAGCTAGAAGGCAAAGCTATTACTTTTAGAGCCTACACCGATGACCGTAAAGGTTTTATTGAACAAAAATTCAATCTTGATAATGGTTATCAGGTCGATTATGACCTAAAACTGGAAGGTTTGAAAGATATTATACCCGGAGATGCAAAGAAGATAACATTGAACTGGAAATCACATCTTCCAAAGCTCGAAAAAAACGACCAATACGAACAGCGCATGTCTTCTATTCACTTTAAAGAAGTCGAATCAAGCCCGAGTTACTGTACCTGCGCAAGTACATCAAGTGAAAAAGTTGAAAAAAATCTTCAATGGGTTTCTTATGCCCAACAGTTCTTCAATACCAGTCTGATTATTAAAGGAAATCTAAAACCCAATGCAGCTGATTTACAAAGCGAAATGATTCCGTTAACAGAATCTCATCTGAAAAACCTCAATAGCTCCATCAGTTTTCCAATTGCAGATCAAAATAGCCTGGTATATGATATGGAACTTTATCTTGGTCCAAACAATCATGACATTCTCACAGGTTTGAAAATAGGACTGGAACAGGTAATTCCCTTCGGCTGGAGCATCTTTGGTGTTATCAACAGATATGTAATCAGACCATTGTTTAATTTCCTTGGTACCTTTATTCCAAGTTATGGACTCATTATCATCATATTAACGCTACTTATCAGGGTTTTACTATTCCCACTTCAGTTCTCCATGTTGAAATCGGGTGTTAAAATGAGCATACTTCGTCCACGACTCGAGGCTATGAAGAAAAAATACAAAGACGATGCGCAGGGCATGCAAATGGAACAAATGCGTATGTACAGCGAATATGGTGTTAATCCGCTTGGAGGCTGCCTTCCGATGATATTAACCATGCCAATCTGGATCGCACTGTACCGCTTCTTCCCTGCTTCTATCGAGTTCCGACAGAAAGGATTTCTTTGGGCCGATGACCTTGTAAGTTATGATTCAATCTGGGATTTTGGCTATGTGCCAGTTCTCAATGGCATTTATGGCGATCATGTCAGTTTATTTACTTTACTATGGTGTATTTCAATGTTTGTCTTCCTAATTTACAATAGCAAACAAATGGATATGTCGGCTGGTGGTGCTAATGCAAAAATGATGATGTACATGCAGTACAGCTTCCCTGTTATCTTTTTCTTTGCGCTCAATAGTTGGGCAGCTGGTCTTACCTGTTACATGTTATTCTCTAACGTTTTGAATATTTTACAGACTTTCCTTGTTAAAAATGTATTCATCAACAAAAAGAAACTGGAAGAAAGTATGGAGCACAAGAAAAACAATCCGAAACCAAAATCGGCCTTCCAGAAGCGTTACGAAGATGCCTTGAAGCAACAGCAGGAAATGAAAAAAAATCAAAAGAAAAAATAATGGCATATCAACCCGCAGAAATCAACTGCGGGTTTTTTATTTCCGTTTTTGAAACTTAGCATAATATTAGCTAGGCCATAGCACAAGCATAATTTTTAATAAAAAATTTGTTTAAGGCGGAACTTTAGAATTTTTCATGCAGTTAATGCTACTGTTATGGAAAATTACGATACATACATACCACAAATCGAAGCGCTCATCAGTAGCGGCAGCCGCGATAGTATTGAACTTGCTCTGGAAATTGCAAAGTCTATGGGTTTGTATGAAAAAATTGTTGCTCCATGGAAAATAGTATTTTGATGAAAACTATTTTAATACATTTATAATAAAAGATTTTTTTTTGATCTATGGAAAACTACGATCATTATCTGCCCCAGCTTGAGGCTTTAGTTAAAAGCGGGAGTACCGACAACATAGATCTTGCAATAGAAATTGCAAACTCAATGGGTTTGTACGATAAATTGCTAGCACCTTGGAGAGAATTGTGGTCTTATCTTAAACTTGATGACACTGAGAGAAATTTGCTTTGTGAGTGTTTTAGAATGGAGGTACTTTGTATTTCTTCGCCTAAATTAAAAAATTTTCCAAAGGCTATTTTGTCAATGACAAATCTCACTGAACTGCAAATTTTTAATACAAAGTTGTGTGAGCTTCCTGTAGGAATTGCAGAACTAACGAATTTAAAAAAACTTTATTTAAATAATAATTACATCCGCAAGCTACCTGAGGAAATCCTT
>CAMDAB010000158.1 GCA_945888475.1 Saprospira grandis DSM 2844 | reverse complement strand
TTTAGCAGTTGTATGATTTTAATTGTATTGCAGCGATCAAATTTTTTTTCTTTGAATCGGAAAAAGCCAAAATGCTCTTTTACACTGACCTTATGTTTGGAAATTTCTATAAAATTATTCAGATCGATACTAGGATAACTTGTACCATCGCCAAAAATGGCAAGCTGTTCAGTCTGCTTTTGTCCAAAAAGCTGAGTAACCAATAAAAGACAGCTTATGATTTGAATAAACTTCATTCAGTGTTATGACATTGTGACAAAAAAAATCGGCATCATTTTTCAATAATGCCGATGTAAATTTAAGATTTTTCAATCATCAAAGGGATTATCCTCATCTGATTTAAGTTTTGAAATTATTCTTATTTGCAGATTATATTAAAATTACTTATTACTCTTTTACGCTTTGAACCTTCTCTTGCCATATATTCTCTTCGCTTTGATACAGCTTCATCATAGCTGCTGTATGTCCATACATATGTAAGGTATGTAGTATTCATATTTCTATGTCTTGTTTTTGTTCTTTCAAAAGCTTCATAGTGATCATTAAATTGATATTTGATATTATTGTCACTGATGTTGCAATTATAAGCAATAACATCGGTAAATATGTACACCTCGCAATAAGAACATACTATACGTGTTTCGGGAACACTTTTAGGACCCTTGTCATAGGCCCAATCATATTCAACATCTACAACAAAAGCATAGCGTGTGCCTGCCTTTTTTGTTTTGTCAACACTAAAACTTGTGCACAATATGGTCAAAAAAATAAAATAGCATACTCTTTTCATAATTTTTTAATTTAAAATTGTTAAGAAATTTATCCTCTGATGCCGAAACAGCCGGCTTTTTTATCCCATGATTTTACTTCCACCTTACCATGTTCAATGGCAATCTGTTTTATATAATCTTTTACGACATTGAAACCATATTCACCCCATGGCAGGGTAGGTTCTGTATAATTTTTATACTTTACATCAATCTGTATTGTTTTTAAATCGAAGCGTTTTTGAAGTTTACCCGGTTGCAGCTCCAGGTATTCTGTTTTTCCCTGCTCGTCTGTGATGGCTATGAGGGCAACCTGGTCCTTTGTATTATTGATAAACTCTGCAAAAATAAAATCTTTTTTGCTTTGGTCCTTACTTACCCGCAGAATTGTTTCCAAACCGTTCACACTAAACTTTTTAGCCTTTTCGGGTACCTTGCCGTTGCCGCTCCAATTGAATGCCACGCTGGGAGCAGTTTTGTAGTCTTTTTTATTGTCATTGTAGCGTTTGTTCATTTCTTCAGTACATTTTTGCTCTGTATCGGAAACTACAATGCCCAGTACTTTTTTTGTACAGTCCCAGCCACTGATTTCTTTTTGGTATTCGTAAATTTTGCAGTGCTCATTTGCCGAAACAAATCTTATGCTTAGGTATAGGTCGCCGTATTTTGACCGATATTCCTTGCTAAGTACTTCATATTCCTCATAGTCACGGACATTTTCAGTCAGGTAGGTGTAGTCGCGACACATCCAGCTTTTTCCAGTTTCTTTTTTTTCAAAAATGGCCACTAAGAGGCAGTTCTTTTCCAGTTCCTGCGAAAAAGTGAGTAGAGAAGTAAAACAAAATAAAAATAGGAATAGCGTTTTCATGTTAAGCTTATTAAATATGTTTCAGGTAGTATATTTCATTTAAAAAAAAATCGACCGCTTCGCGGTATATATATTTCGCGTTTGCAATTTGTCAGTCGTCCCTCCCTCCTTATTGCAAAACGCTTACTTTTTGCTTAAAAGGAGGGGCGAAAAACCCAACTGTTTAATGGGAAAGCAAGACCCGGAATCCGATGATATTGCTGCGGCACTCGGGGCTGATGCTGAAGCGGTTGGCAACCCGGCAATACGCAGCAGCGTCGTTCCAACTGCCGCCGCGCAAAACACGGGACGAGCCGCTGGCAGGGCCTTTGGGATTGCTTTGTGCGGAGCTGCTGTAGTCGCCATACCAGTCTTTGCACCATTCCCAAACATTGCCGCTCATGTCGTATATCCCTAACTCATTAGGCTTTTTACGACCTGCAGTCTGTGTTTTGCCACCTGCATTATCGGCATACCAGCCTAGTTCATCCAGATCGTTGCCACCGCTGTAGGTATATCCTTTTGAGTTATTACCACCTCTTGCAGCAAATTCCCACTGTGCCTCAGTTGGCAGGCGCCAGTCGCCGCCAAATTCTTCGCCCAGCCAATTGCAGTATGCAACGGCATCGTTGTAATTTACCATCACCATTGGGTGCTTATCGTTCCAGCCCCAGCTGGGTGCATCTGGCATGGGAGTGCCTGTAGCGGCGCAGTAGGCCTTGTATTGACCAACAGTAACAGGATATTTTCCTATGCTGAAACTGCTGACTGTTACGCTGTGCGGAGTTTCATTTTTCTCCACTGTGCTGCCCATCGTAAAGGTACCACCTTCTACAAAAACCAGTTCTGGTTTGGTGGGGAAAGTAGTGGGATTTTGAGCATGAATAGTGGTTGCTGCAAAAAAAACAGCAAAAAGGTTAAGTAGTTTTTTCATTGTTATTGATTTTAAAATGTTAGAAAAAAAGCAGGGGGCTTTCGTTATCAATTACTAACTCCCTGCTGTAGAAAAAAATTCGCCTCAGTGAGGACAAGGAATAATAATCGGTTTAACAGTGGGTATCCGCCCTCCTTTTAAGCTGGGAAAGCAAGACCCGGAATCCGTTGTTATTGTTGCGGTTCTCGGGGCTGTTGTTGTTGCGGTTGGCAACTCGGCAATTCGTAGCAGCGTTGTTCCAACTGCCGCCGCGCAAAACACGGTTCGAGCTTTCTTCAATTATCATCCTTATATTGTTGTATGAGACATGTATTTCTGAAATTGTGGCTCTCGGCTTTTTTTGCAAAAGCCAAGAGCGGTAGTATATGTTTTTGATATTCGTTCTCTGTCCACTCATTATGCTTCAATTTTTTATTGTAAGCCTTTAGTTTTGCAGAAAATCTTTTACGGCTATTTTTATTTAAATGTATTTTATCTTTAAAGATTACATATCCCAAAAATGATAGACCAAATCTAGTTTGATTACTGTAAAGAAATTTTAGGTTCAGTTTCAACTTATCAAGTAAAAATTGTTCCAAAAGTCTTCCGTTTTCAATTAATTGTTTTTGGTCATTACCCCATAAAACCATGTCATCCATATAGCGAACATAAGCTTTTATCTTGAGTTGCTCTTTTACATAATGGTCACTTATAGCAAGGTAATGATTGGCAAAATATTGACTACAAAGGTTGCCTACTGGAACACCTTTTCCCTTATTTGTACAATAGCTGTTTATTATCTGTTCAAAAATACTTAGGAGTTTTTTTTCTTTAAAGATTCTTTGTAGATAAAAAAATAATATTTCATGATCAATTGAATCGAAATATTTACTGATATCTAATTTTAGGAACCATTTATATTTTTTCTGATAGGATTTCGCCCTTTCTATGGCGGCATAGGTCCCCTTCTCTTTTCTGCTTGCATAGCTGTCAAAAATTTGAAATTTTTCAAAACGAGGATGACATATATTCATGATTGCATGCTGTAAAACACGTTCCGAAAAATCAGCTGCACATATTAGGCGTTCTTTAGGGTCGAAAACTTTGAAAAAGCTATAATTACCAACACTTACAACTCCATTTGTGATTTCGCTAGCAAGTTTGACACTATTATAAGTTAAGTATTCACGGTATTTTTCAACATAATTTATACCATTTTTGCCTTTTCTTGCCTTCCAAAAAGCAAGATTTATGTTATCTAAATCGTAGATTTTATCAAGTAAATTATTTGCTGCTTTCATTAGTTAGCCCTGTAGAAAGTTTTCCAATAATTCTTTACCGTATTTACTCATCCTTTTTTCTGCAATACCTTTTATTTTTGATATATTTCTTTCATCGATTTGTTCCAATTTTGCAATTTCTGCAAGTTCATTATCTGTAAAAACAGCATAGGCGGGCACAGCATCCTTCGTTGCAAGTTGTTTCCTAATTTCTCTAAGCTTTGAAAATATTGCAAATTGTTGTTCGTTCAGTACCGATTTGTAATCAATTTTTTTATCAATAGCATTGATGTGTGAACCATTATCAATTAGATAGCGTATGCAAAAGCACCATAAAGCTCCTTTCTCATTGTGATAAAAAAATTGCTCTATTTCCAAGATTTTATGCCCTGCCAAAAATTTATTTAGGGCATTTTGTTCACTGCCATCATCCGATATTGGCAGCGTAAAAATTTTGATCTGCATACCTTATTGAAAGCTATTTTTTTTAAAAAAAATCGACCGCTTCGCGGTATATATATTTCGCGTTTGCAACTCGTCAGTCGTCCCTCCTTCCTTATTGCAAAACGCTTACTTTTTGCTTAAAAGGAGGGGCGAAAAACCCAACTGTTTACTGGGAAAGCAAGACCCGGAATCCGAGGTAATTGCTGCGGTTCTCGGGGCTGCTGATGTAGCGGCAGGCAACTCGGCAAAACGCAGCAGCGTAGTACCAACTGCCGCCGCGCAAAACACGGTACGAGCCGCTGGCAGGGCCTTTGGGATTGCTTTGTGCGGAGCTGCTGTAGTCGCCATACCAGTCCTTGCACCATTCCCAAACATTGCCGCCCATGTCGTATATTCCTAATTCATTGGCTTTTTTACTGCCTACTGCAGCAGTTTGATTGTTGCTATTGGCTTCGTAAACTCCTAGCAAGTCTATGCTGCGGCCACCGCTGTATTTTGTGCCCTTAGTCAGGTTACCGCCACGGGCAGCAAATTCCCATTCGGCTTCGGTTGGGAGTCTGTAGTTGGCATCCTTGGTTTCTGAGAGCCAGTCGCAGTAGCCTACTGCATCGTCATAATTCACATTCACAATAGGGTGCGTATCTATCCAGCCCCAGCTTGGTGCTTCGGGCATTTTTCTTCCGGTCGCCCTGCAATAGGCTTTCCATTGCGCCACAGTAGTTTCTGTTTTTGCAATTTTAAAAGATTTCACGGTTACCTCATGCGCAGGTTGTTCATTTTTTTCTCCCTCCATTTCTGTATCGCCCATCGTGAAGGTACCGCCTTCTACGCTGATCATTTCGGGATAATCCTGTGCTTTTGTAAGGGTAATGCTCAACAAGAGCAGGCATAAGCATAATAGTTGTTTTTTCATGGTTATTTGATTTAGATTATTTGTTTTAAAAAGCTGATTTGTCAATACTAAAGGCTGCACAAATAGATTGGACAGCCTTTAGTATTGGTAATAATCTTTAAGAAGAGATATTTAATAGACAATAGATTAATCGCAGCCGTAGCTAAAGTTTGTTTGAATGAATTTATCCTTGCCAGTATTGTTGCTTGTGCCTACAATTTTGGCTTTAAGTGCATTTAATCTTGTTTCTGTTTGTTGCTTTGTTTTTAAATATTCAGAGCTTGAATGCTCTTCGTATTTTATTTCCAAAAAGTTTTGTGTCCCATATGGAAATTCATCGCTGTAGTTTACCTTAAGGTAATCGCTAAATGCTCTTTTTGCCTTAGCTACAAAGTCATAATCATTGCGACATTTATCTACAGTTGTATAATATAAGGGCTGGCTTATGAAGGCTGTATGATTTTTTTGGTAGACAGCAGGTACATACAAAATAATATACCTATTTTCGTATTCCTTAGCCTGAGCAAAGCTTGTTTCTGGCACAAACATTAAAAAAAGAAAGCCAAGTAGCAAGAATAATTTTAATGATGGAATAGTTTTCAATGTGAAATGTTTTTGAAATTGTTTTTTAAATTATTTGTCAAAACTAAAGTTTAAAGTGACTACTGATAAGCCTTCTTGTTTCCTGCGATAGATTAGTTCATCCCTTCTTTTCTCTATTGATGACTGACTTACATCATGATAATGAGACATACTTGCATTGTTAGGGTTAGATTCGTAATCATTCATAACAAGGTATTTATCAAATGCAGTGCGAATTTCATTGTAACAATGATCGCAGTCGTTAGTAAAGGCTTTACTGATGAACACTTTCTTTTTGTTGAAGTCAGTGTGTGTAATAAACCACCAGGCCTTTCCATCGATATTAGTTTGATTAATTTCGTGTTTAGGTTCAATTTTTTTTGACCTGTCTGAACTAAATCCAAAACAGAGTACTGTGCTAAAAATTAGCATTGCAAAAAATAATTTAGTTTTCATGTTGTTTTAGTTTGTTGAAAAAGAGAAAAAGTATTCGTTTTAAATGATTACAAAAATTATACCGAATATCACTTATATATGATTTCTAACGTGTACATAGTCTAAATATTTTATGTACAGTTTCACCTTTCAACATCATCAGATACTCACCCTTTGGCAACTCCCTATTGATTTGAATGCTATTTTTACCGCTGAATAAGTTCATATTGATGGTTTGAACTTTCGCGCCAAGCAGGTTATAAATTTCTATTTCTGCTGCGCTGTCAAAATTGCTTTCTATGGTAAAATTGCCATCAAAACTTGGGTTCGGATATAACTTGATTTCGTCATTGAGTGTGGCAATGGCAGTAGCACAAGTAGAGCTAACCCAGAACGTATCTGTAGTAGGGCAGGCGCCGGCAGTAGTGTAGAAAAAGGCAGATGGACCAAAATTCAGATTGCTGATTGGCGAAGAGATTTCTCCCGTTACACTATTGAGAATGACACCCGATTCATTTGTGGTGAAAGTGCCGCCTTGGGTGCCAAAAACGAGTGCAGCAGGAATTGGATTGGTACAAATAAATGCATAAACAGTGTCCTGAATGCTGCTATTGAATGTGGCATTTGCAGCAGCATAAGAGATAGTGGCTGCATCCGACTGAAGGATTGTTAGTGAGCTAGTGTCGCTTGCCGGACAGCTGCCGCTTACATTGTAATTGACTGTATAAGTGCCGGGCGTAGAAGCAGAAAGATCAATTTGCCCGCTGCTGCTGTTGATGCTCAATCCAGCACTGCTGCTGAATGTTCCGCCGCCAATACCAAGGATATTTGGACTAGGATCATTTGCAGTGTTACAAAAAGAAGCATTTGCGTAGTTAAAATCTGCAGAGCCCGAAGCTGTAATTTGTATGCTGACAGCGGCGGTATCGATACAGGTGCCATTGGTTGTATAGGTTACGGTGTAGGTTCCGACCGTAGAACTTGCCACAGTGATAAGACCCGAAGTTGCATTGAGGTTCAAACCAGCAGGGCTGCTGCTGTAGGTTCCTCCGCCAGTGGCTGGAGTAGAACTTGGCGAGGCATTGGCGCCGCTGGTACAGAATGAAGAACCATTGTAAGCAAAATTGGCATCGTCATTTTGTAAAATAACAATATTTGCAGTGGCTGTATCTGGACAGCTGCCACTAGTAATGTAGCGAACTGTGTAATTTCCAACAGTCGATGCTGATGGATTAACTAGCCCATTAGAACTGTTAATATTCAATCCGGAAGCAGATGAATAAGTTCCTGTTTGTACTCCTGTTATAGTTGGGTTTACAAGTGTTGTTCTTCCAGAACAGAAGCTAGCATTAGCCCCGTAGCTAATTGCTGCAACGTCGGTATTTGTTATGGTCACTGATGAAGTTACAGTTCTTGGGCAGCTGCCGTTGGTGGTATAGCTCACCGTGTATGTGCCCGGAGTAGAACTCGATGGCGTGATAGCACCTGAGCTTGAATTGATTGTTAAACCAGCAGAAGCACTGAAAGTGCCGCTAGTGACTCCAGTAACTGTCGGACTTACTGTACTGCTTTGTGAATTACAGAAACTGCTGTTTGCTCCGTAACTAAGCGTAGCAGCGTCCTGTGCAGTAATGTTTATATTGGATGTTACTGTTCTTGGGCAAGGGCCATTGGTTGTGTAGGAAACTACATAACTTCCCGCAAGAGAAGCAGATGGTGTAATGATTCCGGTAGTTGAATTAATATTTAATCCAGAAGGAACAACTGAAAATGTTCCGGTTTGCACACCTGTGACTGAAGGGCTAACAGCATTGCCCTGCGAAGCACAGAAGCTTGTATTGGCACCATAAGATAGGGTAGCGGCATCCTGCGCAGTTATGGTTACAGATGCAGTCGTGCTGCCCCCGCCATAGTTGTAAGTAACTGTGTAAGCACCGGGAGTTGAAGCTCCAAGATTAATGGCACCAGTACTTGCGTTGATAGATAGTCCAGCTCCGGCACTAAAGCTTCCACCTGTTGTACCTGTAATGGTTGGAGATGGA
>CAMDAB010000157.1 GCA_945888475.1 Saprospira grandis DSM 2844 | reverse complement strand
TATTAGTAACTATCCAGACAGATAAGTAAAAAGGCAGACCGCGCGGTCTGCCTTTTTTGGTATATTCAGCTTTCTGTTAAAACGTAATCGAATCTCAATTGAAATTAGCCTGAAAAGCAGCCCAACCTGCATTGGGTTTTAAAGCAACTGAACATCCCTGTGCATTGGCATCGTTGTTGATGTTTTGTACCCTGTTGCCCGGATCTGGGTGTGTGCTGAGAAAGGCGGGAGTGCCGCCAGATTGACCCTGATCGATGAGTTTTTGGAAAAAGGCCGCCGCACCATTCGATGCATATTCTGTATCGCAAAGGTACTCAACAGAATGATCATCGGCATCGGTCTCGTGGCTGCGACTGAAACTGAGCGAGGTAAGCCCGGCAGCTATTTGTGCGAGCATACCCGGATTATCACCGGCTAAAATGGAGAGCAGCACCTCAATTCCGTAAGATTGTGTCATTTGCTGTGTAGAGTGCCGACGGTCGGCATGTGCTATTTCGTGACCCAGCACGCCTGCAAGATGATCGGCTTCCTCCAGAAATTTGATGATGCCTGTGTACACATAGATATAGCCTCCTGGAGCGCAAAAAGCATTGAGGGTGCTGTCGTTGTTGATGATAAATAACTCCCAGTTAAATTCATTTTTGTACTGAATTTTATCCGAAGTCAAAATCTCGTCTCGCATGGCATAAAGATAATTGTAAGCGGCCTCGTTACCGATATAGGGCAAAACGGGATATTGCGCAGGCGATGAATCGATCTGTGCTTTGAGCTGTGCACCAAACTGTTTGTCCTGCTCGAGGGTAAAAATATTGATGCCGCTGTCTTTTTTGCAGGAACCCATCACTAGAGCAAGGGCTGCCACTGCGATAAAAATGATGTTTTTCATGGGCAAAGTTTTTAATGGCATTAAAAAATTGGGGGGACTATTTAAATAGAGAACGTAGTTAACGCTCATTTATTTTCTTGCTAAAACAGCTTTTACGGCATTTTCAATATTTACAGCTTTGAGGCCATATTTTTCGAGCAGTTTGGGTACTTCTCCACTTTCACCGAAGCTGTCGTTTACGGCAACCATTTCCATCGGCGTAGGAAGTTTGCGGGCGAGCAGACCGGCGATGCTTTCGCCCATACCGCCCAGGTAGTTGTGCTCTTCGGCAGTTACCACTGCTTTGGTTTTGGCAGCAGAGGCCAATACGGCAGCCTCATCGAGTGGCTTGATGGTGTGAATGTTGATGAGTTCGACACTGATACCCTGTTCGGCCAGACTTTTAGCGGCTTCAACGGCTTCCCATACTAGGTGGCCAGTTGCAAAAATTGTTACATCGCTTCCCTCGCTCATAAGCAGCGCCTTACCAATTTCGAAAGGCATACCCTCTGTAAACATGGGCCATGCCGGACGGCCAAAGCGCAGATAAACAGGACCTTCGTGGTTGGCAATAGCAATTGTGGCCAGTTTGGTCTGATTGTAATCGCATGGATTGATAACGGTCATACCGGGCAACATTTTCATAAGCCCGATATCCTCCAGAATCTGATGCGTAGCGCCATCTTCACCCAAAGTAAGACCTGCATGCGAAGCACAGATTTTTACATTTTTATCAGAATAGGCAATCGACTGACGGATCTGATCATAAACACGACCGGTCGAAAAATTGGCAAAGGTACCAGTGTATGGAATTTTACCTGCAGTAGCAAGCCCTGCAGCGATGCCCATCATATTGGCTTCGGCAATTCCGACCTGAAAAAAGCGCTCGGGACAATACTCAATAAATTTTTCCATTTTGAGCGATCCGATAAGATCGGCACAAAGTGCAACCACTTTAGGATTGGCCTGTGCCACTTCGAATAGACCGTCGCCAAAACCGTCGCGTGTTGCTTTTTTGCCTGATGATGTGATATTTTGTAACATGATAATTAGTTGGTTTTATAAGTATTCTTTTAATGTGTTAGTTTTATGTATCAGATTTCCTCCTTTTGTGCTAAGGCGTTTTTTTAATTTAATATATTTTGAATTTCTCAAATCGCTGGTATTAACTCTGCTTAGAACAATCCTTCCAAAGGGTATCAAATTTGGTAATTTTAATTCTAATTTGCTTAATGTTTCATCTATCTGAACAACAGCTGCAATTAGGTCGCTACCTTTCAACTCAATGTAATAACTTTTATGATCTTGATTATCAATTAATAAATAATCACATTTTTTACTTTCTGTTCCAAAGATGCAACGATCTACTTTGTAGTTGCAAAATAATTTACGGTTTGTATTTTCAGCTACATAGCTACTACGCTTTTCAGATATAACAATTTTTGATCTGTCATCCTTGAAATCGAGGCAGTTATCACCTAAAATTTCGCACATATTCAATTATTTTCAAGGTCAAAAAGTGCATCAAAATCCTCATTAATCTTTCCGGCTATACTATCAATGACTTCATTTTGAATCAGATGTAAATCCTTATCCATGATATCCGTAAGCAAACCGTCATTAACCAGATAAGCAGCAACATTATGATGATTCAGCCAAAATTCTTTTCTGATTCTTTGATTAACTTCCACAGGATGCTTATTTCCGACACTGTCTGCATAGAGTAAATTATTGATTGAACCCAGTATATATGGACTGTGTGTAGTAATAAATACCCGATTATTTGAACTGTTGAAAAACATAGCAATAAGATCCATCATGTTTTTCTGTGATTCAGGATAAAGGTGCGCCTCTGGTTCTTCAATGTAAAGATTTGCCTTTTTGTTTTTCAAAATAAATTCCAAACAGAACAACACTATCCAAAGTGCTTCCTGTTGACCAGATGAGGCAAAATTCAAAGAAACAGCTTTTCCATTGTTAAGCAGCAGTTTTTCATTTTCAAATTCAAAGACATATTCCGCTTTTACAATATCTTCTATAAATTTATGAAGTAGCGCTGTATTATATTTACCATCGACAGTTTTGTTATCATCAATAAAGGCATTGACGCCCTTATTGAAAGAAAGTCGGGCATTGATGATTTTTTTTACAAAGGATCTGGTCAGATGATCTACATGTTTAAATTCCAGATTGTGCAATTGATTTGCTATTACGGTTGCAATACTTCGCCCAGTAGGAATAAATAAGATTTCTCTGTTAGTTTCTGTAAGCTCATTATCAAGGGAATTCAAATAGTTTTCTGCATTTGATATTCCATGCGAAGATGCCTTTGATATTGCCGATTTAGCCTTTACGGAGATTTCATTCTTTAAATTTTCACTGAAACGAATCTGAAGCTTATCACTGAAACTCAAGGAAAGAGAATTTAGTGTATCATATTCAAATGCTACACTGCCTGATTTGCTGAAATTATTGTCAAGATTTCCGAATATATCATCAAAAGTTTTTGATATCCAGGACTCGATATAGCTTACAAATTTATCGTAATCAATTTTATCGGATTTACCTGAGGCAAAAAGTCTAAAAATTTCATCTTTTGGAAAAACAATTTCATTCCAAAGTTCATCAAAAAAATACAACAACTTACTAACTGTACTTTTCCCACTTGCCTGTGGACCGACAAAGACCATATAATCCCTGACGATTAAATCAAGATTTTTTAATGGCCCAAAATCATTTACAATTAGTCTTTGCATTTTCAAATTCGTTTCGCTTCGCGGAGCTTTGGTTCACGGAACTACGTTTCTCAAATTACTAATAATCTCCCAGTGTTTCCTCCAACTGTGCCAGGGCTTTTTCTGCCAGTGCATCATTGGGTGCTTTTCCGTGCCAGTCGTGAGTGCCCACCATATAATCGACACCATAACCCATTTCAGTTTTCATGAGTACCACCACAGGTTTTCCCTGTCCGGTTTTGGTTTTGGCAGCAGCAAAGGCATCGAGTACCGACTGCATGTCATTTCCGTTTTCATTGTGCATGACATCCCAGCCAAAGCTGCGCCATTTGCCCTCAAGATCGCCAAGGCTCATTACTTTTTCGTTTGGACCATCAATCTGCTGACCGTTCCAGTCGACGGTAACAATTAGATTATCAACCTTATGGTGTGCAGCAAACATGGCAGCTTCCCAAACCTGACCTTCCTGCAGCTCTCCGTCGCCAGTGAGTACATACATCAAATGTTTGTCGCCATCCAGTTTTTTTGAAAGCGCCATTCCGATTGCCACCGAAAGTCCTTGTCCTAAAGAACCGCTCGCAACGCGTATGCCCGGCAGATGCTCGTGTGTAGCAGGATGTCCCTGCAGGCGACTGTTCAAACGGCGGAAAGTAGCCAACTCCGCTACAGGAAAATAACCCGAACGGGCCAGCACACTGTACCAAACTGGTGAAATATGTCCATTGGAAAGGATAAAAACATCTTCGTTTTTACCATCCATATTGAAGTTGCTATTGTGATTCATTACGCCGCCCATGTACAAAGCTGTAAAAAATTCGACACAGCCGAGCGAGCCGCCTGGATGTCCGCTCTGCGGTGCATGAACCATGCGTATGATATCGCGACGCACTTGCGAGGCTATTTTTTTGAGTTCCTGAATGTCTGCCATAATTGGTATTGGAGTATTTTTCGATAAAAGTATTAGTTATGATAATCGCCGCAAAGGTATAAAATTATCACGAAAGGAATTAAAATTGTGCTGATGATAAATGGCATCTTTTATGTCTTTAATGTCTGCAGCTGCAACCGCTACCCTGGAAGTTGACCGAACCGCCATACCATGGGAATGCTGCTTTTTTATCTAAAAGTTCCCAATAAAATTTACCGCGATTACGCTCTCTGTTGCCAATTTCATTCATCGTTTCAGCATCGTAAAGTCGGCCATTGACCATCGTGTATTTTACAGAGTTGGTATTGTAAATATCTTTGAGCGGGTCTTTGTCCAGAATGATCAGGTCGGCCAGTTTGCCGGCTTTGAGGGAACCAATTTCATCTTCAAGTCCGATATAGGAAGCGCCATTGATAGTTGCAGCCTGCAGCGCCTGAAGATTGCTCATGCCACCTTGTTGCAGCATCCAGAGTTCCCAGTGAGCGCCCAATCCCTGCAACTGTCCGTGTGCGCCCAAATTTACTTTTACGCCGGCATCGGTCAGTTTTTTACAGGATTGTGAAACAAGGATATGTCCGTTTTTATATTCTTCATCAGGAGCCATGGTACGGTGGCGAGCGCGGGTGTTGACCATTCCGTGTGGATAAAAATTCATCAGCTTTTTCACTTCCCAGACATTGTTTTTCTGATAGAAATAATTTTCACCGTTCAAACCGCCATAATTGACAATGAGCGTTGGCGTGTAGCCGGTTTTGCTATTGCTCCACATGGTCACAACATCCTTGTAAACTGGGGCTATCGGAATATTATGCTCAATTCCGGTGTGTCCGTCAATGATTTGTGTGAAATTGTGGAAGGAGGTCGAACCGCCCTCGGGTACTACCAGCATATTCAGTTCACGTGCTGCCTGAATGACCTGCTGACGCTGCTCGCGACGTGGTTGATTGTAGCTTTTTACGGAATGTGCGCCAAAGGCCTTGGTGCGGCGCAGGGCAGAGCGTGCCTCTTCAATATTGTTAATGACCGCTTTGAAATCGCCATCGGCACCGTACAGAATAATTCCAGTTGAGTAAACGCGCGGACCGACCATCTCACCTGATTTGACCAGTTCAGAAAGACTGAAAACGGTCTCGCTCAAAGCCGATGGATCGTGAACCGTTGTTACGCCATAAGCCATATTTGCATAAAACTGCCAGTGTTTCTGCGGCATCTGTCCCGCACGGAAGGCACCCACATGCGCATGTACATCTACTATTCCGGGCATAATGGTTTTACCTTTCAGGTCATAGACTTTTGCATCTGTTGGAATTTTTACCTTGGCTGCTGTTCCAATAGCTTCGATTCGGTTACCATTTACCACAATCACACCGTTTTCAATCACTTCGCTGCCTTCCATCGTAATGATTTTGGCGCCCTTGAAGGCGATGCGACCTGTTGCGGCATCGGCCTTATATTCCAGCCCAATCTTTGTTCCGACAGTGTCGAGCGGAGGAATAGAGTCGGGTGCGCCTTCCATAAAGGCAAAGCGATCTTTGAGATTTACAGTAAAGTATTCATCGCCCAATGTCCAGTGAACGGCCTTGCTGTCGCCCGACCAATGCAGGTTAAGTCCGGCATCTCTTGTAATTTTGGTAACAGGAACTGCACTTGTACCTCCGTCCAAATCCAAGGATTTACCCATTGAAGGCATGGCAGCCACATAGGCCTGATGCAGGTTTACAAAGGCAATCCACTGATTGTCGGGACTGACCGAAAAGCCATTGCCATATTTCGATTTTGCATGGGTCTTTTTGTCATTGCCGCTCAAATCGACACTGATGAGTTCCTTGGTCAATGCGCCAAAAAAATAGCCGCCCGACTGAAAGAAAATTCTTTTGCCATCGGCACTGAAAACCGGAGCAGAACCTTCATCAATAATTAAAGTTTCTTTGCCGCCATTTGCCGGAATCCAGTAAATGCCAGGTTCTTCACAGTATGCAAAGCCCTGATCGCCATTGCCGGGAGCACGTTGATATACTATTTTGCTGCCATCGGGAGAGAAAGCGGGCGTATGGAAAATACCTTTTTCGGTACTGAGCTTCTGATTGCCGCTTCCATCGAGATTGATTTTATAAATAGCGCCGGTGCTTTCGTCATTCCAGGTCGTGTAAACAATGCTCTTTCCATCTGCTGAGAAGGATGGCTCATATTCAAAATCCTTTGCCGATGTAAGTCGTACAGGTTTGCCATTGGGCATTTCCTTTTTCCAAAGGTATCCGATGGCATGGAACACTAAAGTTTTTCCATCGGGAGAGGTAACTGCCTGACGAATGACCTTAGCTGTTTCTTTTTCGTTGAAAACCTTGTATTTAAAATCCAAAGCATCGGCAATTTTCATATTCACTTCGAGTTCGAATGGAATATTTACACTTTCTAAAGTTTTGGTATTGATTTTATTGAATTTGCCGCCAGCCCAGAAGATGATATGCTCATTGTCGGGCAGCCAGGCAAAATTGGGATAAACCCCAAAAAGACACCAGGCCTCTTGCTGATCCTTGTTCAATTTATCATAAATGGGCCATTCCAATCCGTTTTTCAGGTCGCGCAAGAAGAGTACCGACTTGGTGCCTACCCTGCGTACAAATGCCAAAACATCGCCTTTTGGAGAAATCTGCGGACGGCAGGAACCGCCGGGACCACCTGTTACATCGGTCAATTCTCCGCTTTCAAATTCATAGCGGCGGATGGCATAAATCTGATTGTTTGGGTCTTTATTGTATTGGAAATAGCCGCCCGGGTACATATCTTCGCAGAAATAGAGGTATTTGCCGTCCTTGCTCACAGTTGGCTCATTTACATCCTGTTGGTCGTTCTTTTTGGTGGTGAGCTGAATGCCACTGCCGCCACTGATATGGTACATCCACATTTCGCCAGCGCCGAGGGAACGGCCGGATGTAAAATGTTTGCGTGCAATGAGGTAATTACCGTCAGCGGTCCACACCGCATTATTTAAAAGTCGAAATGACTCTTTGGTAATTTGCTTGGCATTACTACCATCGGCATTCATAATCCAGATATTGTCTGCACCGCCCGCATCGCTGGTAAAGCTGATTTTTTTACCATCGGGACTGAAACGCGGCTGAATTTCGAAGGGGAGCCCGCTGCGCAGCACCTTAGCCTTGCCGCCGCTTGTTGGCATAATATAAATATCGCCCAGCATGTCAAAAACTAACTGACTTCCGTCAGGGCTGACATCCAGATTCATCCAGGTGCCTTCATCGGTATTGAATTTTACCTCTTTGAAATTCCAGCTCTGACCGGGATTGGATACATCCCATTTGCTTTCTTCTTTTTTCTGTGCATTGGCAGTTAGCACCGATATGACTGCAGCAAAAAATAAGCTTAGTGTTGATTTTGACATATTGATAAGTTTTGATATTATTGTCTTTGTTTTGTCCTACAAAAATTAATTTTGTATTTGAAACCGTAAATTTATATAGAATTTTAAAATTTTCGGGAATTTAGAACAAACTAAGCACAAAGCATTTGCGTTTTAGATATAGTTTAAAAAATTCGGGATGAAATTTAACAATAATCCACTCAGTGAGCTCTACAGCAATTTTAGGCATATCCGTCGCGATGACGTATATGCTCAGATTCGTTTTTACGAAAGACATGCCGATGCGCTGAGCTATTTGAATTCCGATGAGCATTTTACCGTCTGTTGCTATTATGCCAATGCACTTTTTGCAGCAGAGGATTTTGAACGTTATCTGAG
>CAMDAB010000156.1 GCA_945888475.1 Saprospira grandis DSM 2844 | reverse complement strand
CAAAATTGCTTTGAAACTAAGCACTTACTCGTTTTTTCGAGCTTGAAATAGGTGTGACTATTCCTTCACCCGAAAAAACTGTGTGAGCCCTTATTTCCTTCGCACTTTTGGCCTTCATTACGAACTCTAATGACGGAATTGGGTTAAATAACGCAATATCGATGAGCTATTGCTTTTTTTTATTTTTTGTATTCTAAACCACTTTGCTTAATTTAGCCGATAAAATTTAACCAATGCGCAAATACCATATCGACGCCGATATCAGAAAGGCCAATACTCTACCCGGTTCTTTTTACAGCGACCCTTTGGTTTATCATCATTTAATCAAAGAAGCCTTTGTGCCAAGCTGGCAATGGATTGGCGACAAGAGCGAACTGAATGAAAATGCTTATTGCAAACCTTTTGAACTCTTGCCGGGCAGTTTATCGGAGCCACTGTTACTGAGTCGTGACCAGAATGGCGAATTGCGTTGTCTGTCAAATGTTTGTACGCATCGTGGCAAGATAATCGTTGAAAAGGCAGGAAAAATGCGCCAGTTGAGTTGTGGTTATCATGGTCGCTGTTTTGCGCTGGACGGCAAATTCAAATCTATGCCTGAATTTAAAGAGGCTTTGGATTTTCCGCGCGAAGCTGATAATTTAAGTAAAATCAGTCTAAAAAATCTAGGGACATTCCTGTTTTGTTCTTTAGCGCCGAAGATTGACTTTGAAACTGTTTTCAAACCGATTATGGAACGCCTCAGCTGGTTCCCATTCGACCAATTGGTTTTCGATGCAGAAAATTCGGCAGAATACAGCATTAATGTGCATTGGGCGCTCTATTGCGACAATTATCTGGAGGGTTTTCATGTGCCTTTTGTCCATCCTGGTTTAGGCGCAAATCTTGATTATGCGGAATATAGCAGTGAAATATTTGAATATTGTAACCTTCAACTAGGCGTGGCCGATCCCGGTGCAGCTGCCTTTGAATTGCCAGAGTCCTCAATTGATTACGGCAAAAGAATCCATGCCTATTATTGGTGGATTTTCCCCAATATGATGCTGAATGTTTATACCTGGGGCATTTCGGTAAATGTGGTGGAGCCAATTGGCATTGATAAAACATGGGTTAAATTTTACACCTATCTCCTACCCGGAAATGAATCGGCAGCATTTTCAAAAGACATGCTGCATCAGACCGAAATGGAAGACGAAGACGTGGTGCACAGTGTACAAAAAGGGCTAAAAAGCAGCTTTTATAGTAATGGCCGATTTTCTCCCACAAGAGAACAAGGAGTACACCATTTTCACCGATTATTGGCCAATCTTTTCTAATTTTCAAAAAAACTCAGCTATGAAAATAATCAAATTTCTCCCAACAATAATGCTGGCTTTTTTAGCAACTGTTTTCCTAAACAGCTGCGGATTGGGCAGTTACCCCCCAGAAAATGAGGGAGCTATGATAACTCCTGACGGCAAAAAAATTGTGCAGGTCTATAGTATTTTTTATTGTACCCAATACAGCTCAAAAGGAAATTTCGTACAGAGAAGTGGCAGTAAAACTATCTATGCAGATATATACGATGCCGAAAATGCCAAAAAGATCAATACAAAATCATTCAAATTAAATAACGACGCAACGCTTTTTGCAGTGAGCAACAAAAGCTTTTTTGTTTATTACCATAGCTTCGAAAAGAAAAGAGCCTGTATAGAAATCTATGATATAGAGACCGGAAAACTGAGGTTTAATGATGATCAATTAAAAAAACTGAACAATGATCTGGTTTTTCAATACGGCCATGTCAATGCTAATTTAACAGGAAAATCCGGGATTGTAATTAAAGCGGACGACGCAAGGATTTATTATTTGGATGATATAAGCGGAAAAGCAACGCTTTTGGAGGATCAGAAAAATACAAATCAGCTTAACGAATCAAATTTTGAACTGACTACATTCTTTTTCTCTGATTCTCTGAAATTTGAATTCGAAGGCGATACTCGAAAAAAAGCAATTCTGAAAAGAAATAATTCAACTAAGACAATAAGTTCAAATTCTGATTATATCGAACCTAACCTTATTGAGCATATAGTTGAAAAGATTATTTTTAACAAAAAGCACAAATTGTACTATGCCGAAAAAGATTGGTTGATTTTGTCCAAAACAAAAGACAACCAGGATTATGAGTGGATTTTTACTGCCCTTGACCGTGAAACTTTGAAAGAAAAATGGTCGGCAACTTTAAAAAATCCCTTGGTAGAAAAAAGAACAGAAGAGATAAAACAGCTTAATCAATCAGGAAATACTTTAATAGTTATCGGTACTCAATCAATGAACAAACTTGACCTGAAAACAGGTAAATGGATCTGGAATGTTAGACTAACTAATGACATTTATTAAAGCAAAAACAGACAAAACATGAAAAAACTAACATCAATACTAGTGTTTATTGCTATACTGACCGCTAATTTATTTTCACAGGATTTGCCACAAATAAAGCACAAGGTTATTGAAGAAGTAGTGGAAGATATTAACATCTTTAATAGGAATAACCGAAAAAACGATGTAATTTTAACAAGCTCAAAATCTGGCGATACGCTTATTCTTGTTGCCAAAGGTAAAGACGATGTCGTCCTAAAATATACCTTTAAACTCAAAAACGGTCGCTGCGATTTTCAAACTGTAGATTATAGATGTATATCCTGCGCAGAAAAAAATGTAAAGGGCATTTTAAAACAGGGCTATCTTGGTTGGAGAAAATTGGGAGCAAATAAATATCTCTCGAATTATTTCTACCAGACTGAATTGGAGCTTATTAAAAACGAAGACGGTACAATTCGATTGGTCTATCAATATGTCAACAAAAGCAAAAAGGAGTATAAGCTTTGGTATAAAACTTTACCAAAAATATAAGGCATTGAAATTTAATTGAATTTTTTCTCTTATTGATTGGTTAAAAGATATAATGCTCAAAATATGATGACAGATTCATTCAAAACTAAAATTATTACTTTTTTGATGCCTTACAGGCCTAACAAAATTGGCATTTTTGGTTCCTATGCAAGAGGCGACGCAAAAAAGGGTAGCGATTTAGACATCCTCATTAGTTTTAAAGATAATATTAGCCTTTTGCAATTTGTTATGATTCAACAAGCTTTATCAGAAAAACTAAAATTAAATGTTGATTTGGTAAGCGAAAAAAGTTTAAAAAACCAAAAATTGATTGCCGCTATTCAAAATGATTTAATTACAATTTTTGAATAAAAAGAAAATTGAGCATTATTAAAATCTCTATTCATACTCCTGCCCGTCAATCACAATTTTTGCAATAATCTCGCGCATAATTTCGGAGCTGCCGCCGCCAATAGTGCCTACTCTGCTGTCGCGAAACATGCGAGCAATCTTATAATCTTCCATAAATCCATAGCCACCGAAGGACTGAAGGCATTGGTACATAAGTTTGTCTGACAGCTCAGTAGAGTTGAGCTTGGCCATAGAGCATTCTTTTACAATATACTCGCCCTGAGCATGTAGCTTGGCACAATGATATGCAAAAGCCTTGTTGATTTCGACTTCGGTAGCAAGCTGTGCCATTCTGTGCCGTAAAACTTGAAACTTATTGATAGGTCGGTTAAATGCCTGCCTTTCCGACATATATTTAAGGGTGTAAGACATTGCAGACTCACAGGCACCTACGCCCATGATGGCACCTATAAGCCTTTCGAGCTGTAAACCGCCCATAAGATAGTAAAAGCCCATACCCTCCTCGCCTATCAGGTTTTCAACTGGAACCTTTACATTGTCAAAACTCAGCTCGGCGGTATCTGATGCATGCCAGCCCAATTTGTTGAGTTTGCGGGCCGAAACTCCCTCGGCATTTCGATCGATAATCAGGAGACTTACCCCTCCAATTCCTTCCTCGGGATTTGTTTTGAGTACCGTTACGATAAAATCGCCATAATAAGCGTTGGTAATAAAGGTTTTGGAGCCATTTACAATGTAATGATCTCCGTTTTTGATGGCCTTGGTTTGAATGTTTGCAACATCGGAACCTGCACCGGGTTCAGAAATGGCTATGGAACAAATTTGATCGCCGGCAACTGCAGGTTTAACATATTTTTCTTTCTGAAATTCAGAACCGTATTTGAAAATATAAGGCGCAGCCATGTAAGAATTCACCAATGGAGAAATCGCAAAACCGCCTGAATAACATTTCGAAACTTCCTCAGCAAAAATGACCGAATAGAAAAAATCAAGATCTGTTCCTCCTACCGATTCAGGAAAATTCAAACCCAAATAGCCCATATCGCCCATTTTTTTCCAGATTTCTTTGGGAATTTGTTGTTGCGCCTCCCATTCATCAATAAAAGGCATTACTTCCTTATCAAAAAAATCGCGCAGGCTACGTCTGAACAGTTTGTGATCGTCGTTAAAATAATAATCGAACATGATGATTTTTTAATAGTAATTTACCAAAGTCGCATTCTCATACCGGTTTGAAGACCGATCCAAAAGCGGAAATTTGTATTGTAACGGTCGGTATGGTCAACAATTGAATACATCGGAACGGAGGAACCAATGATGCCTGTTTCCTTGTCTCTGTAACGCGAGAGCATAAAATTGGCCGTAGGCCCTAGATAAAGGCTAAATTCTTTGTCGAGTTTATACTCAAAACCAGCCCTAAGTTGGGTATTTAAATTCAATACCGGATTCCAGTGAATATCTTCATTGATGTGCATCAATACAGCTTCCGAATTGATCTGCCAGCGTCTATTAAGATTAAAAACCGAACCCAAACCCCAGCCTAATCCCCAAGCCTTGCCTTTAAGATTAAAACCACCCTGACAGACCTGGTACATATTTCGGGAACCGATCTTCAAACTCATGAGCACATGCATCGACTCGCTGAAGGAGGCTTCAATTTTATTGTATCCACCAGCTCTTACTATGTTAATAAACCCTAATGAAACGCCCTCAACAGTATCGGCAAAATTGATAAAACCCATCTGAACGCCTTTGAGCATTTTGGCTCTGTTTACAAAACCCATTTGAACACCTGAGGATTCATCGGCTTCGTTTATTCCGGCACAAACTTGAATGCCTTTGAGCCTTTTGGTTTTATTGTAAAAACCTGATATTTGCACATTCGCATTAGCTTTGCAAAGATTAAAAAGTCCAGCAGCCTGAGCTGCTTGATCGGCATTGGCACTTATATTACCGATTCCTGCCAACTGAATGCCATTAAGGTCAGCAGTTGTCATATTAAAACCCGGTGAGATTTGCATGCCCGACACTTCGTTGGCAAAGTTAAAAAGTCCGGAAACTTGCAAACCTTTTAGTTTACCGGCAGTTGAACTCATGATTCCAGCCAACTGAAACCCATAGGTGTTGATACCCACGGAATTAAAGATTGGTGAAAATTGAAAGCCCTGCATGTTTTTGCGCAGCACCGAGCCAATTCCTGCAATTTCAAATACTTTTGAGGATCCGTGAACACCCCATAATAAACTGATACCTATTCGATTGGTTCTAAAACTACTGGCATTCGTATTGCCAATTGCAGAAAACTGCAAAAAATGAATGTTTTGTTTTTTACTAGCATTAAAAAGCGGCGGATGAACTTCTGGTTTAAATTCAGTTTTATGATGCTCAATTTTTAAATCGCTGCTTTGCTGTTCATCCAATAAAATGGGGCGATATTCTTTCTTTTCAATCTGTAACGGTTCTGAAATTTTGGGTAAAACTGTTTTAACGTTTACAGTATTTTCAGTTTTTTTCTTTTGCGGCTCAGGTTTATTGCCATTTTTCAAAACCCATTGTTGCCCAATCTGTGAATAACTAATATTATTCTGATCAAACATCGACTTGAGCGCTATGTCTAAAGTCTTTTGGCGCAGATAGATATTGATTCCTCTTTTAAGTTCGAGTTTATTCTGGGAATATGAAAAACGGAGTTTGTGTTTTTTCTCCAGATCTGCCAAAACATCCGACAATGACCTGTTGTTGTAATTCAGATCAATAAGTGTCTGACCCTGAGCAAAATGCAGAGAGCAAAGACAAATAGTCAACAAAAGCAGCAAAAATGATGGACGCATAGCAGAAATGATTCTGCATAAAGTTAAAGAACTTATCTTAAAATAAAAAAAGTTCACACATTTAAAGTGAGTGAACTTTCAAAAAAATGTACTGTACTAGTTATTGCAGCCCGAACCAGTCAAGGTATAAACTCCGTTTTCAAAACTCAGCTTTGCCCCCATACTGAAACTAAGTGCATGCAAAATATTTTCTGGAGCTATGTTATCGAACACCCCATTAAATTCACATTTGAGCAGAGATTCAGAACTAACTTCTATTTTCAAAGCATAAACATCAGTAAGAGTAGATATAATTTCATTAACCGGAGTGTTTTGAAATCTGAATGATTTGGTACTCCAGGCCGATGCATTTTGATTTATTCTAGGTCTTATCTTTTTGCTTAAACTGTTATAAACAGCGCCCTTACCCGATAAAAGTAAAATTGGAGCCAGACCTTCAGCGCTAAAATTCACTTTTCCATTTTCGACCATTACAAAAACTTCATTGTTTTTCTGTCTGACATTAAATGAAGTTCCCAGTACCTCAATTTCTGTTTTATCCGATAAGACTTTGAAAGGTTTTTTCGGATTATAAACGACCTTAAAAAATGCCTCTCCTTTGATTTCAACTGAGCGCTTGTCAAACTTTTCAGGATACTTTATCTCCGTATTAGCGCTAAGTATAATGGTAGATCCATCGGGCATTTGAATCGTTTTTGGATCATCATCCTTATTGATTACAGAAAGCCATTTCGAACGGTCTTCTGAACCAAAATAGGTTGAAAACTGAGGGTAGACCCAAAAACTTCCTAATAACATAATAGCAATCGAAGCTGCGACCGCATAATGCCATAGTTTTAGTACAGGAGTTTTTCTTTTATTTGAAGCGGAAATTCGCATGCTTAACTTGAGCCAAGCTGCATCGGTATTGGGTTGAACATTTCCATCACTAAGCGCCTTATCGAAGATAAGTTTACACTCCTCATAAATTTTAAGGTGTTCCGAATTTTCAGCCTTCCAGCCTTGCAATTCTTTGAGTTCAGCTTCAGTGATATTTCCTGACAATTCCTTGCCAATCAATGTCCAAGCTGTGTTTTCTGTATAATTTTGTTTCATGCGCAGTTGTTAAAATTGGAAAAACTGCATAGCGATTCTGACATAGAAGATGCACAGAAAAAGCAATGCCCCTATTCCCGACATTAAAAAAATGAGCAGACCTGGCAAATAATCTTTCAGGAGCGAGCGCATAACTTTTAATGCCTTACCCATTTGGTTTTCAACAGTTTTTATTGAAATATTCATCTCTTCGCCAATCTCACGGTAGCTCAGCCCCTCGAATCGGCTCAGTGAAAAAACGATACGACATTTTGGCGGCAAATGCGTAAGGGCCTCATCTACAGCTTTTTGCAGGTCGTTGTGTAATTGCAGCGAATCCGTTGTGCCATCTGATGAAAGATCGTATTGCTCATCGATATCCTCGATGCTGTATTTTTTATTTTTCCGCAAATAACCCAAACCTTCGTTTACGGCCATTCTTCTTAAATAAGGCCCCAGTTCGCCCTGAATATCAAGTTGATGCCTTTTTTCCCAAAACCGAAAAAAAAGATCCTGAACCAAATCCTCTGTAGTATTTGATTCATTAACAATTTTTGAAATTGTCTGAAAAACGGCCTTATGGTATTGATAAAAAATATCCTTAAGAGCCGTTTCATCGTTCTCTTTCAGTCTGTTTAGCAGCGTTTTGCTGTCCATCCAAGGTGCTTATTTCATGGGTTTAAATTCCCAATGCTTTTAAGATTTGTTCGCTATGTGTATCTGTCTGTACTTTCTTGAAAACTTTCAGAATTTCACCATTTTCATCAATAACAAAAGTCGAACGTAGCACGCCTTCTGTTATCTTGCCGTACATATTCTTTTCGCCCCAGGCACCGTAGGATTTCAGCAGCGATTTTTCTGTGTCGGCAATTAATGAAAAAGGCAATTCATATTTACCGATAAATTTTTGATGAGATGCAGTGCTGTCAGGACTTACGCCTACCACCGCAATACCCTTCGACAAGAGCAGACTGTGATTGTCGCGTAGGTTGCAGGCCTCTTTGGTACATCCGGGGGTATCATCTTTAGGATAAAAGTAAAGCACAAGTTTTTTTCCTTTGAAATCGGTTAAACCAATTTCTTTTCCATTTTGATCCAAGCCTTTAAATTCGGGGGCTTTGTCGCCTTCTTTGAGTGTGATTGCCATA
>CAMDAB010000155.1 GCA_945888475.1 Saprospira grandis DSM 2844 | reverse complement strand
TCAAGAATCTTTCCACTGGAGTCTTTTTTGGTGAATTTTAATTCAAAAAACTGCATGTTACCCTGCGGCCAATCGCGGGTGTATTGCACGTAGTACCCTTCTCCAATTTGTATTTTATCGCCCTTAGCAACCAAAACATTTTTATTCGATTGCGGATTAAGGTCATTCACTTCAATGCTGTTGAAACCTGTCGAAATAGGTCTTTTCAAAACGCCTGAATAGACTACCCCAAGCATCAATAATCCAAAACCAATATGTGCCACAGGAGCTGCAGCAACGCGGAATTTTCCGCGTAGCACACTAATAATGTAATCTAGATTGGATGTTACAGTGAAAAGACCACTCCATACCAGCAGCCAATACTGCCAGGCGTAAATCCCTGCCAATAACATCAAAGGTAAGGTCAATAGTGTTGCTATAGAAAGTGCAATGCCAAAATGCTTAAGTAGAAAATTTTTGTAACTAGTTGGCTCTGTAAAAAAGCCCTTTAAGAAATTTGCAAAACTGCCAAAATATCGACTTTTTTTAGAAACACCCTCAGGAGAAACACTAAATTTTTTGTTTTTACCAGTTCTAAGTGAAAAATTAATGCCAAACAAAGTAAGCGTAAAAGTTTTATGATTGGAAGTTTCTTCGTCATCCATATCTGTTGATAATCTTTCAATTATCTTATATCGCATAAAAATTGTCATGCCAGATAAGATTCCTATCAGCACGCCAATCCAAAGCTGAAATCTGTTATGGTGTTCAACCTCATCCTTTGGCGGTGCAATATTGGGCACATCGCCTGCTCCAAATAGCCAGGCAAAGCCATCGGCAATTTTATTCCAAACTGGGATAGAGGTCGTAAAAGTTATCAGCACAGATGAAAAGAGCAGCACCAATGCCCCAACAAAAAGCCAGAACTCCCGGGAATAGGCGCTTTCTTCCTTTTCAGGTTTAGGAATGCCGCGTGACCTGGAAAAATACATCCAGAGCGGCCAAATGGTCAGTACAGCCAAAAATCCGATCAATTGCCACTCCAGCCCCATTTCGGTAAAGGCATGTACAGAGGTTTCGCCCAACACGCCGCTTCTTGTAAGAAAGGTTGAATAAACAATGAGTACAAATGAAAATATAAAAAACAGATAAGTGCTTCTGATAGAATGGTCAGAATTTTTAGCGGCAAGCCCTGTGTGAATACCGGCAATCATGATAATCCAAGGTACCAGCGAAGCATTTTCCACAGGGTCCCAGGCCCAGTAGCCACCAAAACTAAGCGCCTCATAAGCCCAGGCTCCACCCATAAGAATGCCTGTTCCTAATATTGCTCCCGAGAACAAAGCCCAGCTCAGCGCAGGTTTCATCCAGGCGCGGTGCTCGCGTGTCCACAGCCCTGCAATTGCATAGGCAAAAGGCACAACCGTTGATGCAAAACCAAGGAAAAGGGTAGGAGGGTGGATGGTCATCCAATAATTTTGCAACAATGGATTCAATCCGGTTCCTTTTACCGTTTGTAAATAATTGGGCGTGTTAAAAATTGGGGCTTCATGTACATCGCGCAGTAAAGCAAAGGGATTGGAGCCTATTCTAGCATCACCCGCGCCTACATAAAATCCCAAAATCATGGAGCTGAGAAAAAGCTGTACCAATGCCATGGATGCCATTACCGGCATTTCCCATTTTTTGGAACTGAACATCAGAATCATTCCAAGCACTACATTCCAAAACATCCAAAGCAAAAATGAGCCCTCCTGCCCTTCCCAAAATGCCGAAAAAATGTACTGGAAAGGCAAATCATCGGAGGTGTGTCCCCAGACATATTCATATTCATAATATCGTTTGATCATTATGAAAAAGAGTAGAAAAATTATAGCGAGGATGGAAAAACTGTGCAAACTAAAGCCAATTCTACCAATGATTTTCCACTTATTTGTGTTGCTTTCCAATTTGCTGTTAGTCCCAAAACTGTAAGCAAGCAATGCCAGCAATGCAGCAATAAAGGCCGTTAGGATAAGTACATGTCCCAAAATCCCCGGCCAAAGATGTTCACCAATATAGTTCATGAAAAATGTCTGATTGTATTTCGAAAACTGCTTAGCACTTTAAGACCTTGAGGCCTGTTTGCTGTTTTGAATGGCTTGGTCCTGATATTTCGAAGGACATTTCAACTGCATGTCTGTTGCAATAAAAACATCATTTTTTATGTAGCCTTTAATTTGAATCTGCTCCGAACGCTCAAAATCCTGAGGCTTCTCAGTATTGCTGATGACCTTTTTTTCGATACCTTTTTCATCTTTCATAACAAAAGAAAATGAATTGGCATTAATTTTAGGATCGTAGAAGGCAGTGCCGGGTACATAATGTCCAATAACCGTATGTGTTTTGCCCTTTGTAGCTGCTGCTTCAGTAAAATTGCTGTAGGTATCGAAACTGCCAAGCATTGTGATGAGAATGCCAATTGCAGCTGCAATTACGATCAAAGCAATTATATGAGTTTTTTTCATAACTATGATTTATATGCGTTTGTCTTTATGTACCAGTACTATCTGAAAAATAAATTAAAAGTAGTTTAAAAAGCACTTTTAATACTTTATCTTAACACAAAAATAGGTTTTTTTGTTGGTATAAAAGATAGGCAACAGCTTATTAGGAAAATTTTAGCTTATTTTTGGGCATTATGCAGCTTAGATTTATTTTTCTTTTGGCAATTTTATCAATTGTGCTCCATGCAAAAGCACAATTTTGCACTAATCCGCAGATTTTGGGCGGACAGGGCGGCGATGCCTGCAAGTCAATTGTTAAAATTGGTCAAAATCTGCTTGTTTCCGGAATTTATCAGCAGCAGATGAGTTTAGGTCCCAGTAATTTCAGCTCGGCCGGTGGATCCGATATTTTTTTTGTGGCTTATGACAGTTTAGGTCAAATCGTTTTTTCTAAAGTACTGGGCAATGCCCAAAACAATGATTTAAATTCGGTTTGCAGCGACAGTTTCGGTAATTTTTATCTGAGTGGCACCTATTCAGGTCAATTACAAATTGACAACATTCAGTTGAATAGCAATCTCCAAACAAGTTTTATTGCAAAATATAACAATAATGGTCAGCTGCTTTGGGCCAAAAAATTTAATCCCAAAGGAATTGTGCATGTACTCGATTTGCAGGTTTCTCCCGGTGGGCAGTTTCTCTGGATCTCCGGCGATTATAACGATAGTCTTTTCTATGAAAATGATACTTTGTTTTGTCGGAATGCCTACAATCTTTTTGCATTAAAATTGGAAACAGTCAATGGCAATGCAATTTGGATGAGCGATGCTCCCTATGCCAAATGGGCCAAGGCTAAAACGATTTGCCCGCTTCCTGACGGTACTGCCTGGATAGCAGCCGAATTCCGTGACAGTCTTCAAATGCCCGGTCGAATCTATTATCATAGCCCTTCTCATGTCGACATACTGATGGCCCGTATCGATGCTGCAGGTAATTGGATGAGCCACAAAAGATGGGGTGGGGTATATGACGATGAACCCAAAAAAATGAGGCTTAGCCCCGATAAAAACTCAATCTGGCTCATTGGAGATTTTGTGGCAGTGTTAGATGTAGATAGTTTTACACTGATGACAGCCTTCCGTTACTATGATGTTTTTTGGGTAAAAATGAATTTGAATGCCGATGCTACTGCAGTGGGACAAACAAATACCATTGCGAATGCCTATGTTTTTGATCTTGCATTTCAAAACAACAAAATTTGGCTGGCTGGTTATTTTCAAGATTCACTGCTTGGTAGCTTAATGCACTTGACCAATGGTGGTTTTGATGCTTTTTTACTGGGAATAGATACTTCAAGTGCCGAGATTGAAAGGTCGGAAACGCTAGGGGGAACAGGCAACGACCAAATTTGGGGTCTTTGCTCATCCTTTGCTTCGCTTGTTTCGGTGGGAATTTTTCAGCAACAAATGAATTGGCAGGGCAGTTTGATGCAGGCTTCCGGATTCTCGGACGGATTTCTGGGCTGTACTGAAACTGTTTTGAATAAAGTTGATTTAATTCCTAAGTTATTAGAAGTGAAAATTGTACCCAATCCGAATAATGGAAAATTTTCAATTGAGCTAGCTGATTACGAAGGCCTTAAATGGGAATTGTACAGCATGAACGCTAAAAGGGCCTTGAGCGGTACAAGCAGAGAAATCGATGCATCTAATTTATCAAAGGGAATTTACAGCCTGAGCATCAAGACCTCAGCGGGCAGCGCTTTTGCAAAAATTGTAATTGGAAAATAGCATCAGAGCTCAAAATAATCGGGCATTCTCTGGGTAATATCGGCTAAATAAAATATTTTTGAGTTCAACTCAATTTTAAAAATCAACAAGTTATGAATATCGAAGAATACATCAAAAAACAACAGGAAAATGGCAACTTGACCGAACTTTTGCTTGACCGTAAAAATCTGGATACGCTGCCTGAAGCTGTATGCGCAACACAGACCTTGCAATTGCTCAATCTCGAAGAAAACTTACTTGAACGGCTGCCTGACAATTTTTCCAATCTGAAAACGATTGAATTTTTAGATCTATCAGAAAATAAATTTCGTGAGATCCCATCTCCTATACTTTCGCTCGATAAGCTACGCTGGTTGGATATGTCTTCGAATCGGATTAAACAGCTTCCTGACGATTTTTCAAAATTACAGTCACTTGAAAAATTGGATTTAAGAAATAATAAATTGACGACTATTCCTGCAGATTTTTCAAAACTTACAAATTTGCGCAAACTCAGCTTGGAGATGAATGAATTATCAAGTCTGCCTGGTGAATTTTCAGAACTTCAACACCTGGAAGAGCTCGATTTGACAGAAAATCAATTAACGGATCTTCCCGAAAGTTTTGCGCAGCTCAAAAATCTGCAAAGTCTGGATCTGGATGGCAATCCACTCTCGAAAGTGCCTGCAGCTTTGATGATGCTTGCTTCGATCAGAGAAATTGACCTATCTAATACCCAACTAAGTTCTTTGCCCGAAGATTACAGTTGCTGGACAAAACTTGAATACCTGAATCTGTCTTTGAATGAAATAAATAGTATTCCCGAGGGTTTTGGCGCGCTGCAAAGTCTCGTTACTCTTGATCTATGCAATAACAGTATTAAAACTCTTCCACTTGGTTTAGGAACACTTCATAAATTGGAAAGACTCAATCTCGAAGAGAATCCTCTCGGACATTTCCCATCTGAAATCTGTTCCTTGAGCAATCTGGCAGAATTAGATCTTACTTCTACCGGGTTGAAAGAAATACCATCGGCAATTGCGCAGCTTTCTAAAATGGAATGGCTCGACCTTTCTGTAAATAGTCTGGAAGAGCTACCCGATGCCTTAAACCAGTTGAATTCTTTGCAGTGGCTCGACCTCAAGCAAAATAAACTTGAAAATTTTGGCAATGCGCTGAATGGTCTGAATGCGTTAAGGGAGCTTTATGCTGCTTTCAATAGTTTTCAATCGGTCGACCTAAACCCTGAGGGGCTCGAAAGCCTGGAAATTTTAGACCTCAGTTTTAATAAAATAGCTGCATTGCCCGATTCATTTTGTGAATTTGAAAAACTGTCAAATCTGAATCTCGAGGAAAATAAACTGGAAACGCTTCCTGCTAATTTTGGTAAGCTCAAGCAACTCCAGGAACTCGATTTATCGGATAATAAGCTCAGTGAGCTGCCAGTAAGTCTTTCGAAATTGGAAAATCTGCTCATCCTCGATTTGAGAAATAACAACCTTAAAGCAATTCCGACAGAAATGGATGTACTTGCTGCCACATTACAGGAACTTTACCTTGAAGGTAATCCTTTGGAAACAGCCGAAAAAGAAAGAATTTTAAAAATATTTAAAATGGTCGTTCTGTAATTTTGGAAAGCGCCAAAAGTATAAAGGTCTCAACGAATTTTCGGAGAGACCTTTTAATTTTTAGATGATTCATCAGACAATTAACTTCGGAAATTCTTTGTACAACACAAATGGCTTCCCATTCTGAAGTTCGTTTTTGACTACATCAAAAAGGTCACGAACTCTAATTTTTGCTTGTTTGATGACCTTGTATTTCTTTTTAATAACCAGTGCAAAATGCGGTTTCAATTGCCCTATATCATAGAGTCCGGGGCGAACGAGCATGATTTCGCCACGTATATAAGGTTTCCCTTTAAATTCTTCTACACTTTTGAATTTGGGCAGACGACCAATCACCAACACAATATCTTCAGCCACATTTTTGCCATCTTTGCGCGGAATATCTGAATCGCCGTTTTTGGTTTTAAAAGGATATTCGTCCATAATCAGAAAGGGTTGAACCATAAAATAGCCCTTGCCTTTCATGTAGCGGAAATCTTTTTTTACCTGATCTTCAAGATCGCCCATTGTATGCCTGTTAGGAACTCGGCTATCTTCTTCAGAGTTTTTGGTAATATCGAGACGTGCCGGTCTTTTTTCGATCCTAACTTCTGCATAATTTACTTTTGTACTCTGAGGTTTTGTTGGAACTACAGTTTGTTTCGGCAGTTCTTCTTCTTCCTCATAATCGGGTAAATCGGAATAGTCTTCTTCCTCTTCCTCGTCTTCATCATCCCATGAGAAGTCATCTTCCAATTCAAGTTCGTCATCATCATTTGGAAACATCATATGGCTTACATTTTATTATTAATTTTGCCTAAAGATATGAAATTATAATCATTTTACAAGTAATTTGTAAAGCTTTTGCATTCAGTTAGACTACTCGAAAGGGTTAAAGACATAGATAACTGAGTATGCAGGGTTTTACTTTTTTTTGAATTAAATACAAAATGTTTACCGTCTCTAACAATGAATTTGTAGGTATTATCCTACAGGAATTTTCAAAATTTAATAATATTGTAGATGCTAATGCCATGTCGAAATACATGCGCAATCGTTTTCAGTTTTTTGGAATCAAAAGTGAATTGAGAAAATCGATTCAAAAAGATTTTCTTGCTACCTATAAACTTCCTCAGGACGATGAACTTAAAGACCTTATCGAAAAACTTTGGGCAGCGCCACAGCGCGAATGCCATTATTTTGCCATGGAAATTTTAGAAAAACCGATTAAAAAGGCCGATGAAAGCTGGATGCCCTTGTTGGAAAAAATGATTTCGGAAAATTCATGGTGGGATTCAGTCGATGCAGTTGCCTCAAAACTCATCGGTACCTACCTGAAAAAGTACCCCAATTTTCGATCATCCTACCCAGATAAATGGATTGCATCCGACAATTTTTGGTTTCGCAGAACTGCCTTGCTTTATCAACTCAAGTACAAAAAAGATACAGATTTCGAAAGGTTGAAAAGCTATATTCTGCGTACAGCTCATGAAAAAGAGTTTTTTATCCAAAAAGCAGAGGGTTGGGCTTTGAGGGAATTTGCCAAAATAAATGCGGAAGCAGTTGGTCAATTTGTCTTAGAAAATACAGCGACATTAAGCCAACTCACAAAAAGAGAGGCATTGAAAAATATTTAAAAAACAGGAAAGGTCTAATGCTTATAACAAATTTTACAGGCGCTTTTTCCGCGTTTTTTAGCCTCAGAAACCTTGATATTTAGAATTTCAGATTTGCAGCGCTGTAAGCCCGAGCATTTGTGGCTATGGTAAGCATAGGCGTTTTGGCTGTTACATATTAGCACAGTGGTTTCCTTGCTTTGGTTTTCAGTACGGCCAAAACTAAAAGCTGTAGCAGCAATGCTCAGTGAAAGAAATAGGGGTAAGAAAAATTTAGTTTTCATAAATTATTTTTTCTTGGGGTTATAATCGGCCGGGTAGAGCCCGAAACGTTTCTGAAAATCTGCCAAAAGTGGATTCATTTGCATGAAATAGCTGTATTTGTCACGATCACTTTGCGGTTTAGCCTTGGGTTTTACAATTTCTTCAACAGGCCCCTCTTCGATTTCAACATTGAACTGAAGATTGGATTTTGAAAAACTGCTTCTCATTTTGTCGAGCAGCGCATTGTCTCTCAAAATAGCGTCTTTGGCTCTGCTGCTTTTAACAGTGATGAAAATCTGATCGGAACCCTCTTTGATTTCAAGTATGGCTCCCTTGTAAAGCACCTGTGAAGAAGGCGAATCAATTTCGTTACAATAAGTTTCCCAAATTTCTTGTATAGAATTTATTTCCCAGGCCCTGGCTTCTACCTTTTGATAACTTTGCTCATCTTCTTCAACCTCGCTGATTAAGCTGTTGAGCAGTCCGCCCTTATTATTTTTTAGTTTCGAAAGCAGCGATTCTTTTTCAATTGGGGGATTGTTGTCGGCTACAGCCTCACCTTTTTCGCTGTAATCTTCCTCTGGGTCGGCAAGTTC
>CAMDAB010000154.1 GCA_945888475.1 Saprospira grandis DSM 2844 | reverse complement strand
GCAATGTACGGAGAAAGATATATGGACAGACCCGATGAAAATCCGAAGGGTTATAACAATTCAAGACTTGCCAATTATGTAAAAAATCTACAGGGAGATCTGATGATTATACACGGAACTTCAGATGATGTTGTATTGGAACAGCATAGTTTGAGTTTGGTAAAAGCCTTTGTAGAAAATGGTATTTTAGTGGATTATTTTCCTTATCCGATGCATAAACATAATGTGTTGGGGAAAGATAGGGTTCATTTGATGAGAAAAATTCTTAGCTACATTGATGATAAATTAAAATGATTAAAATCATTTTTTGGTGTCTTTGCATTATTTCTTAGATATTTAGTATTTTAATTATTGTCTAACTGTTGATTATCATTGTCTTATATTTTTTTAATGATTATTATAAAAATGTCTAAAAGGACATGTTTTGTATATTATTTGTATTTAATTAAAAAAAAGTTTATTGAATTTATAAATATTTGAAACAAATTTTCTTTTTTTGTGTAACGAAAAAAATCTTAAACACAATCTGTTCAAATATGGACTTCTCAACACTTAACGATCAAGAAATAAAAGCATTGCTAATGCAATACGATTCTGAAATGAGGAAACTTAATTTTCAGATACAGATAATACAGACTACTATTCAGAAATTGCACGAGAGTCTTAGTCCTACTGTTTCGGAAGTTAATCAGGAACAAGCACTTGCTATTTCTGTTGCAACCAAGACCGACCCAAATGAAGCATCTCCATCTACCAACACTGTAAAAGTTGTTGAATACCCCAAAAAACGAACTCCCAAAAATAATTTGGGATCAAAATTAAACAATACTGGCTCCAATTCTTTAGAAATTGAAAGTGAGAAAGTACACAAAAAGCGCGGCCCCAAACCCAAAAATAAATTGGCTACAAATTCAACAGAACTAAAAAAAGAAGCCAAAAAACGTGGCCCAAAAACAAAAATTAAATCAGAATCTAAGGATTTAAAAAAACGCGGCCAAAAATTAAAGTTAAAATCAACAGCTGCTGATGTAGCAAAGCGTAAATATACCAAAGAAAACCCCTGGCCGGAATTTGTTGTAAATACGCTTACAAAATACGGCCATTTGATGAACAGTGCTCAATTGTATGAAATTGCTGAAGAAGAAAATAACCTGCATAATCACGGTTTAGAAAACAAAGAACTTCGAGCAATGGTGTCGAGAGCATTTCACCAATTATCAAATATTAAAAAAGAAATTGTTAAATTCGATATTAAAGGCAGTAAGAGCTACAATTACGGATTAACAGCCTGGCTAAACGATGCGGGTGAAGTTAACGAAGCGTTTTTACCTTAGTCTATTCTTTTTAGAATCAGCATAAATCCCAAAGGTCAAACAATGATTTTTGGGATTTTTTTTTGATGGAAATGGCAGTTTGCTTATCTTGAGCATGTTTTTAAAAGTACAACGATGAGCAAGAAAAAACCGCAACAAAAAAACATTCCTAAGCAGGAATTACAAAAAACTATCAATACTCAAAATAAATCCAAGCAAACAAATTTGGAATTAGCCACTAAAAAAGGACTTTCTTTGTGGATTTTACTCCTTATTGCAGCAGGATTGATGGCAATTACTTATATCGCTTATGAGCCTGCACTTGATAATGATTTTGTCGATTGGGACGATAATGTTTACGTGATTGACAATCCTCTTGTGAGAAATGAACAGATTCCTTCCGCTCAAATTTTTGAGGAAGTTGTTTCGCTCAATTATCATCCGCTCACTATGCTCACTATGCGCTGGAATGCCAATGAATGCAAAGAATGTGTGCATGGCATCTCGGCCAGGCCTTTCATAAGCTGGAATCTATATTTACATCTTTTAAATACACTGCTGGTCTTTTTTCTTATTTTTAGAATCAGTAAAGAGAATTTATTCGCAGCTGTATTCAGCGCCGGAGTTTTTGCATTGCACCCCATGCATGTCGAATCGGTAGCCTGGGTGTCGGAGCGGAAAGACGTACTCTATGTTTTCTTTTTCCTGATTGGATTGCTTATCTATGACAAATTTTTAGAAGGCAAATACAGTACTGAAAAGAAATCGGATTACAAATGGTACGTTCTGGCATTGATAGCCTTTGTATTATCCTGCCTTTCAAAGGCCATGGCAGTAGTTTTTCCATTAGTTTTAATATTAATGGATATGTATCGAAATACAGAGAAAAATGGGTTTGAATCATTGAAACAATCTTTTAAACCCAAAAAAATACTGGAATATTTACCATTTTTCCTTATTGCGTTATATTTTGGACTAATGGCAATGAACGTACAAAGCGGGGGCGATTTTGGCGGATTTTTTGAAAAAACAGGTAGGGAGGTTGCTGTCAATAAATTCGATACTTTTTCAATCTTACAGCGTTTTCAATTTGCCGCTTATGGTTTTTGTATGTACATCGTTAAGTTTTTTGTGCCAACAGATCTCTGTACCTTTCATCCATATCCTACACAGGCCCAATACGATAACTCACCAATTTACTGGGGATTTTTTGTTTTGGCACTTGCCATTGCCGCTTTGAGTATATTTTCATTGGTCAGAACAAAAATTGTTGCTTTTGGCGTAGGATTTTATTTCTTCACAGTAGCTTTTGTTCTGCAATTTATTTCTGTAGGGGTAGTCATTATGGCAGACCGATACAGTTATCTTCCTTATGTTGGGCTGTCATTTATGCTTGCAATGGCTGTCGAGACCTATATTCCCAAAAACATAAGGGTGATATTTTATGGAATTTCAGTTGTAGCTGCAGTTGCCTGGTTTGTTCAGACCCGTGCTCAGGTCGATAGCTGGCAAAATTCCGAAACCTTATGGGGCAGGGTAATATCAATTTATCCGGGTCAGGAACAGCCGCACAGCATTCGTGGCAATTATTACGGAAAAATGGCGAGCCGTGCGGCTGAACAGAAAGATGCCAAAGCACAGGCATTGTTTGTAGAAAAAGCTGAAGCTGATTTCAAAAAAGCAATTGAACTAAAATCGAACAGAGCAGATGTATATGAGGGCATGGGCAACATACATGGTATGCGTGGCGAGCATTTAAAAGCCATTGTAATGTATAACAAGGCCATTGTGATTGACTCTGCTAAAGCTACAGTTTACATCAACAGAGGAATCGGCTACAGCATGAGCGGCGATTTGCAGCGCTCACTGAAAGATATGGACAAAGCGGTCAATTTAGATCGCAAACCCATGCACCTTTTGTACAGAGGGATAGCCCATAAATCGCTGGGAGATAAAGCTGCTGCCAAAGCGGATTTTGAAGCAGTGCTGAAAATGGACCCGGGAAATAAAGCGGCTATGGAGCAGTTAAAGACATTGAATTAGTGCTCTTGCCAACGATTCTTATTAAATGTCGTTTTATTGTTAAGGATTCTGTTATACACAATGTATTTTGAAAACAACCGGAAAACAGTCGCTCTGTTTGTTCTTTATCTTAATCACTTTTAATGTAGTCTCTGCTCAGGAAAATCTGATGCGGTTGCAGTCGCTATGGAATCCGACAAAAATCAAACAATTCAAATACGAACGCGATACTGTAGCGATTGACAGCCTTTCCATGATTGTTGGTACTTTAAGTCTTTACAAAAATGGGGATTTACAAAGTGCAGACTGTTACAGCATAAAAGCTAATTTGCTCATTTTAAATAAGGACTGTTATTTACCCAAAGATTCTATTTTAGTCAGATACAGAACTATCGGGTTAGACTTAAAAAAGCCGCAATTTAATAAAAGCCGAAAACTAATAGGAGAGGAAACCAATCTGGGCGAAGATTTTGTAATTGGTCAGGGCTATACCTACAATCCCTTTGCGCAAAATCAGGATTTTAACGATTTTAAAGGTCTGGATTACAGCGGAAGTTTTTCTCGTGGAATTTCAGTTGGTAATCGGCAGGATTTGATACTCAATTCCGGATTTAATCTGCAAGTGGGCGGTAAAATAGGTGATGTAGAAGTGAGCGGTGCCATTTCCGATAATAACATTCCTTTGCAACCCGAAGGAAATACGCAGCAACTACAGGATTTCGACCGAATTTTTCTACAGTTTAAACTAAAAAAATCATTTCTGATTACCGGTGACTACGACCTGAAAAAGCCGGATGGATCTTACTTTTTAAATTATTACCGAAGACAGCAGGGTGCGCAGCTGGGTACAGCCTTCAAAGTTGGAGCTGGAGAAATGTCGACAGATGCTTCCTTTGCAGTTTCGAGGGGGACATTTACACGCAATGTTTTCAACGGGCAGGAAGGAAATCAGGGGCCATACCGACTTAAAGGTGCCAATGGTGAGATTTTTATCATAATTATTGCAGGAACCGAACGTGTTTTTATGGATGGCGAACTGCTTACCCGAGGCGCTGATTTTGATTATATCATCGATTATAACCTCGGCGAGATTATTTTTACCAATAAAAGGCTCATTACCAAGGATAAACGATTACAGGTCGAATTTAGTTATTCCGATTTGGATTATCTGAGAACAGTGAATACTTTTAATATTGGCTTTAAAGCTGGAAAACAACAGTACAGAATCAACTGGTATTCTGAACAGGATGCAAAAAATCAATCTGCAACTCAGTTTCAACTTTCAGATTCGGCAAGGGCAGTATTGCGAAGGGTGGGGAATGACATAGACAACGCTGTTATCTGGGGTGCATCTTTGCCCGATGAGAATAATTTGGTAAGCGGTTTGGTTAAGTACAGAATGATTGACACAACTGTTAATGGCGTTATTTTTGACTCCGTTTTTGTTTACAGTGCCAATGCTGACTCAACGCTCTATACGGTAAGATTTTCGCAGTTGGCTTCGGGTGGTAATTATATCAAACTCAACAATGCTGTAAACGGTACAGTATTTTCATGGATTTCGCCCGATCCGCTTACGGGTCTGCCACGGGGTACACACGAACCTTTGATTCAGCTGGCTACCCCCAAAAAGCGACAGATGCTCAATGTGGGCACGGATTATAAATTGGGTAAAAATGGAATAATTCAGGCCGATATTGCTGTTAGCAACAGAGATCTGAACACCTTTTCAAGCGTTGGAAACGATGAAAATCAGGGAATTGCTGCCCGTATAAGTTGGCAACATCGAATAAAACTTAGGGAGCAAATTGTAAGTGCCGATAGCCAAAAAACGCAAAAATCAATAACAAATCTGCTTATTGGCGGGCATTACGAATTTGTGCAAGACCGTTTCGAAACAGTAGAACCATACAGACCGCGAGAATTTCAACGCGACTGGACAATCACTTCAGCTCAAAAAGCCAATGAACATCTTTTTTCTACCAGATTGGGGCTTGAAAATCAGCGCTGGGGAAACATGACCTACGAATTTGGCGGGTTACTTAAAGATAGTATTTACGGAGGGATCAAACATTCTTTTATTGCCGATGTCCGAAGTCATGGTTTTGCTTTCAATGCATTGGCCTCCTACTTAAGTTCCAGTTCGCCACTAAATAACAGTCAGTTTTTGCGTCCACGATTCGATTTAAGCTACAGTTTTAAAAGTTTGAAAAAACTTAAAGTCGGCTTTTATTTTGAACAGGAGCAGAACAAAATCAAAACTGTTGGAACCGACACCCTGAACCCCGCAAGCTTTTATTTCAATGTTTTTAAAGTCTATGCCGAGCTGCCGGCCAGTGAAGGCTTAATGCTGAAAGCATCGGGACTGAGACGCTACGATTATTTTATCAGAGCAGCCGATTTTGCCCAACTCACGATTGCCGATGAACTGAATTTTGGCGGAGAATGGAAAAGTAGTAAAATATCACAACTGCAATGGAATCTGAACTATAGAAACCTTCAGATAAGCGATACAACAAAAACTGAAATTGATCCGAAAGAGACTTATTTAGGACGTGTCGAATACAATCTGAATATAAGAAAAGGCTTGTTGCGATTAAATACCATCTATGAATTAGGGGCTGGACAACAACAAAAACTTGCCTATAACTACGTACAGGTTGATAAGGGTTTGGGAACACATGTCTGGTTCGACCGGAATGAGGATGGGGTACAGCAGCAAAACGAATTTGAGCAAGCTGTTTTTGCCGATCAGGCCGATTTTATTCGAGTAAGCATCCTAACCAATGAGTTTATCCGTTCCGATAATGTGGCATTTAGTCAGAGTATGGACATAGAACCTTCCGTGCTTTTTAAAAAAGCTAAAAAAGGTCAGGGCAGAGCACCCTGGGCATGGCTTGGAAAATTTTCATCGAGAAGCATATTCAAAATTGATAGGAAAACCCTGGCCAATGCCGATCTGCTTGCTTTTAATCCTTTTCAGCTTGATGTGGCCGATACCTCGCTCATTTCCATAGGGTCTGGCATTAGAAATATTGTGTATTTTAACCGTACAGAAACAAAATTCAGAATTGAATTCCAGCAGTCGGATCAGCGAAACAAAACCCTGCTCAATATTGGTTTCGACAGCCGCAGAAGGAGCGATTACTCGCTGATGCCATCTGTAAAACTCAATGACATCTTCAGAACACAGTTCACTGCATTTTATGGTCTCAATGAAAATTTCTCTCAGTTTTTCCCAGACAGAGACTATTCGCTGGAGGTATTTGAATTAAAACCTCAGTTGATCTACATGAATAAAACCCTTTTCAGAACATCGCTGCAGTACAAGTATAAAGAGAGCATTAATAGAATCGGGAATAAGGAAACAGCCAAAAGTCATGACATAACAATCGATGCCAAATATTCGAATAGTGGAAAAAAAAGCACTTCGGTCAGAATGAGTTTTTCCTGGGTGAATCTTGCTTATAACGGACAAAACAACACCCCTGTTCAATTTGCTATGACAGAGGGACTGCTGAATGGGCAGAATTTTTTATGGACCTTGAATGTCGACCGTTCCATTTCGAAAAACATTCAGCTTAACATAGGTTACGAGGGCAGGAAAATAGGTACCGCTCAAGTAGTGCATGTGGGAAGGGCTCAGGTGAGGGCTGTGTTTTGAGTAGGTAAAAATATAATATCATTATTTTTGACGAACAATTAGCCCATCTTTCAAGTTTACAATTTTGCATAATCAAAAAAAAAGCTCATATTTGGCCTTAACAGAGAAATATTCTTTTGAATTCAAATTATACAAATCCTTATGTCTGATAAAAAAGTTATAGTTCCAATTATGTCTGATCTTGCTGCTGCTGGCAAGGAGCCTGATATGTTGTTTTGGGTAGGTTGTGCCGGAAGTTTCGATGACCGTGCCAAAAAGGTAACTGTTGCCCTCACAAAAATATTAAATGCTGTTGGAATCAATTTTGCAATTTTGGGAAATGAAGAACGCTGTAGCGGTGATCCTGCGCGTCGTGCAGGCAACGAATTTTTATTTCAGATGACGGCGCAGCAAAATGTGATGACCTTGCAGATGTACAATGTAAAAAAGATTGTAACTGCTTGCCCTCATTGTTACAACATTCTCAAAAACGAATATCCAATTTTGGGCTTGAACAATGTGGAGGTGATTCATCATTCACAATTGCTGCAACAACTAATCAATGAGGGTAAACTAAAAATTGAAGGTGGAGCTTTTCAGGGAAAAACCATCACATATCATGATTCCTGTTTTCTGGGCCGTGCCAACGGAATCTACGAAGCACCCCGTACAGTTTTGGAACAGCTCGATGCCAACCTGAACGAAATGAAACGTAGCAAATCGAACGGTCTTTGTTGCGGTGCCGGTGGCGCTCAAATGTTCAAGGAAGACGAAAAAGGCGACAAGCGTATCAACGATGAGCGCGCAGCAGAAGTTATTGGTACTGGTGCCGAGGTAGTTGCTGCCAATTGTCCATTCTGTATCACCATGCTTCAAGACGGTCTTAAACCCGAAAATGATAAAAGACAGTCACCCATCATGGTGCTAGATCTATCGGAAATGATTGTACAGTCGAATAAGCTTTGATAGAGATGAAAGAGGAAAGATCCGAAGAGGAAAGATCTGAAGTGGAAAGATCTGAAGTGGAAAGATCCAAAGAGTAAAGATCCGAAGAGGAAAGATCTGAAGTGGAAAGATCTGAAGTGGAAAGATCCAAAGAGGAAAGATCCGAAGAGGAAAGATCTGAAGTGGAAAGTTCTGAAGTGGAAAGATCTGAAGAGGAAAGATCTGAAGTGGAAAGTTCTGAAGTGGAAAGATCCTAAGAGAAAAGATCCGAAGTGGAAAGTTCCTTTTTAAATCTATTACAACAATTTTTTTTCTCAAGCATCTATTTACCAATTACCTACATTTGATTAGACTATTCTAGCTAAATTTTTTTTTGATAATTGTCGTTTGTTTGAATTTTCGGTTTTTTTAAATATTA
>CAMDAB010000153.1 GCA_945888475.1 Saprospira grandis DSM 2844 | reverse complement strand
TAAATTTTCTTTAGCCTATCTGACACAAAATCGTTTTGACGGAATTTTTCAATTTTACTTATTGAATCAGATGTCTTGTCTTTTACTTCTTCCGTTTCTCCCATTGGTTGTTTCTCCATTGGAATTTCACAGGAAAAGAAAATAAACATAAGAAATGTAAAAAACAGGATTGGTAGGGTTTTCATATGTTTAGTTTAAAGTATATCATCACAGATATTCCAAATGATTTTATATAATGTTTCAGGGTAATCATTTTAGTTAGGTTAATCATATCTTATTATAGCTTTCTCATTATTATAGACACTTGATGGGTAAAGCAAGTCGAAACAAGAGAATCTTAATTCTTCTACTTTATAAAAATTACCACCAAAAGTAGGACCTACTGGTGGGGAAATAAAATCTACTCTAAAAAACCTAGATTTATTATATCCCTTGTCTTCCAACCAACATTCACCATTTTCACATTTCCAAATCAATGAAAAGTATTTGGATTTATATTTTAGAATAAACCTATTTTCCCCATCAGGTATTAAATTATCTTTATTAAGACATCCATACAATTTATAGATATATTCTTGTGAAACTGGTTCTTTTTTAATGTTGATTGTTGAATCAACCGAGGTTTTTACTTCTTCCTTTATGATTACTTTTTCCTTAGGAACTTCACAGGAACAAAATAATAACACCAGAGAGGTATAAAATAAGATTAGTAGAGTTTTCATAAGTTCATATTTTAATATTTCTTGGATTTTAGATTCAAGCCCTCAAAAAAATTTTCAAGTTTGAATAGTTGAAAACCAAAGACCCTGCTTTCACAAAACTAACAAATTTGAATTTAATTAATAAATTTGTATGTATAAATAAAATTTCAGTTTCGCAAATATCTTTTCATCCAAAGAAAGATTTCTATTTTGAAATCTTATGAAAAGCGGTATTTTTTTGTGATTTTTTTATACTTTTACTCACTATAAGTTGGTTTTTTTGGTCAATCTTTTACTGCGTGGAGCGCTCTCGTCATTGGACAAGATCGGTTCCTCTACTCATCTTTCACTTTGTGGAGCGCTCTCGTTTTGGGACGAGATCGGATCCTCTTCAAATCTTTCCTCCTTTCATCTTTCATCTTTCATCTTTCATCCTCTCCCATGTCCTATATCAGCGATAAAAGCGTTCAGCAAATCTACGATACCATCAAGGTAGAGGAGGTAGTGGGCGATTTTGTGCATCTCAAGCGGCGGGGCATCAATCATATAGGGCTTTGTCCCTTTCATCACGAAAAAACACCATCTTTCAACGTGTCGGCAGTCAAAGGCATTTTTAAATGTTTTGGTTGCGGCGAAGGCGGAGATGCGGTACAGTTTGTGATGAAAATCGAAAATCTATCCTATCCCGAGTCGCTGCGCTGGCTGGCCAAAAAGTACAATATTCAACTCGAAGAAATTGCCCCCTCAGCCGAGGCGATGGAAAAGCAGCAGGCAGCCGACAGTCTTTATATTGTCAATGCATTTGCCCAAGAGTATTTCCTGGCTCAGTTATTCGATACCGATTATGGGCGCAGCATAGGATTGCAGTATTTCAAGGAAAGGGGACTGCGCGAGGAAACCATCCGCCGATTCGGACTCGGATACTCAAATGGCATCAATTCCGACCTGGTACAGACGGCAACCGGCAAGGGTTATAAGCTGGAAATTATGCAAAGTGCTGGCCTTGCAAGCACAGCAGGCAAGGATTTTTTCCGTCAGCGGGTCATGTTTCCCATTCACAACCTCAGCGGAAAAGTATTGGGTTTTGGCGGCCGTACCCTCAGTTCAGATAAAAAAACTCCTAAATACCTCAATACGCCCGAATCTGAGATATACCACAAGAGTAAGATTCTTTATGGTATTAGTCAGGCCAAAAAAGCCATCCTGCAGGAAAACATGTGCTATATGGTCGAGGGTTATATGGATGTCATCACCCTCAGTCAGGCAGGTATTGAGAATGTGGTTGCCTCATCAGGCACTTCGCTTACTGTAGGGCAAATTCAGCTCGTAAAGCGCTTTTCGCCCAATATTACCATCTTGTACGATGGCGATGCTGCTGGTATAAAAGCTGCTCTGCGCGGACTTGAACTGGTGCTGGAACAGGATATGAATGTAAAGGTCTTGCTTATTCCAAACGGAGAGGACCCCGATTCCTATTTGCAAAAAGTGGGTGTTAGCGCTTTCCGCGAATTTTTGCAAAAGGAGGCTGTTGATTTTATTTTGTTCAAAACCCGTCTGCTGCTCAAAGATGCTAAGGACGATCCCATGAAAAGGGCCGAACTCATTAAAGATCTGGTGGAAAGTATTGCCCATATTCCCGAAACGCTCAAGCGCTCGGTCTATGTGAAGCAATGTTCCGAACTGATGGATATTGGGGAGCAGATTCTGCACAACGAAATCAATAAAAGGATTGCGGCAAGGCTCAAAAAAAATCTCGAAACTGAGTCTAAAAACGAACAGTTAGATAATGATTTGCCAGCGCCAATTGAGCCTGGCTTGGACGAAACGTTCAGTATTCCAGAGAAGCGCCGAGGGCACGAGTTTTTAGAAAAAGACATTGCCCGAATTCTCATTATGTTCGGAAATAGGGAATTGGCGCCCAAAGAAACTGTAGCAGAGTATATACTCATCAATATGTCGGAACTAATCGATGAATTCGATTCGCCGCTCTTTGCAGAGTTGGTCGAAATCTGCATCGAAACACTTTCAGCTGGTAAAGAACTGAAATCGGAAATTTTCATTCAACATAAAAATCCAAAGATATCTGAACTGGCTGTAAATGTTATCAGTACGCCTTATGAGTATTCCGCAAACTGGGAAAAACTAAATGTCTTTCTCAGTAGCCAAAAAATGCCAGAGGAAAATCATGTGGCCGATGCCAAAAGCGGAATTCTGCGATTTAAACTAAGAAAGATTGAAAGACTGATGGAAAAGAACCAGCAGGAAATTAAAAAAATACAGGAAGCTAGCGGAGAGATTGAAGATTTGATCAAACTAATCAAAGTGCAGCAGAAACTCATTAACATGCGTGGAGAAATTGCAAGGGAGCAGAATATTGTGGTGTTGAAATAGAAAGTTAAAAAAATATAAAATCGCGCTTTTTTTTAAAAAAATGTGCTTATTTATTTAGCTAGTTTTCATAACTTTAGGCCATTATTTACAAATTTTTAAAACCAAAACCTATGAAAACAGTTAAAAATTTTGTCGATGAGGCAATTGCAAAAGGATTCAAGATTGAAACTTTGGAAGGAGGTATTTACATTATCGATTATGTGCTTTCCTACCAGGAGGGTAACCGCTTTCAACGTGTGTACGTCAGAGATTTTTACGACGAATCAACAAAAAAACAATCTTATTTTATCAACAGCTACATTTGCGACTATACATCGCAGATTGATTTGGCACGAGTGCTGCGCGAAGCCAATTACGGAAGGTTAACGATGATTTGTTTCAAAACTATCCCAAATGGTCAGGGTGGTGAAAAAGAAGCACTCTACACACAAACTACTATTCCTTGCACCTATATTAATGACAGCTATGACGAATTTATGGCTATTGTTTTCGAAGCTGCTGCAAATGCCGATTATATTGAGAAAATTTTCCACGCGCAGGATATTGCATAATAACCGCACAACTGGGTAATATAATTAAAGGGATTTCTGACAAAGAAGTCCCTTTTTTGTTAAAGGAATTATTTTTTAACAAAATCGATACTAAACAATAATTTTGCACGATATTGGCTTAAGAATATCAAAAACAAATATGAAATACACGATTGGCATCTTATTCCTTTGTTTTGCCTTATGCTTGCAGGCACAGATACAGGACAGCAGCAAAAGTAAACTCAGAGACGGAGAATATTTCAGCACCACTGTTATTGACGGCAAGGTGGTTCCTATTATTATCATCGATGGTGACACGCTGCCTACAATCGAAGCGCCCGATGTAACCGTAATGCGCAAAAAAGATTTCGAAAGCCGCGAGGAGCGCAAGCGATATTATCAGTGGCGCCGCTATGCTGCAAAGGTTTATCCTTATGCGCTCGAAGCAGTAAGGCTTTACCGTCAGGTGGAACAGGAAACAGCCGATATGAAAAAAGGTAAACGTAAAAAATACACCAAAAAAATGGAAAAAGACCTCAAGCCACAATACGAGAAGGAGCTGAAGGCACTGACCAAATCGCAGGGTTATATACTTATAAAAATGGTGGAACGCGAGCTGAATAAGCCATTCTATCAGGTAATTACTACCATAAGAGGAGGCTGGGAAGCTGTAAAATGGAATGGCATGGCCTCTTTATACGGCTATGATCTGAAAAAAGGCTACAAAGCAAGTGATGATGAAATCCTTGAGATGATTCTGGCCGATCTGGCACTTACCTACCAGTACGACCTATACAATACCGACCGCAAATCAATGAAAGCACCTCAATAGGATCTCGAGTTTTTCAAACAGCAGTTTTTATACTTTTTGCCACTGCCGCAGGGACAAGCTGCATTTCTGCTTACTTTGTTGCCTGTGTAGTTAATCAAATTTTTCACTGCCGATCCTAAACGGTGTTTGGTATCCTGCTTGAAAATTTTTGTGAGCAGTTCGTAGAGCTCCGGTTTTTCCTTTTTAAGCGCATCGGGATGCTCGAAAAAATATTCAGATGCAACGGCAAAAAACTCAATTTTATTAGTGGCACCGTAAGGATTCATCTTTGAATCACCGTCTTTGATCCTTTCGGTTTCTTTGTGCATCACCTCGAGCCAAGGAGCCAGATAGGCCTTGTCCAAAAACATATTCGGAATGCCATCATAAGATCCATCGGCCGAATCGAGCAGGTGCACAAATTCGTGAATACCCACATTGCCCTTATCGTTTGTATTTTCAAAACCGCCAATAAGCGCGGGTTTCGATAATATCATAATTCCTTGCATGATGCCTGTACCCACCATTCCTGTAACCGTTCTGTCGGGACCTTCCATTCTGAAATCTTTAGAAAATGGACCAGGGTAAATCAAAATCTCACCCAGATTTTCATATTCCCAGTCGGGAAAACTGAAAACCGGAATTTCGGCACTTGCTGCTGCCAAAACCATGGTGACATCATCCACCTCTGTTTTAATACCGGTAATACGTGTTTCGTGCAGAAATACCTGGATCTCAGTCTCGAAACGATCTTTTTCCTCCGCTGAAAGTGCCCGGTAAAAAGCTACATAACGTTCAAGAATTTTTCGCCATTCCTCGGGAAAAGGCTTCTTTTTCATAGCTTCCCGTTCTCGTATTTTTTTGGTAAAAATACCATAAATACTAAAGCAGCTTAGCAGACCTATTGCCACAAGAATATAAAAAACATTGGGACTACTATCTTTGAGTTTCCAGATAAATAGGAGGAAAATAGCAAAAATTGAAGCAATCAGGAGGACGGAAAGACCTATATTTTCTCTTTTTTTACGTTCGGATAGGTGCATTGGGGTTGGGTTAGTATGGAGTTAGGAATTATATTTTCGGTAAACTATCCATCAGTTTTTTCCATTCTTCAAAAGGGAATCGGCCTTTTTCTTCCCCCTTGCTGTGTTGGGCATTGCGCAGCGAATAGCAATTGTAAATCTTACTTTCGAATACCTGGCCTAGACGGGCATCTTTTTTCCAAAGGTAGGCTTCTTCCTCCTGATAAAACACTGCTATTGGTTTTGGATCGGCCTTGGCAAAGCCTTCAATCTGAAGTGTTTTAAAACTGTCAAAAATCATTTGTGCAAAATGCTCGGCTTTGTCGGCGCTATCAAAGCCTACAAAATCGTGCAGTAGGAGCAGGGATAGATCTGTTCCTGAGAATGGTCCGCTTTTTTGACTTTTAACATAGTTATTAATCGCCTTCAATTCATCTTCCATCAGGCAGTAGGGATGCCAGGCATCTAGATCCCACCAACCCATCAGATAGAGGGTATTATTCTTTTTATCCTTCAAATGCAGGTATTTTGCACTGCCCTCGGGTCGTGGAATGTATTCAAGTTGCAGCAGATAGTCGGAACCCAGGTCGATATCGAAAAAAACAATGCTATACTCCTCCTGAATATTTTCGCCATCGTGGCTGTAGCGGTTTTGGCCGCTCTTCCTTAGGAAATCAGGCGAAAGTAATTCCAGTTGTTTTTCAACAGTTTCGGTTTCTATGTCTTCTCTTTCGAGAAAGATAAAGAGATTCCAAAAATTTAGGTCTTTGAAAACGCTATTCATTGGTAGAAATGCTTTAACATTTATAAATTTAGGCTAATTGTCCAAAATTATATATTTTTGACAGCATTAGCAATTTATTGTCACTAAATACAGTAAAAACTATGAATTGGACCTCCGAAGAAAAAGAAAATCTTATTGGATTATTGCTCAGTATTGATGATAACAACCGAGCACTTGCTTTCGAAATTCTAAATCAGGCCAAAAACCCTGATGAGTTTTCGGATGTGTTACATTTTCTGATCTGTTGTAATATTGATTTGGAAGTATTGCCTAATTTTTTCTTTGTTTACGATAGAATTTCAAAAACTGAATTGGATAAATTTAGTATGATATCAGATTTTTTCTTTCCGCTGAGGCATCAGAGTAAGCAAAAAATTACAGACTTTTTAGCGCTGTTCGAAAATTCATTTAGCGCCATTTTTGATGGTTTTATAAAAAGAGCGCCACACTACGCCTTTATTTACAATTCTTTGGGTAATTATCTGATTCGTAAAAAATTTAAGCAAAAGGGTTTGTATTATCTTGAAAAAGCAGTGCGCTTTTATCCAAATTCATTTACAAATAATTTCGACTATGCTTATAATTTGAATGAGTCGAAAAAAAATGCACAAACTATTATCAGTTTGTATAAAAAATGTATCGAACTTGAGGATGTTGGTATTGGTCCCTATCATAATATCGGCCGGATTTACACACATCAGTTGAAGGATTTTCAGAAAGCACTCGAATATTTAACAGCGGGCAACAGCAAGTTCCCCTGTGCCGATACCATGATTGAAATGGCAATGGCCGAAGAAAACATGGGCAATTTTGATGCTGCTAAAAATTATCTTGAATCAGCAATTTCGGCCTTTCCCGACTCGGATCTGGCTTATAATAATCTCGCTTTTATGCAGTGGAATTATTTTAAAACATACAAAGAGGCCAAAAAGAATATAAAAATTGCGCTGAAAATCAGTCCAAAAGATGGGCTTTACTGGCACACCCTTGCCGAGGTGGAATGGTATGGATTCAAAAACAAGGAAAAAGCACTCGAAGCGCTGCATCAGGCAAAAACAGTACAGCCTTCTTACAAGGCAGCAGATTCAATGATTGCTGAAATTGAAAAAACAGCTTGAATTTCTGTTTTATAGTTTGACACTAATTGCTCACTGTCACCTTGTGAGATTTTTCCACCACAGAGCACTCAAACCCTCGAAAGCTTTCGGGGTTACACAGAGCACACAAAGTCAATCACTTATATTGCTTTCGCTTGTCCTTAAAGATTTATATAGCATAAGATTCTAATCTTTGTTTATGATGTTTTTAAAACACGGATCTGACAGCTGATGGCGGATTTTAAGTTTGACAACCTCTTTGTTTTTTACTGAGTAATTGAACATAAGCTTCGGAGAAGCGCAACATCCCTAGCACCAGAGGTGCGATAAGATATCAAGCTTCAGAGAAGCGAAACATAAGGATTGTTCGAAAACAGAAAAAGATTGTTGAATGGTTAAAATAAGAAAAGTCTATTCGAAACACGGAGTTGACAGTTGAAATACAGATTCTCACTGATCTTCGATACCGATTATTTCCTACGGAAGGCGGATTTTAAGTTTGACAATCTGTTAGTTTTTTACGCAGTAAAACACCAGTATTTTGTGAAACAAAATCTGTGTTAATCAGCATTGTCGATTAAATCCGTGTTTAAAAATCAAATTTAAATCGATAGGTTTCGGCAATTTTGTGTACGACCACCTAAGGGTCGGGTCACAGTTACCAAGTTGTCTGTTAGCAATATTTTTTACCACAGGCTTCACAAAGATTTAGACAGTGCACATAGAGTATGTCAAATTCTAATCACATCCATTCCCAGGCAGTTCCATAGCAGCCATGCAATTCGCAATAATCCAAAAATCGGCTATAAAATTTAAAACTGCCAAGGGTAGCACTGTCGCCAATAACAACCAATTTTTTCTTGGCGCGGGTCATTGCTACATTCATACGTCGGGTATCTTTCAAAAAGCCGATTTCACCGTCGGGATTGCTTCTTACCAGTGTAATGTACACCACATCGCGTTCCTGACCCTGAAAGGAGTCGATGGTATCGACACTGATGTCATCGTCTGGATAATGGTCGAAATCTTTTTTGATATGTTCCTGAATAAATTGCACCTGTTCGCGATAAGG
>CAMDAB010000152.1 GCA_945888475.1 Saprospira grandis DSM 2844 | reverse complement strand
GTACTCGAAAATATAACTTTTGCGCATCCCGTTTTTCTGCTCCTGCTGCCGGTATTGGGCTACCTGCTCTACCTGCGCCTGAGAAAAAAATACTATGCAGAGGTAAGACTGTCTTCGACTGCAGGATTTGAAGGCGCAGCGACATGGCGTACTAAGTTGAGACCAGTTTTATTGGTATTGCAATCGATAGCGCTTTTCTCACTTGTACTGGCACTTGCGCGACCACAGTCGCTCCTGCGCAAGGAAAAAATCAATGCGGAGGCTATTGATATAATGCTTGCGCTCGACGTGTCCACCTCAATGCTGGCGCAGGATTTCAAAGAAGATCGTTTGGATGCATCTAAAAGAGTAGCCCAATCATTTGTAGATAAAAGAAAATTTGACCGTATAGGCATTGTTTTTTTCGGCGGAGAAAGTTATACCCAATGTCCGCTCACAACCGATCACGCCATCGTAAAGGAATTATTATCGAAAGCGCAATGTGGGTTGATTGCTGAGGGAACAGCTATTGGGATGGGTTTGGCCAACGCGGTGCGTCGCCTGCAAAAGAGTGAGGCCAAAAGCAAGGTTTGCATTTTGCTCACCGATGGTGTCAACAATTCAGGAGACATTTCTCCGTCCGTTGCCGCCGAGGCTGCAAAAAAATATGGGGTAAAAGTTTATACAATCGGTGTGGGAACCATGGGAAAAGCCAAGGGCCCTGTCGCCCGTCGACCCGATGGAGGTTTTGTATTTGGCTGGGTTGATGTAGAAATTGATGAAGAACTGCTCAAAGAAATTGCCCAAAAAACTGGTGGCAAATATTTTAGAGCAACTAATATGGCCTCTTTGGAAGAAATTTATGCAGAAATTGATAAAATGGAAAGAACCAAAATTGAAAAATCTACCCTCCGCAAAAATCGGGAGGAATTTCACTGGTTTGTTTCTTTGGCACTAATCTCTGTTTTGATCTATCTTATTTTGGTAAATACGGTTTTCCGAACTATTGTTCAGTAATTAAAAAAAGCAAGACACCAATATGGATTTTCAATATCCAAATATGCTTTATCTGCTGTTGCTTGTTCCGCTGCTCCTTATTCTTTTCAGAGAGGCAGTGCGTCGAAACAATGCCATGCGGGAGCAGTTTGCCAAGTGGGCTGTCTTGCAGCAGTTACTTCCCGATTTTGCTCCGAAGCGTAATGCGCTCAAATTTGGACTTTTACTGGGGGCTTACGTACTTTTGGTTATAGCATTTGCCAATCCACGCATTGGCAGCGTAACCCGAAAGGTAAAGCGCGAAGGAGTGGATATTTACATAGCACTCGATATTTCGAGAAGTATGTGGGCCAAAGATGTAAAACCCAACGGAATAGACCGTTTGGAAAAGGCTCGACTCTTCGCGCTGAAAATGATTGATGAATTGAAGGGCAACCGCATTGGCCTTATCTTTTTTGCCGGGGAGGCTTTTTTGCAAATGCCACTTACATTAGATAATAATGCACCCCTTCTTTTTTTGAATGAAGGACTTGGCGATTTCGAAATCATGCAGGGAACTGCTTTTGAGGAAGTATTGGGATTGGCAGCCAAAACCGGAAAAGATCCAAAGGATGAAGATCAGCGAAACAAACAAAGGGCGCTCATCATCCTCAGCGACGGAGAAGACCACGACAAAAAAGGCACAAATGCCGCAAAAGCTGCCAAAAAGAATGGGGTAACTACTTTTTGTATCGCTGTGGGGAGCGAAAAAGGCGCAATTGTACCCGAAACCAGAAATGAATTGAGTGAGGCAAAGGATAAAAATGGCAAAACCGTTATATCCTCTTCCGATAAAAAATGGTTAAAAGATATAGCTCAGGCAGGTTCAGGCAAATTTTTTGATATAGAAAATGGCAATGCCATCATCGGCCAATTGAAAAAAGAATTCAATCGTATGCAGAAAGAAGAATTCGAAACAAATATGTTCGATGAATATGAATCCTTTTTTCAGTTATTTGTGTTTCTTGCATTGGGCTTACTGATTACTGAGTTCTTGATAAGTTATCGAAAGGAACCTAAAACTGAAGAAAATAAAAACATTGAAATTAAAAAAGCATTGGAAATTGAAGAATTTTAAAAGCTTATGAAAAATAAATTACTGACATTACTATTGGCTTTTCCAGTTATTTTAATGGCACAAAACGAACACAGAAGTCTGGTGGAAGGCAATAGTCTCTACAAAGAAAAAGATTATGTAAAGTCCGCAGCCGAATATGAAAAAGCCATACAGGTTAACAAATCATCCGTAAAGGCAAATTACAACCTGGCCAATTCGCTTTATGAGAAAAATAATTTCGAAAAAGCAATTGGACACTACATTACAGCAATTGAAAACACTGATGATGATAAGATAAAAGCGAAGGCCTACCACAATTTGGGCAATGCCTATGTGCGCAGGGAACAACTGAAAGAAGCCTGCGATGCCTATAAAAGCTCGCTTCGATTAAATCCTGGAGATGTTGAAACCAAACATAATCTTGCCCAGACCCTCAAAAAAATTCAACCTCCGCCCCCTCCTCCACCACAGCAAAATCCGCCTGATGATGGGGAAAAGGAAGAAAAACCCAAAGATGATATCGATCGAATGATGGATATGATGGAAAATGAGGACAAAAAAACTCAGGAAAACAAAAAAAATCCACCATCGAGAAAGAGAAGACCCGAAAAAGACTGGTAATTTTTTTTAATAATTTTATAAACTAAATAGGATTGCACCATGAGAAAATTGATCATTTGTCTGTGGAGTTTTGTAGCCCTTTTTGGTAGCCTACAAGCCCAAGATTCAAAAGAACCGCTTATCAGTACAAAACTTCAGTACGATACTGTTGCACCAGAAGAGCCTTTTCGACTGATTTTTACAGTAGAAAATTCAAGATCGGTCAGCGTCGAAAATATTGCTTTCCGCGATTTCGATGTTGTTCAGGGCCCCTTCCAAAGCAGTCAGTTCAGTATGGTAAATGGCGTAAGTAGCTCATCTACAACTTACACCTATGTGCTGAAAGCAAAAGCAACAGGCAGTTTTGTAATTGAATCGCAGAAGTTTTTTATCAATGGCAACAGCTATATTTCTCCAGAGGCTGCCATCGTTGTTGAAGCAGGTTTCGAAAGAAAAAATAATCCATCGAATAACAATCCCTTTGATATGCCATCAATGGGTTTCAATGATGATGCTTTTGGTAGAATGCAGCAGCAGCAGGAAGAAATGATGAAAAGACATCGCGAATTATTCAACAATCCGGACGGCTTTTTCAATAACCCAAACGATATTTTTAATTTTCCGAGACAATTTGGACCAGACATGAACGATATGTTCAAAAACTTTGATAATTTGTTCCAGTTTAAATTGCCACCGGCTCAGCCAAAGCAAAAACCCTCGGAGAGAACTTATCGTCTCTGATTTTTATTTTCACAACAATGCGATATTTACTGATACTCACACTTTTCTGCTGCTCCCTTGCAGCCTATGCCCAAAAGGTAGTATTCAGGGCCGACTGCAATGCAAAAGATGTTGTAGTAAACAACCCCTTTAAGGTTTCTTTTGTGTTGGAAAATTCCGAAGTCAAAAATATCAGTTTTCCTAAATTTGAAAAAGATGGATTCAGTGTAGTGCAAGGGCCAATAAATGAGTCGAAGTACACGAATATAAATGGAAAATCGAGCAGTTCCGAGAACTATGTATTCCTGCTTGCACCAAAAAAAGTCGGAAAACTAACACTTGGACCAGCAAAGGTTGTAACCTCTAGAGGAAAGGTACTTTCAACAAAATCTATAGAGATTAATTCAGTTGCATCAGGAAAAAATTCGGAAGCAGGGAACGATAATCTACCGGCTGGAATCTCAGGAAAGGTGATTTATCGTATGGTACCTTCAACCGAAAGTGCAGTGCCAGGTGAACAGGTGAATGTTGATATGAAAGTCTACACGCAGTTGGATTTAGCCTCGGTTGGTATGACTTTAGAACCAAAGTCGAAACAGGTTGATTTGCTTCCTTTAAACTATAACGATAATGAAACTTCTGTCGATGTGATTAACGGCAGGCAATTCGCAAGTAAAACCCTTTACAGATTCAGCTTTATAGCCGGCTCGCCAGGAACAGTAGAAATAAGTCCTTCGAAAATTGAATTTGTTCAGGCCTACAGTTCAAACCCCTTCAGCAGAAGAGAGACGCTATCAGTCATGAGCAATACCCTGAGCATTGAGGTAAAAGCTTTCAAAAACGAACCTTCCACATTCAGTGGAGCTGTTGGCAAATTTGAAATGTTTGCTACACTCGAAAAAACCGGAATCAACAGCGATGATTTTCTGAATGTTGTGCTAACGGTAAGTGGTGTAGGCGATCTTAAAAAAATTTCGGGCATACCAATTAAATTTGGCAAAAAAGGCGAAAAACCATTTGAGATTTATCCACCCAAAATTGTAGAAAATTTACAGGAAACTGCTGTTGGTAAATCCGGGATCCGGGATTTTATTTACAGACTGGAGCCCAATGCAATTGGTAATTTTGAAATGAGGCCTACATTTACCTATTTTGATATCGAACTGAGGCGCTTTGTGACGATTGATACTGTAATTCCGGTTAGGGTTTTACAAGGAAAAAAGGTGTTGGGTAAATCAGTTCCAATGGAGTCAGATTCTGAAGCTCAAAAGATAACGCTCAGTTTTGGCGAAGCAGTTTCAAAGGCTAACTGGCGAAAACCGGGCACTCCTTTTTATGGCTCTTTATTCTTTTGGATACTGTTCTTTTTGCCGATTATACTATTTATAACATTGGCGGCAAGCAAAGTATATCTGAAAAAAAGATATGAAATAATGGTGAAACAAAGGGCATTGACCAAAGCAAACAGGGATTTGAACGAAAACTTAAAAAATGCACTCATGCACCTTACAGCAAGTGATGCACCTGCTTTTTATCAAGCTATTTCCGAAGCTTTCAAAAACTTTTTAGGCAAGAAACTCAAAATTCCAAAAGCCGAAATGAGCAAAGAAATGATGGCAGAAAAACTGGAAGGCCTTGTAGATGAAGATAAAATAAGAAGTCTGACCCGAATTATGAAAATCTGCGAACTTTCGGTCTTTGCCGGACAGGACAATAAACAGGCCATGCAACTGGTGTATGATGACAGTACAGAACTTTTTGCAATTTTCACCAAAACATTTTCCTAATACAAGCAGGCCATGAAGTTAAGTAATTTTTTTATTAGTCTTTTTCTCTTGCCTTTAGGGTTGCTGTTTGCGCAGGACGAGGATTATAAAAGCAATTTCGAGAAAGGGCTTAAAGCATACAATAATAAGGAATATGCAAGTGCCGTAAAGTATTATGAGACTTCGTTGAGCACAGCATACAGATCGCCCGAAGCCTATAATAATTTAGGACTGGCCTACTTTAAAACAGCCGATATCGGCAAGGCGATTTTAAGTTTTGAAAGGGCCTTGCGCATGAGACCGGGCTACACTAGTGCACGAAAAAACCTAAAGGCAGCTCAACAGTACATTGATACAAAATTAAAAAAAAGTGGCGGCTTCTGGCTTTTTAGCTTTTGGGGTTCTATTGGACTTATGCTCACTTCCTTCAGCTGGTCGCTTTTATTTTTCCTGCTGTTTTTTTCTGCCTCAGCCGCTTTCTTGCTGCGCTACCTGAAGTTGAACGAAAGATTGAGTTTTGTTGGGCTGCGCCTAGGCATAATTTTTCTGGTTTTATCCTTCATATGTTTTGGTTTTGCACGCAGTGCTGCCTCGGCACAGTTCGATAAAAATCTTGCAATAATCACCTCAGTAAGGGCTGGAGTGAGAACTGCACCCGGATTGGACGGTGAAGATATTATGATTGTTTCCTCTGGCGTAAAAGTTAAGGTACAGGAGGAAATGGGCGATTGGTTTAAAGTTCGATTGGACAATGCAGTTGTAGGCTGGGTGCCTGCAAAAACATTGGAAAAAATTTAAAAATAGCTTGTTAGGTATAGTTACCTTATTAAACTAAAATCATGAGAAATAGACTAATAGCAGCAGCCTTTGCTTTTTTTGGCGGTGGTTTTGGACTTCAAAAATTTTACCTTGGGAGAGTTTTTCAAGGTGTGATGTGTATAATTTTTATGTTTACGTTTATACCGGCAATCATTGGCTTAGTTGATGCTGTTATGTTCCTGAGCATGTCGGATGATGATTTCGATATGAAATACAACTACTCAGGAAACCGTAAATTTCTGCAAAAGGAACGTATGGAACTGGAGCGGGAAAAATTAACAATCGAAAAACTTCGACTGCAAAGACAACGCATTGAAGCAGAAAATGAATTGAAAAAGAAAATGCCGGCCAAGGCAATTACAGGCGAACAAGCCGATGAACTCGCTGCCTGGCACGACCTGCTCGAAAAAGGTATCATTAACAAAAGCGAGTATGAAGAAAAAAGAAAGATCATTTTGGGGCTCGATTAATCTCGCAATGGCTTACTAAGTGTGAATTATGATCTCGTCTATCGGACGAGAAGAAATTAGAAAAAATCTGTCTACTGGTATTTTACTTTGTAAAAAACGTACTGATTGTCCTATTTGAAATCCGCCTTCTAGCGCTATTTTTCACGCAGTGGCGCAAAGGACAAACCAGATCCCCCGATAGCTATCGGGGTCACGGAGAGACGCGGAGGTCGAACCTGGCAAAAAAGAAGAAAAATCTAAAGGATTTTGCCTGACCCCATTCGGGGTCAAATATTGGTAACAGACAGCTTGATGACTGTGCCCCGACCCCGCTAGGTGGTCGTACACATCATTGCCGAAACTTTTGATATTGAATTAATTTTAAACACGGATTTAAGCGGCAATCCTTATGTTGCGCTTCTCCGAAGCTTGTTTTACTTATCGCACCTATGGTGCTAGGGATGTTGCGCTTCTCCGAAGCTGATGTTCAATTACTACGTAAAAAATAAACAGCTTGTCAAATTTGAAATCCGCCTTCCGGAGGAAATGATCAGTATCGAAGATCAGTCCCTCGATAGCTTCCTCGAAAGCTTTCGGGAGGGGTCGTATTTCTACCGCCGAAACTGTGTTTTAAATCTAAAACAACGAAATGGTGAAAAATCTAAAGGATTTTGCCTGACCCCATTCGGGGTCAAATATTGGTAACAGACAGCTTGATGACTGTGCCCCGACCCCGTTAGGTGGTCGTACACATCATTGCCGAAACTTTCGATATTGAATTAATTTTAAACACGGATTTAAGCGGCAATCCTTATGTTGCGCTTCTCCGAAGCTAGTGTTCAGTTAAACCGTAAAAAACAAACAGATTGTCTAGGTTAAAATCCGCCTTCCCGAGGAAATGATTAGTATAACATATCAGTGTGCATATATATTTCTACCGATAAATCTGGGTTTAAGCTAAAATGACTCCGCTTCGAGCGACCTGATATACAACTCGGCACAAGCTTTTGCATCGCTCAGGGCATCGTGATGGTTAAGCGGTATGTCGTGAATACGGCAAAGCTGTGCCAATCCTTTTCGGTAAATTCTATATGTACAAATCTTGTCGAAATAAGGCGTAAACATTCCGTAATAGGCGAGGGTGTGTTCCAGTACAGGAAAGTCGAACATGATACCATTGTGCGCAACCACAGTTTGTCCGTTGATATAGGGTTCAATCTCGGGCCAAATGAGATCGAAGGTTGGAGAAGAAGCTGTTTTCTTGGCACTGATACCATGAATCTGTGTGAAACGCCACCAGTAATAATTATTGGGCGGCTGCACCAAAAGGTCGATTTCGGCAGTGATAACACCTTCCTCCACCCTCACCAGACCTACCTGACAAATGCTGTTGCGCTGCCCCTGCGCTGTTTCGAAATCGATGGCTGTAAAACTATGCATAAATGAGTTTTGGTTGATAATGGAGCAAAGTTACAGCATGCAAACGACAAACTGTGGCGTAGTAGTAATTTATAAGAAATCTTTTTGATCGAGTCTTTCTCTCCAGGTCTTAACCCCCCAGTTATCTTCCGATTCGAATCCATCGACTGATTTTCGGATGATTTCCTTTACATCTTCATCGATAAACAAAGGATAAAACATCACCCAGAATTCGCCATTACTTTTTTTGAAATCTTCCCAATATGCCTCAAAATTTGGGAATTGCAATTCCCAGCTTCTGATTTCGTCATCATCGAACATTCGCATAGTCGATCCGATATCAGCAACAGAGCCATCGCTCATTAGAAAAATTTCAGAGCCGCCGCCGTCAACGCCAACCTCGAGCAGTTTTTTTACTTTTTTCATCTGTTTAAAATTTTTATTTCTTTACCCTTATCAACCTGTAGAGCTTTTTGTGGCTGATTTAATTTTCCCCTTTTGCAATTACTTTTAAGCTAACCGGATAACTTTTCCTGCCATCCATTGTATACCATGAGCCATCGACAGTTTGTCCTATTTGCTTGTTCCAATTTTTCAAAATAAAATAGCCTGTTTCATTACCATCCACTCGTTCAATGATTTTTTCATTATCTTCAGAGCATAAATCAATATTCTTCTTTGTACTTGAATAGTAATATTTGCCGATTGTAAAGCATGTAGTAGCACCGCCAAAAGGAACAGCCAAAGTCATAACAATCTCATAACTGCCAATGGTACCTTTCAATTTTGTTTCATCCATCCAATTAGTCTGCGCATTC
>CAMDAB010000151.1 GCA_945888475.1 Saprospira grandis DSM 2844 | reverse complement strand
GTTAGTGAGGCGCGCAAAAGCGCGTAACAAACGGGCCAAATTTTTATGGGGATCATGGCGGCCAAGCACTAGTAGGAATGGTTGGCGATTCATAGTTTAGGATTTTAATTGTGAACAATAGGAATAATATAGTTTTCGTAATTATTTTTAATACTCAGGAAATATGTACCTGTTGGCAGATACCCCAATGCATTAATCTTTATATTTGCACCGCCTAAAATTGAGTTTCGGTAGACTGAAACCCCTGAATAATTAAAAATTTCTAATGTACAATTTTCACTAGGGAAATCTTTCAAATCTATATTTAAGTTATTTTTGAAGGGGTTGGGGTAAATGTTAATACTGTTTTTAATATCTTCAATGTTATTGATATGGCTGACTATTCCTTCGGTATTTGTTTTTATAAGATATAAATAATCTGATGTATTAATTCCCAACATGCCGCAAACAACAAAACCCCCATCAGCACATCTGCTGATTCCATATATATAATCAGCTCCCCCCCCCCCAAACTCAGTTCTCCATAGAAAATTACCAAAAGTATCAGTTTTTAAAATTGAAAACTGATAACTCATACCTATAACACTTTTAGCTTCAGCAAAAGCTAGACTCCCATCTTGATTGATGGCTATTTCTACTATTCCATTTTCTCTAGGATCACTGTAGGTTTTTGTCCAAATCGTATCTCCGTATTCATTCAATTTCAATAAGTAGGAATCGTAGTCTGTGAAACCTTGAAAGCTATAACCACCCACCAGAAATGAACCATCAGGCAATGTTTTAACGCTGAACCCATAGTCTGCATCCACATATCCATAATTTTTCTCCCATAAAGTGTTGCCGTTTTTATCTACGCGAACCACATAAACTTCAAGATTTAGTCCTAAATGATTGGCATTTAAAACCCCGGTAGCAACAAAACCGCTATCGGCAGTTTCGGAAACTGAATAAAATGATACATAACCATCATAAAACAATTTAGCCCATATAGTATCTCCTAAACTATTTAATCTAAGCAAAATACCAGTCGTATCCCATTGTCCGGCAACTATATACCCTCCATCATAAGTTTCTTGAACCGAACGGGCAATATCATACCTACTTGATCCCCATGCTCTTGTCCACAGTGTATCCCCGTTTTTATCAGTTTTTACCACATAGATATTATCCTGCATGCCGGATTGGGGGATAAAGCCACAGGCGATATACCCACTATCTGCAGTTTGCTGCACATCATTGAACCAGTCATCGCCTGTACGGGTGCCATATACTTTCAGCCATTCCACATCGCCCATAGAATCTGTTTTCATAAGGATGGCATCATTGCTAAAAAAGGTCGCAAACGCATTTCTGCGGCCTGCTACTATATAACCCCCATCAAAGGTTTGCCGTACACGGCGGCCTTCCACCGCGCCACTGTCGCTGTAGTAGCGTTCAAAAGTGATGGGTTCTTGGGCAGTTAATTCGTTACTTAGTAGAAGGAGGCTACATGCCGCAAAAATGTAATATATTAAATTATTCATGTAAAGATATATTTTAATGCAATTTATATATTATATTTATAATATTGAGGATTTTGAAGTTTTTTTTTTTAAAATATTCCTTCAATAACTAAAAGATTAACTTGTTGTTTAAATTAAAATTTTAAATCCCCTTAATCATAGACTTGATTTAAGGAAAAAAATAATAAAATTATTTTGGCATTCGGAGTGTTAAAATGATAGCTGTTCAAAGACTCTGCAAAGGCTAAAGAGGCGCACTTTGGTTTTAATCTACCAGGGAGATGTGTAGATGTGTTGAAAATTCATTCCTCCTTTCAACTGAAGGGATTTTAAACAGGGATTCAATATACAATACTGACCCCGATAGCTATCGGGGCTAGATTTTGATGCTCAAAAACTGGTATTTTACTGCATAAAAAACAAACAGGTTATCTAACTTGAAAATCCGTATTCCGCAAGGAAATAATCAGTATCGAAGATCTGTGTCCATCAGTATTTTCACCGTCAAATCTGTGTTTTGAAAAAGAATAAAAAAATACAGCCTTAATTTGACTTGGAAAAATTAGCAAATTAAAAACGCTTTGAAGTTTCATTTTCATCTCGTTTGAAGAACGAGACAAATTTTCAAATTTCAGGTGTCATTTTCATCTCGTTTGAATAACGAGACAAATTCTCAAATGCTCATCTCGTTTGTAGAACGAGACAAATTCTTAAATTTTCCCCGTACTGCCAAAACCTCCAGCCCCTCTGTCTGTCTCGCTTAAACTGTCAACCGCCGACCAGCTGATGCGCTCATATCTGGCAATGACCATTTGTGCAACACGCTCTCCAGGTTCAATTACAATTGGTTCAGTATTCAGGTTGATAACAATTACACCAATTTCTCCACGGTAATCGGCATCGATTGTACCAGGTGAATTTGGAATGGAAAGTCCTTTTTTGAAGGCCATACCGCTACGGGGGCGCACCTGTGCCTCGTATCCTATGGGCAATTCTATGTACAAACCTGTAGGTATGATAGCCCGCTCCATTGGTTGCAATGTTTTAGCTGTTTCGATATTGGCGCGGAGGTCCATGCCGGCGCTGCCTTCGGTAGCATATTCGGGTAGAGGATAGGCTGATTTGTTGACGATTTTTACTTGCATAATTAAAAACTATTTGTAGAGATTGAAATATATTTTGATGGTATCGGTTGTAAAATTAGCTAAAAATATCAACTGCAATCATGGTAAAATAAAATATGTTATATTGTTCAAAATTCATCAATAAAGTATGTTATGGAAATTCAACTTTTGATAAAAAATGTTAAAATATTGAAAATTGTTTATATATTTGGACAACCAAAGCCGAAATAAATGACAAGAATACTTGTGCATTTTATTCAAAAAAAAACTATATGAATTTCAAATTTTTTAATTGCTTTATTATCTGCATCTTATGCAGTGCAAAGCTTTGGGCTCAATTACCAAAAACAGAATTCAAGGGCTTTGGCCATATTGAATATTCATTAGATTTTGTGAATCCACAAAAGCCTGACTCCTATTTTATATTAGGTGAACACGATTTATTTGTTCAGTCAAAAATAACAAAAAGGTTTTCTTACCTGGGAGAATTCGTAATTAGGTACAACGGGGCTTCAGCTACTAAGTTTCTCCCATCCATTGAACGTACGCTAGTAAAATATGCATATCTCAACAATCACTCAGTAATTTTTGGTAAAATACATACACCACTCAATTATTGGAACGATTCTTATCACCACGGGAGAGTTTTCTTTCCTGTAATTTCTCGCCCAATTGCATTCAGCCATTTTGTGCCGCTTCATACAATTGGTGTACAGGCCCAGGGACAGAATATTGGCAAGTGGAATTTTGGTTATGATGTTGTCATAGGAAATGGCATAGCCTCAACAGATATTTTCGATAGTAATTCTTCTCCAGGTTTAGCAGCTGCAATTCATATCAAACCCATTGACGGTATGCGCATTGGAGTATCTCACTATTTTAATCGTATGGACCAGAATGGTTATGGATCGCACAGTGGTCATGTCATACCTGCAGGAACGGCTTACAGGGGTCCGCTAGATTTTTACCTTAACAGTCTTTCTTTTGCATATTTTGGTAAAAATTTTGAAATCCTAAGTGAAAGCTCCCGCAATTTAACAAGAACAGATTCATTGGGATTCGCCAATAATTTCAGTACTTTTCTCTATCTGGGCTATGTAATTAAAGAAAAACATGTACCAATGGTTATGGTGGATTACATAAATATTTCAAAAAATGATTTACACTCAATGCCCATGGAATTGCTGAAACTAGGTTTAGGGTATCGTTATGAGTTTAGCCACCTCTTAAATGTGAAGGGTATGGTGGAATACTATTTTCAACATTCACATGCTCATCATGGTTCAGGTCCTCAACAAAATTATTTTGCCATAGAAATGCAATTGGCCTACGGCTTCTAAAAACATAAAAATGCAATTTTTAATCAGCTTATTTTTATATCTTTTTCTCAGCAACCCACTTCTGGCACAGACAGAAGAGAGGTTGGTTATTATAGGTAATAAAACAGGGTTGACAGAGCTTACTCTAAAAGACGCAAGGGATATTTTTAAAGGCAAAATGACCTTTTGGAAAAATCAGGAAGAGGTCATTATAGTTTTGCCTTCGCCCAAGTCTGACGATGCAAGCGGCGTTGCAAGAGAGATATTTCAAACCTCAGTTACCGGAATGCAAAAGCATTGGCTTGCATTAGTTTTTCAGGGCAGAGCCAATCCTCCTGTTTTTGTTCAAAGTACCTTAGAAGCAATAAATTACGTCAATAAGAATCCTGGGGCCATAGCAGCGCTTTACTGTAAGAGCTCTGATGTACCGGCATCGATTACAATTAAATTAAAATACTAATTGGAAAAGAAGTTAAATAAAAAATCTGCTCCGATTCTTGTACTCAGTGGTATTTCACTAAGGATATGGCTTCCTTTTGCAGTAAGTATTACCGCTTTTATTCTTGCTGCAGGTTTTTATTATCCCAAAAAGCAGGAACAGATATTTGTCGAAAACTACAGGTCTAAAATAAAGGAACTTTCCAAAACTGTTGCACTTGGGGTTGAACTTACCTTAAGCACCGACAATTTTGAAGGTTTGAAAAAAACCATCGATCTGGCAAAGTCCTCCTCAGAGTTTGAGTTCATTGCCATTATTGAAAAGCTTGAAGATGGTACCGAGCAGGTTTTTCAGGTGAACCCCGATAGTTTCGAAACTAAAAATATTCTTAAAAAAAACACATCGGCTTATATTTATGAGAAATGTGATGTAAAATCGGATCTTTTGAATGGATATGTACTAATAACTTTTTCAAGGGAATATATCAAAAATAAGATCTACGCTTTAAATTATCCCGTTTATCAGTTTCTTGTCGTTTTACTTATTCTTTCACTTATTGCCTTCCTGTTTTTTGCCAATACCATCTCAAGGCCAATTCGTAAGCTTACACTAGCCGCAAATCAGCTAGAGCTGCAAAATTTTGAAGTTGATATCAATGAAACTAATGGAAATAATGAACTAAGTAATCTGAACAATGCGCTGTTCTCTCTTAAAAATGCGCTGATTACCGCGAAATCTAGAAATGATCAGTTCAACAAAGAGCTCGAAACGGAAATAGAAATAAGGACAAAAGACCTAAAAGAAACAACCGAAAAACTTATAAAAGCGCAGACCGCATCTAGTTTCGGAAATTTTGAATTTGATGTTCGAAGCGCTAAGTGGTCTTTTTCTAAAGTAATAAATCAGATTTTATACCTTGAAAATACAAAAGGACCAATAGACAATTGGCTTAATACCCTTTGTGCCGAAGATAATGCCGAAATTGTGAAAAGTTTCGAAGATGCAATTGTCAATAAACAAAGTTTTCAGAAGGATTTTAAACTTAATTTTACCGATGCTTCAAAACCCGAAAAGTGGGTTACAGTTGTTGCCGACCCCCAATTTGATACTGCGGGCAGTGTTGTATCTGTGAGCGGCTCTTTTCAAGATATTACAGAGAGGAAATTGGTTGAAAATGAAATAAATAGATTGTCACTCGTAGCCCGAAAAACTTCGAACTGTGTAATTATTACAGATAAGGACAGGAAAATGGTTTGGGTAAATGACAGCTTGTTGAGGTTGACCGGATATGAAATGCACGAATTGATTGGAAAATCTCCCCGAATATTTCAATCCCACAAAACAGATAAGGATACGCTTGCACATATTAAACATAGTCTGGATAACCGACAGGAACTAAAAGTTGAAATTTTAAATGAAGACAAAAAAGGCAATGAGTACTGGTTAGACATGAATATTGTTCCTGTCTTTGACCAAAAAGATGAGTTAATTGGCTTTATTGCAGTGGAAACCGATATCACCCAAAGGAAAAAAAACGAAGAGGAACTCATAAGGCGTGAAAAAATGCTATTGGCAATTTCTACCGCCAGTAATATTCTCTTAAATAGTCTCGATGCGCTCGATTCGATTTCACGCACATTAGAAATAATGGGCAAGGCAGTAGTTGTTGACAGAACTTATCTGTTCACCACTTCAAATGATCCTGATTTAGGTATTTTAGCATCCCAAAGATTTGAATGGAATTCTGGTAGTGCAGCGCCACAGATAGATAATCCTGAAATGCAGAATTTTCAGCTTAGCGCCTATGAAGATTTTCTAAATTTCTTATCTACTAAACTGCCCTTTTTCAAACAGTCTAAGTTTCTTAAGGATGGTAGCCCACTGAAAGAAGTATTGGAATCGCAAGATATTTTATCAATCCTTATAATACCTATATTTAAAAATGGCTTCTTTTGGGGATATGTTGGATTCGATGACTGTACCAACGAAAGAGTATGGTCAGAAGCTGAAATTTCTATCCTGAGTACCTTTGCTGCTGCCATCGAAAATGCCTTGGATAGGGAAGAAAAAACAGAAACCATAAAGAGTATGGCGCTTTTTCCCGAGCTAAATCCTTATCCTATAATCAGGATAGATCTCGATGGAAAAATCATTCTTGAGAACGATGCGGCTGAAAAGATTAGTTATTTAACCTTTGAAAGCAAATCTGTCTCAAAAGAAGCGTTCCTAAGGTATGTTTCAGCTTTACTTACGCATGAAAGAAATAAGCTTCAATTTGAAGTTCAGTTCAATGAAGACAATTTCTACACAGTCGATTGTTTATTGATAGAAGACTCTAAACAGATTAACTTATATTTCAACGATATATCTCAGCTAAAAGAAAATGAACAACAACTCATAGAGGCAAAAATCAGAGCAGAGGCTTCGGATAAGGCTAAAGAGGAGTTCATAGCAAATATGAGCCACGAAATCCGTACGCCTTTACATGCCATAACAGGTTTGTCCAAAATTTTGAAAAAGAGTAATTTGAGCAGTGAAGATCAAAAGCTGGTAAGTCATATTGCTCAATCGGGCGATCACCTGCATTCGCTTATCAATAATGTACTCGATTTCACAAAAATAACAGCTGGTGAATTTAAACTGAATAACTCAACCTTTAGTTTACAGCATGTTGTGAATCAGCTGCAGTCAATTCTTTTTTCAATTGCCGATGAAAAAGGGTTGAAACTTGATTTTAATGTTTCTGATCAAATTCATGAGCTGCTCATTGGCGACGAAACCCGTTTGAGGCAGGCCCTACTGAATCTTTTGAGTAACTCACTTAAATTCACCGAAATAGGAAAAGTCTCTCTCACTGCAAGGCAAGTTGAAGATAATGAGAACAGTCAATTGCTCGAAATTGTAATTTCTGACACGGGCATTGGCATGAGTGAGGGATTTATTGGTAAAATTTTCGATAAATTTAGTCAGGAAGATTCTTCATTGGGTAGAAAATACGGAGGTACTGGTTTAGGAATGGCCATTACAAAAGGTCTGATAGATTTAATGCAGGGCACAATTACTATAGATAGTAAAAAAGATAAAGGGACTACTTTCATTATACAAATTCCTTTCGAGAAGAATCTTCAGAAAATAGATAAAGCATCGAGAGACAAAACTGCCAAAAACAAACTTACTAACATAAAAGTGCTGGTTGTAGAGGACAATGATATCAATCTTCTGGTAGCCAAAACATTGCTGGAATTTTATGGCATTACTGTTTTTGAAGCGAAAAATGGTAAGGAAGCAATTGAACATCCAAATTTAAGAGATGTTGACCTGATTTTGATGGACCTTCAAATGCCAGTTATGGATGGTTTTGCAGCTACCATCTATCTTCGCAAAAACCTAAAAATCGAAACGCCAATTGTAGCACTTACTGCCAATGCCCTCAAAACTGAGATTGAAAGATGTTTCGAATTGGGCATGAACGACTATGTGCTGAAGCCATATAACGAGGCTCAATTGATGGATGCGATTACCAAGAATCTCAATCTCTTTGCTGAATTCAATGTTATTGAAAAATCAGAAGAAAAGACTTCAGATGAACTGTATAACCTCGATATGCTGGAGAAACTAAGTGCCGGTTCTGAGGAGTTTATGAATAAGATTCTCGCTATGTTCCTCGAGCAGATTCCTGACGCTGTTTCAAATCTGAAAGCAGCTTTCGAAGCGGGTGATTACGAAACAGTCAAATCGATTGCACATAGAATTAAGGCAACTTATATTCAATTCGGCATTAAAATTCTGGAAAAGGATATATTTCTGCTTAACTATTTTGATGTAAATTCTGACGATGATATTGAAAAATGCAAATCAGCAGTCCGGAATTTAGTTGAAATTACTGCTAAAGTGGTCGAATCTTTGATAAAGATAACAGCCTGAAATTGTACTGTCCATGTACAAACAAACTGAATTTAAAAATCAAGATCTATGCACTGTTTAGCTTTTCTAATTGTTTTAATGTTGTTCCAGTCTTGTACTGCTCAACCTGAAAGCATTGAGGAAGCTTCCGAAATTACTGTTACAGTAGTTGAAAAATACAAGCTGCTTTTCAAAGAATATCCTGCTTTTGTATCCGATGGTTTCGATTTTCCGGTTGGAAAGCCTAATGCCGAAGGCTATTACAACGCGCAGGGTTTTGGGGGCGATAAACATCATTTGGGCGATGACTGGAATGGAAATGCCGGCGGAAATAATGACCTTGGCGATCCGATTTATGCTGTTGCCAACGGTATTGTAACAGAAGCTTTTGATAAAAAAGGGGG
>CAMDAB010000150.1 GCA_945888475.1 Saprospira grandis DSM 2844 | reverse complement strand
CAACCCAAAATTGCTTCGGAACTAAGCACTTACTCGTTTTTTCGAGCTTGAAATAGGTGTGACTATTCCTTCACCCGAAAAAACTGTGTGAGCCCTTATTTCCTTCGCACTTTTGGCCTTCATTACGAACTCTAATGACGGAATTGGGTTTAAAAAATAAATTTCAATTTTTTTTGACTTGGAGACCTAGATTTATTTTAGTTCCTCAGCAATATTGACAAGGCCTTTTTTGATTCCTTCAAAATATTTTCCTACCTTAAAGCTCGGTACTATTTGATGTTCGATGACATATTGGCATTCCTCATCGGTCAATCTCGACCAGATTTCTGAACTTGTTTCTATCCTAATCCGTCGTTTGTTTTTGCTCATTACAATGAGAATGCCTTTTGGACCTAAATTCCATTCATTATTTACTGCATAGGCAAATTTATCAAGATTTTCAAAAGAGCCATAATCAGCCACCGTGAGCAGATAGATATTGTCATTTTTTAGTTTGGATATCTGTTTTAGCAGATTTCTTAATTCTTTTTCTTCGTTGTTGCTAAGAATATTTTCAAGATCAATCAGATATTTCGAGCTCATGGGCGGAATATCCTGAGCTTGAATAAAAGCAGATAAAAACAGTAAAATCAGACAAAGTGATTTCATCGTTAGCACAGTTCAGCTATTGAGAAAGTGAGAACCTAACTGTCAAACCTCCTCTGGTATTGGTCACAGGGAATGAAGATGATACAGCCGGAATCGTTCTGTTGTAATCGAAGAAGAGGCGGAAAGTAAGCCTGTTATTCAGAATATAATCAATCGAGGGCGAGATGCGGATGGTTTTCATGCCTCGGGTTGCCACATGATTGTCCTGATCGAGAATATGATTTACTGTTCTATCATCTCTGTACGAGAAATCGAATTTGAATTCCATTTCATTTTTAGGAATGGTTTTTCCAAAATCGAAACTGAAATTGGTTTTGTCTTTTGGTTTATTAGCAGCACCTTTTTTCTTGAACGGATTCAGTTTTGAAGGTGTAATATTTTTCAATCTAAAACCAAAACCAAGGGTAAGATCTTCAGTTGTAGATTCGCTCAGCTGATAATCGAGGAAACTCATTGAAAGATTTCTAGAACGTTTGTAATTGAAACGGCCCGATAAATCATTCTTCAATCTGAAATCTATACCAATAAGCGGTGAAAACTGCTCTGTAATTAAAATGGTCGGAATCTGGAAGGAGGCATAGAAATTCTGGCTGTTCGGATCTTTCTGATCGGGGTCCTCCTGGAATCGTAAATCAGTTGCAAAGCTGTTTACGGTAAGTTTTGACTGATAACCATGCGTAAGGCTGAAACTGGAGAAATATTTCTTGAACATTTTCAACTTAGTCAGGCCATTGTAGGTGAGTTTCCAATTCGGCATGGGTAAAATTTTTCTAATGTCGTCGACGCTTACTTCGTTTACATCAGTGCCGTTGTAGGCAGAAAGGAATGCTGGAATGAGTACCTGTTGTTGGTATCGCCCAAAACCCTCTCGGAAACCAGGATTTGTGGTAGAATCGTCATGCGGATTGAAATTGCCGAAATTGTCGCCAATTCGTTGTGAGATAATTCTACGGTTTTCTTCAAAAGTCTGAAAGTTTACAGAAGAATTATCACCATCCTGACTCGTGAGTGGTCTGTCGAACATAGTCCTGATAGGCATGTAAGACACTGTTACAGAACCCATCTCCATTGGATTCAGGTGTCGGTAAGTTCCGCCAAAGGTGTCCACCTTGAAGCTTTCGGCAAAATTTTCTGTCAGATTCTTATCTAAATCCACATCAATTTTAAAATCGGTGAAAGGCTCTAGCGTAATCTTTGCCGAATATGTCTGTGTATGCGATTGTAAAACCTGTTGTGTGAGGAAAATATTATCGGTTATCCAGCCACGATTAGCAGCACGGTCGAGCCAAGCAGTAGTTGACGCTCCACCTGTAGGTTGCAATCCGAAAATAAAATCCCAACCCGGAGCTGTACCTAGTTTAAAATCCTGACCTAAAATCTTACTCTGCCCAAGGAAACCAGGTATTGATGTATTATAATCCTCCTGATAGGTTAAACGTGCCCGCTGTAGAAGCAGGAAGGGACGAATGGCATATCGTTCGGCCAGCGACGGTTCATATTCCTTTTTCTTTTTATCCTTACCATTTTTATCATCCGGTTTTTTAGGATCTGGCAGGGTATTCTTTGGCGGCGTTTTATTGTCGGGCTTTTTAGGAGCCGGTGGATTCAATATCTTTTTCAGATATTTCCATTTCGAGTAGAGCTTTGTAAACGTAAAATCTCCATTGAGCTGACGGCTATGCGAATTTGTAATCACATTGCCGAGAGAGTCGGTATTCAAACTCGCTACACTCCATGAATAATTGGTGGTGTATTGTGCTCTGACATTGATCCAGTCGAGCAGCGGAATTTTATCCAATGGTAGCTGATAGGATATTGTAGCATTGTGGCGATAATTTTTATTACGGCCTAAGTCCTTGATACCAGCCCATACAGAATCGCGTTCCTCTTTGGTGTCGATACGCCCAACAGGTTCATCAATAATGGAGAAATTGGTCGCTGTAAAGTTCAGTTTCAGACTTTTGGCCAAGTCCCAGCTCAGGGCATAGTCTCTGTTCCATACAAATTTTTTGTCGAACCAGGTACTGTATGCATCCTGTGAGAAACGGTAAGTTGTTTCGGTAAAATTTCTGCGCAATTCATTTCTGAAACCGATATTAGCCGGCAAGGGATTGAAATTGAAATCCTGAATCAAAGCCAACCATTTGTATTTCTTTTTGAAAAGTTTTGAAAATGGCGTGATGGGTTTCAGTTTAGGGCCATAGGTATAATCGATAACAGCACGGTTTTCCTTTCTTTCTTCGAAGGCAACAATTGGCGAGCGGAACAGATTGCGCGATTGCGCATATGTGAAATTAAAGTTTGATATGTCAATTGGCAACATGAGTTTCGATGTTCTTTCCTTGCGAACATTGGTAAAATTGAAACTCGAAATGGTTCTTACGGTTTCGGCCTGACGACGGATAGAGTCGCGTGCACCCGGAGTTAGCGCAGCATCGAGCCTCTCTTTGAGTCTGATATCGAGCTGATATGGGTCAAATTCGGGTGTTCTGATTTCTTGTGCATACTGTGCATAGAACGGAATTTTTAATTTCCAGTTTTTAGGCGTAAATTTATCAAGATTGAATGAACCCGAAGCATCGTACTGGAGAAGTCTTTCACGACTACGCTGATTAACACGCTGTTCTATCTGACCAAAACCAATAGAGCGGTATTGACCCGATACAGTGATCTGGCCAAGATCGGCAAGTTTAATATCTGTCCGCATGAGGGCAGCCTGTCCGCCGCGTTCATCAAAACCGGTGAGTCTGAGCTCGTTTACCCAGGCCTCGACACATCGCGAGAGTCCGTCATCTTTTGGATTTCTGATACCAATCATGATACCTTTTACCAAACCTAGGTCGGGATTTCCGATAATTTTAACCAAATTGGCCGGTGCATCAGGATCTGTTTCGGAATAAATGGTATTCAGTGCAATGCCTAATGCTTCGCGTCTTACCTTAAGGTTGCGCAGCACATCCAGGCTGAAATTCAGTTCGTTATCTGCAAGCCATACATCCTCGGGAGCATCGCTGCCAAAGGCAGATGACATGGTAAGCGGAATTTCATATTCGTAATAATTATTTTCAAAGTCGGAGCCTATACGCACAAACATAGAGAGATCGCCTGGGTCGTTTTCGGCTGTACATTCGGGCAGAGATTCGGCATGTACAAACATTTTCAAACGCTGATAAACACGCATGTCGAAATTTACAATCTTATAAATTGCTCTTGCGTCGCCATCCTGAAGGTTTTGGATATTAACAGATAATGACTGCTCGTTCTGTAATGTATTGGGCAGCGCTCCAATAGCCTGTTCCCTTTGGACACCCGGAGGCATCACGTAAGGGTAGGGGGTACGCTGACCATTTTCCTCAATATTTACAGCATTGACATCGAAATAGGCACCGCCCGATGATTCGGAAGGTACATATACACCAGCCTCGGAAAGACTTCTGATGTATCTTCTCCATTGATTTCTGATGAGATCGAGACGTGCAAAACGAAGAATTGCTTTGTCTTCGAATCCGGTCATGTACATCCGAATAAAACGTATTGCCCTGAAGTCGTTGATTCCGCCAACTTTTTTACTGAATTGATCGATTGGAATTTTCAACTGGTACCAATACACCGTTTCACTGCCATTAGGACCATCATAACTTACCCCTACCGAATCGAAAGTATAGCGGTTGAATTCCACTTCGTCGGTACCGATAATTCTCTTGAGCGGAACATGATATTGGAAATAAGATTCCTCTTCGTTGAGCGTATTATCTCTGTTAATATCTTCCGAATCGGGAATATTTGTTGATGTAGATACAAACTGACTGTTATCGTTTGGTTCGGCCGATGAGTTACCCTGAGGATTGTTGAATTTTTTATAACGCCAAAGCAGCGAATTTTCGCCGGCAGGCGGAGTGTTATTGTCATAATATTCATCGCGGAAATAGCGGAAGTCGTCTCCCGATGGGTCTTCCAATGCCTCTAGATATTGTGGACTATTGGTGCCATATATTGCAGCCATTAAATCGACATATTGTTTAAAATGCACTTTTTCGCCATCGTTGTCAAAACCGTCCAATCCAATGTCCTGACGATCTCGGATGGCAGGGTCATTGTCAAAGGCATTGGTTACAGCCTGTGCGCGAGGAATTCTCGACCATTTTGTAGTGTCTGTTCTTACAGTTGAACCGCTGCTGTCGCGCAAACCATGCTCAAAGAAAAGGCGTGAGTCACGTAAAATATCTTCCGAAACATCACCCAGTTCAATGTAAAGATCGCCGCCATCGCCGCCATAACCTTCCTTGAAGGGGCTCATCATCCAAACTTCTATGAATTCAATATTATTGGCTTCGAAGTCATTGTTCGGAATACTGCGCATTACGCCACCCCAGTGTTTGTCGGCAGCAAGGGTATCAAAATTAGGATCGAAATTATATGGACCTCTCTCCTTGGGATAATACGCCAGATCGAAAGTCCTGAGCAGCGTACTCTGAATTGCAGATACTGTAAAGTTCTTGAAGATTTCATCCTGACGGAATTGTCTTACATATACACTTTTACGGTCAGCTTCGGCTGCGTTGTCGGGCGCACGCGTTACGAGATCCGGGTCTAATTGATACCAGGCAATTCTCGAACGGTTAAAACCATAATTTAGGCTGTCTATAAGATTAGCCTCGGGGAAAAGGTTGTTACCGCTGCCCCTGGGCGCACTTGCCAGATTCCAGTTCAAAGAAGGAATGGTAAGGTTAAAATTTGCAGCAGCACCCTCAAAGTCATCGAGAAATACTACGCCGCCACGGTCGTTTCCTTGGTCAATTATTTTTGGAGAACCGGGTAGTAAATGTGCAAATTCACCGCTGAAAGTAATAGAAGATTTTTCCTTGGTACTCAAAAGTGGCAGAAAATCTACAGCCTTTGTGAGCCAGGGCAGATCGCTGCTGTACTGAATGTCGAAACCATAGATCGAGTTTGAAATTGGGTCATCGCCATAATTCACTTTTTGGGTAAATGGTCTTTCGTTCAAATTCAGGAAAGTAGCACCAATATTGAATTTTTCATTGATATAATAATCAAGTCTGGTACCGAAAAATGATTGACGATTGAAGCCAAAGGTTGAATTGTCTTCGAAGGTAACTCGAATTGGCTGACCTGAATTCAAATAGGCTTCATTGATGATTTTGATACGGCCCAGATTATAATCGATGGTATAATCGGTACCCTCTGTGAGTCTGGCACCACCAGCCGAAACAACGACTGAACCTTTAGGAATATTAAAACCGCCCAAAGAAATTTCTGAAGAAATACTCGATTTGTAACGGCCGCGAATGATAAAGCGGTTAAACTCTGGATATTCCCTTGCTCTGGTTACTGTTGAATCGTACAATTGCTGATAAACGTATTTCCGGGCGAGCGGATGTACCGAATTTGGGTCGTTGGGATCGGTACGGAATGCTTTTTCCAAAGAAGAACCAAAGGGCTCGAGCACCGGGAAAATTACACGTCCATTTTGGGGTAGAATCGTTATTCCGGGAACATAGTCGAACTGGCCATCGGGTAGCGGGTCTCGGGCTCTGTTTAGGTTATCAAGGTTGAGAATGCGCAAAAGCGGAATAGAAGCAACGGGCCCTTCGGGTATAAATCGTTTCTCCCCGCCGCCAGGATCCTGATAAAAAACATCTAGCATGAAATCCTCCTCGTTTACCTGATAGGCACCGAGCGAGTAAATATTTTTCATCATCAGGTCCCAGATAGGCTGATCGATAATACGGCGCACACTTTTCAGTAATTTTAAGTTCATTACATTCAGTGTATCGGCATCAATTGGCAAATCCTGTGCAAATTCACCCACTTGATAGGTTTTTCCGTTGTAGGTGTATTGATAAGCGACCGCGATTACATCGGTTGGTTTTACCGATACATTCAAGGATACAAAACCCAATTGAGGATTAAATGTATATTCGGTCTGTGCAAGTTTACGGGCTCTGATTTTCGAAAAGTCATTGCCATCTGTCATGCCAAAGCCGCTTTGTAGTTCAGAAATCGCAGTTTGCAATCCTCTCGAATTGGGATTGGCCAAAAGCTCATCGTAGAGGGTATTGGCATAATTATCGGGCAGACGGCGACCGCGCAGATCTCTTCCCTGTTCGCTTGCACCTACAGTTCGGGTGGCATTAAGCATGTTTTGACTTTCTGTTTCTCCAATATCGGCGAAGCCCACGACATCTCTTACGCCTTCAGTCACATTACGGTCATTTGTAATCCAAACTTCCATTTTAGTAATGTTGAAAAGCGTATTGATTTGAGGAAGGTTTTTCAGATTTTCTTCAAAGGTTTCGCGGTTGTAGTGTGAGAGGAAAAAGTGACGATTTTCATCGTATTTATCGGCTGTCACCTCAAATACTTGCTGCTGGGCACCACCCTGTATCTGCAATTCTTTGCGCTGCGTCTGGCTCTGAGATGCGACCATCGAAACGGTAAGTCTGCCAAACTGTAGTTCGGTCATAAATCCAAAAAGATTCTGACGGCCTTGAATGAGTGAGGTGCGCAATGGGAAACTTACATTACCTGCATCAATTTTGCGTACGATATCATCTTCAGAACATGGCGTTTCGGTAAGATACTGCACTTTGATCTGGCGGTCGAAGTCGAAAGTTGCGTTGGTATTGTAATTGAAAGAAAGTTGCAGTTTTTGCCCGATTTTACCTACAACATTCATCTGAATGTTCATGTTGAAATCGAAACCACCCTGTCTTTGCTGTCTTTCGGTTAGAATTGGATTGGCAATTTTTTGATAATCAACACCAAAGGTAAGGTCGATATTTCCCTGTGGACGAATATCGACATTGCTTCCACAGAAAAGACGGTCAACCAAACTATTCTGAATTCGCTCCTTGTAGGGTTGTATCGGATCGCCTGCTGCTACCTGTCTGTTTTGACGGTAGAGCGATCTCATATAAGTTTTGTCTTCCTGTTTAGCCTTCCAGTCGAGATATTCATCAAATGTCAGGTACATAACCGGTCTGTAATAGGAACCATTTACTTTTTCTTTGATGATATAATAGCCGCTTACAGGATCAAATTCAACAGATTTGTCAATGATTTTGGGGTCTTTCAGATCGAAAGGATTGCCCTGCGAACCGGTCATAAAATCGCCGAAGCGCTCGCTGATGGGTGGCAAGGTATCTGTGGGGCCCCAGAGAATATCTGGAATTCCAGTCCAAGGGCCTGCAGCATAAAGACTTAAGCTGCCAAATAGTTGAAAAATTAAAATATATAACTGAACAGAAAAGTATCTGAAATTCATAACCGTAATAATCTTTGTCATAGGTAGGCGCCAACTGCGGATGCAGATAAGTGCAAAACGCAAAGTTAGATGTTTTTTTTAAATTTTTACCGATAATTTTAGCAGTACAGTTTTTATCATTCAGTATTTTTTTTTAATTAACAATCAAAGGGTTATGTTTTGGGCTTATGCCATATCAGGAAAGTTGCCCCAATGCAATTCTGATCAGTTCTCCAGAATCATTAATTTTTGGATTTTCTTTTAAAATTGCATTGATTACTTTTTGGACATTAGGCCTCAAAAAACCTAGTGTAATGAGTGCTGAAACTGCTTCTTCCCTCGCCGGATTTTCTGAATTCAGCATCGAAGCGGCAATGGCATCGCTTACTGCGCCGCTGTCTTTGAGCAGTTTATCTTTCAACTCTATAATAATTCGTTTGGCTGATTTTACACCAATTCCTTTGGCAGATTTCAAAATAGTTTCATTTTCGGCGATGATGGCCATGCGTATGTCCTTGGGCGACATAGCCGAAAGCATCAGTCGGGCAGTACTCGGGCCTACGCCTGAGACGGAAATTAGATGCTCAAAAATATTGAGTTCTTCAGCTTCTAAAAATCCATAGAGAGAATGTCCGTCTTCTTTTACAAGATAATGTGTAAGTAGCTGAACCTCTGTCGCATTGCCCAATTGACGAAAGGTATTTACCGTAATAAATATTCGGTAGCCTATGCCATTTGCCTCAACAATCAGGTCGGTTGGACTTTTGTAGCTGATTTTTCCTTTTATGTATGCAATCATCGTGAAACTATTAACGGTTAAATATTAAAAAACGTAAGCTGCGAAATTACAAAATCTTTTTATTAGGCT
>CAMDAB010000149.1 GCA_945888475.1 Saprospira grandis DSM 2844 | reverse complement strand
GAAGAATTAAGTCTAGACAGTATCAAGGAAATGAAAAAAGCTGAATTTATTAAGGCTTTTAAAAACAAGGCAGCCTGGAAAAAAGCAAAAGCTGTAATTTTTCTGGTTGACTATAAACTGGAGGGCAAAAAAGCGGTGATTGCCATCCCTTTCAAAAAAGAAAATGAAATGAAACTTGAGATGAAAAGGCTCAAGAAAGAGAAATTGCACCTGCTCAAAAAATCGGGCGGAGGAATAATCGTCATCGATAAAAATGCCGACGGAGAAAGAGAGGCCACCATTGAGCTTATCATGGGCGGATTAAAACCTGAGCTTTTACAACTAAAAGCAAGCCCTCTTTTCGATAAAATAAAAGTAAAACTAAGCGCTACCCAAACTGGCGAAGCACTCGAAGATGCTGCTGCTGCTGAAAGCGAAGTTGATACAACAGAAAATCTTCCGGAGGATAACCTGGATGATGTGTCTGTTGATGAATCACCTGATGATGCTGCTGAAGAAACTACTGATGCTGCTTCTGATTCTAGAACTGAAAATAATACACCCGTCGTTGAGGAAATTACTTCGTTGGCCAATAGAATTGCTTCGGCTTTCAAAGATCGTATTCAGCCAATAGCTAATGCAATTAGATCAAGTGCCGCAACTCAGGAACATTTGCAACAGACTAACGAAACATCAGATTTGATAAATAGCTTAAAAGAAAAGTTTGAGCAGGCAGGTGAGGAAGTTAAAAATCAAGTTCGCACATCAGTTGATAAAATTTTAGGCCTGGTACCAAATCTTGAAAAAATCAAAACTGCCCTTGGTAATCTTTTTGGTGGCTCACAAACCCCGGCAGAACAGGAGGGTCCGCTCAATGATGTTAAGAATTTAATGAAAACCATCGGGGATACTTTTAAGCAGACAGTACAAACAGTTATTGTACCGGCTGTAAAAAATAATACTGCTAATGCTGAGCACCTTACTCAAATTGAAACACTTATCCGCCAGATAAATGAACTTCAACAAAAAGCAGGTCAGTTAGCAGCAGCTGCAAAGGCTTTAATCGATGCTAATCTTCAAAAAATATTGAGCTTGCTAGCAAACCTTGAAACATTAAAGCAAAGAATAAGTGCAAATGTTTCTAATCCTGCTCAAAGCACAAATCCAACTCCAATCAATAACAGAGAAAGAGTTCCTGCAGAACGCATTAATGCGCTGCCCGAAAACCCTAATCAAAATTTCATTGAAGAATTACTCAATAACATGGAAAGTCGCATTGCTGATCTTAATTCAAATGTAGATGGTATTGAACAAAACATCAGTAATGCTGCGAGGTCAGCTGCTAATGCTGTTGCAAGTGGTGCTCAACTTGTTTCTCAGCTCTTTAGATAACAAATTCAAAAAACTTTTAAAAAATAAATAATATGCCAAACGAAGAAATAACCCAAGATGCCCAAAAAGGTCGTCAGGAGGTACAGCGTCTGATTAGCACTGTTGTTAGAAATGTTGATAATATATCTGATGCCAATAGACAAAGAGCACAGGATCTGCTTAGCCGTGGTGGGCAGTTCCTTGACAGAGTTGATAACATACAAGTTGCCAATCTGAGTGCTTACGATATGATAGGAGGTGCTTACAAAGTAGCTACTGTAGCTGCGTCCGGTGGAAGTGCTCAAGAAGTAGGTGAAGCAGTTCTTGAAAATACTGTCGGTACAATCATTGACAATTTTCTTGAAGAACACGCGACTTATGAAGGGGAGCTTTTTAGCTTCGACCAACAGGTTTCAACTCCAGTATTTACTGGTGTAAATGCCGATTTAGGTTTCAATGCAGAGGTAAAAACCGAACTTAATGTAAGAAGAAGCGGTGCTTCTATAACCGGTACAGCTGCGCTCAAATCTCTTGCACGTTTAAGAATAGGGATTTCATTTGGTTTTAATGCTCCAGGTCTGGGACAATTAAGTGTTGGTGGAGGCTTACAAGGTGGTCCAAATATTGATGCTGAAGCTTCGATTACCTTAGCAATCGCAGGCGCAAACCTAAACGGGAGCTTAAACCCCACGACTTTTGATGTTAAACTCGCAGCTGAACTATATTTTTCACTGCCAGATGTGCTCCCTGAAGATGTAATTGAATGGGTCGCTGAACATCTTGGGCTAAGTTCGAGCTCTAATCGTATTCTTTACCCATTGGGTGAAATCAGTGTTATTGAAGCAAGAACACCTGGTTATACGATTACTTTTGATATGCGTAGGCGTGAATTCACTAATGCTAGTGCTACCGGCAGTTGGAGCTTTGAGTTGAACCAGCGAATCAAAGATTTTGTACAAAGACTAAAAAATGCCCTTTCAGAGGCTTTTGAGGCAGTAAGACGTGCAGCAGCAGCGGCAGTGGGGGCAGTTGCTGATGGTGCACAGGCAGTTGGTCAAGCTGTTGTTGATGGAGCACAGGCAGTTGTTGATGGCGCTCAAGCAGTTGGAAATGCTGTGTCTAATGCTGCTAATGTAGTTGTAAATACAGTAAATAGTGTTGCAAATACTACAACTAATACAGTTAGACGTGTTGTAAGATCAACTCGTCAAGCTGCCCAACAAGTTACTCAAACTGTTTCAAATGCTACGAATAGAGTGGTTGATTTAGGTCATCAAGCAGTGCAAACAGTTCAAAATACAGCATCTCAAATTGCAGCGCAAGCAAGTCAGGCAGTTGAAAGTTTATCTGAAACTGGAAGACAGGCATTGTCAACAGCAAGAGAAGCAGCTTCAGAGGTGCTTAATACAGGAAGAAATCTTGCTCGCGAAGTAGGTAATACTGTGTCTGAAGGTGCATCTGAGGCCTATAGAACAATTTCTAGTGGTGCTAGATCAGTTTTAAGTAGTTTAAATCCATTTGACTAGTAATTTTTTCCGCAACTGTTGAAAAAGTAGCGGTATACCTATGTTAAAACTAGAATATATTAAAATGTAATTTTAAGTCAATCTTAACTTTAGTTTTACTGCATTAAATTTTGTTTTCTAATAAATAAAGAACAATACCATGAACAAAGAACAGTTAATTTCCAAGTTATCCTTAGCCATTTCTAGCAGGAATATTCAAGAGTTGGAAAGTTTATCAAAAACTGCTGTTGAAAATTTTCCTGATGATGCCTTTGGTTATGTATATCTATCAGCTTATTTCTCAATGCTTGATGTTCCTGAATTTTCAAAAGCTGAAATTTGTATCGTAAAAGCAATAGAATTAGAACCTAGCAATGCTGATTTCTACACTCGATTTTCAGAACTCAAAAATGCCCAAGGTAACATTGAAGAGTCTCGACTATTGAATCTAAAGGCGCTTCAGCTTGATGCTAATAATTTATCGGCCCTAACTTCACTTGGTAAATATGATTTGTACAATGCAAATCTGTACGACAATGCCATTAGATATCTTGCAAAAGCTGTTGAAATTCAACCTAATAATAGAAAAGCTAATTTATATCTTGCACATGCATATAGTAAAATTGGAAATTTTTCAGATGCACTTGTGTCTATAAGTGTTGCATTGAAGGGAGAATTTGACGAGGATGTTACTCTTGTATATATTGATATATTAGAATCACTTTATGATACAAAGCAGCTAATAGAAGCATTCGATATGTTAGTTTTAAAGAGTCCGGATAATCCACAGTACAGATTCCGTTTTGCAAAACATCTTTTTGATGCAAATATCTTTACTGAAACTGTTATACAGATTAAAAAGGGTATCGAACTCAGCGATTCGAATCTTAGTTACAAAGTATATTTACCACTTTTGAAATCATTATTTATTCTTGATAAAAAAGATGAGTATTTTGAAATCATCAATGGTTTGATAACAAAAAATAGTGCGGAAATTGAACTTTATGAACTCAGAATTAATGCTAATGTTTCTGAATCTAAATTAGAGGCTGCATTAGATGACACAGAAAAAATCATTCAAATTATAAATGATTTTGTAATGAGTGCTGATTATCAAATACAAAAAGCTTATTTGTTGCTAAAATTGAATCGTAAAGAGGGGGCAATAAATATTTTTGAGCAACTTGCTGCAAACGAATCAACAGCTAAGGATGGTTTGTTTAATTTAGGTATGTTAAACCTTAAATTAGGCAACAATGAGAAAGCCTATATCATGCTCAAAGAAGCTAGACTAAGAGGAAAAATCGAGGCAGAAAGTGCAATTTATGAGAGAATGATTGATTACCTTGATGGTGTAAAAGCAAAAATATTGGAAGAAAATGCTGCCGCAGTTTCAAACAATCAAAACTCTGTATTCCTCAATAAGGTATTTGGTAAACTTTGGATATTTGAATCATTGGACAGTAAGGCAATGAAATCTGTTTCAGAACTTATTGCTAATAATGTTATTGAATCGCTAAAATCATTCACCATGTTCTTAACTGAAAAGGGAGGGATTCTTGTTAAGGCAATTCAAACAGATGCAATTACTTACAAAATTATTTCTGAAACAGAAGATTCTGCAAAATTGCATTTAATATTGCTCGATGGAACAAAAACAATGGATGTAAATCTTTCCCTCTCAGGAACAAAATTATTGTTTAGTGAAAGAGATGGAGAGGTAATACACTTTCAGGAGCTTAAATTAGATCAAATCCCTGAATATGTTGTTGACGCTTACCTTAGAACCTTAGTCCCAGAAGAAATGGAATTTATGGGTGACAAAGCAAGTCAGTTGACTGCCAGTTTTTTTTCTGAGCTTGCCTCTTAGTTAAAGTGTTTTCAAAAATTCAAAACTCCTTCTAGTATTGAAAAAAAGTATTTTTTGCTAAGTTTAATGATGTTCAAATTTATCGCTGCTCAATCATTTAAAAGCGATATTTCAACTTCAATATTGGCTCACTTTAATGTCAAGTTTTAAACAAAAAAGGAGTGATCATCTTAAACGGTCACTCCTTTTCTTTTTTATATCAATAGCTTACCTGCTGCGCAGCTTAATAATCGGTACAATAATTTCCTCCAGCGAAATACCGCCATGTTGGAAAGTATTTGAATAATAATTATTGAAGTGGTTGTAATTGTTCGGATAAAGGAAAAATTTATCACCTTTTGCAAAAATAAAAGTTGAACTTACATTTGGTCTGGGCAGTTTACCATCTTCGGGTTTTTTAAGATCGAACACATCTCTTTTATCGTACTGAAGATTGCGGCCTACTTTGTAACGCAGGTTGGTAGTTGTTTCGCGGTCACCCACTACTTTCGATGCCTCGTGAACGCGTATACTTCCATGATCGGTACCTATAAAAAGCTGAATGTTTTTCTGCTCCGATAAAATTTTGAGCGCTTCCCAAATAGGAGAGTGCTCGAACCAGGAGACCGTTAGTGATCGATAAGCTTTTTCATCTCCGGCAAGTTCTTTCAGAATTTCCATCTCGGTACGGGCATGCGAAAGCATATCGATGAAATTGTACACAATGCAGAGCAGATTATTGTGTGAATAATTCAGGATATTATCCACCATAGCCTTTCCATTTTCAGTGGTTGTCACTTTTATATAGTCATACTTGATAGGTTTGCGGAAAACTCTTTTAATCTGTTCGCCCAGGAAATCCCTTTCGTGCAGATTTTTACCGCCGCGTTCATTGTCATTGTACCACATATCCGGATAATTCTTTTCAATATCCGAAGGCATCATACCTGCAAAAATCGAATTGCGGCTATATTGGGTAGTGGTAGGTAGAATAGCGTAAAAATATTCCTCTTCCTCTACCTTATAATAACGCGAAACAATTGGTTCAATCATTTTCCATTGATCGTATCGAAGGTTGTCCAATAGTAAAAAAACTGTCAGCCGATCGTCTTTAACATCCGGGAAAACCATCGAGCGCAGCAAATCGTGCGACATCACAGGCGGATTGTTTTTATTATCAAGCCAGTCGAGGTAATTTTTGGTGATAAATTTCGAAAATTCAGAATTTGCAGTTTCCTTCTGTGTAGCCAGAATTTCCTGCATATTGGTAATCTTCGATTCGTCTAATTGTAACTCCCAATGAATGATTTTCTTATAAATAGCGGCCCATTGGGCAGCGTCCATACTGTTGTTGATCTCGTTGAGGATATGTCTGAATTCCTGCTGGTATTTCATCGACGTTTCTTCCTGAACCAGGCGTTTGCCGTCAACCAGTTTGCGCAGCGTGCTAAGTACCTGCAAAGGATTGACAGGTTTGATGAGGTAATCGCTTATTTTTGAGCCGATTGCTTGTTCCATTACACCCTCTTCCTCGTTTTTGGTAATCATCACTACCGGCATATGCGGTGCAATCTGCTTTATCTTATCGAGGGTGTCCAAGCCCGAAATGCCGGGCATACTTTCATCCAAAAAAACAACGTCTATCTTACCGGGATTCCCCTCAATTTCGTCCAGTGCATCGTGTCCATTGCTCACAGTTATCACCTCATAGCCTTTGTTTTCGAGAAACATGATTTGCGGCTTTAGGATCGATATTTCATCATCTGCCCATAAAATTACTACCTTTTCCATCTCCTTGAATTTATATTTTTAAGCTTTTACTTTATTTTCAAAACGCTGACAAATTGAAAGCGGTTGACAAGATACTCAATTTTTTATTTTTTGTATGATAGCGTAACGCTAAAAACAGCCATTTCTTGTTTTTCAGCCGATTTAAATTTATTTTTGCGCTTTAAGATGAAAGAATGAAAGGATGAAAGAGGAAAGGATGAAAGAGGAAAGATTCTGAATTCTGAATTCTTCTCGTCCGACAGACGAGACTAACTTCTAATTTCTAATTGGTATAGCGTCTGTAGTCTAAAAATCTAGCATCTAAAAAAATCTTTATGCGCTTCGCGGAACTTCGTTTCTTGATACTTGATACTTGATACTTGATACTTGATACAAATTTTACTTCTAATTTCTACCTTTACATATGAACCCAATACAAATGGTGGACCTCAAGTCCCAATACCAAAAATACAAAAGTGAAATTGACGCGGCAATAGCCGAAGTACTTGAAACGACAACTTATATCAATGGACCAGCGGTAAAGCTTTTTCAGGAAAAGTTGGAAAAGTACCTCTCCGTAAATCATGTGATTCCATGTGCTAATGGTACAGATGCCTTGCAGATTGCCCTTATGGCGCTGGGATTAAAACCCGGCGATGAAGTGATTTTGCCCGCCTTTACCTATGTTGCAACTGCCGAGGTTGCTGCGTTGCTTGGATTGACGGTTGTAATGACCGATGTCGATCCCGATACCTTTAATATCACAGCAGCCCACATAGAAGCCGCGATAACAGATAAAACCAAAGCCATTGTTCCGGTACATCTGTTCGGACAGTGTTGCGATATGGAGCCTATTTTAGCCATTGCTAAAAAGCATAATCTTTTTGTTATCGAAGACAATGCACAAGCTATTGGAGCCGATTACAGCTTTTCGGATGGTCGAAAAGTTAAAAGTGGTGCTATGGGTACTGTGGGTTGTACCTCCTTTTATCCTTCCAAAAATCTGGGTGCTTACGGCGATGGCGGTGCCATGTATTGCAATGATGAACAGCTTGCTGCCGAGCTTCGAATGATCGCCAACCATGGACAAAAAAGACGCTATTATCACGATATGGTAGGTGTAAATTCAAGACTTGATTCTATACAGGCAGCATTACTGGAGGTAAAACTTAGACATCTCGACGAGTTTTCAACTGCCCGTCATCAGGCTGCTGTTTTTTACGACCGAGCACTATCAGGAATCGACGGCGTTAAAATTCCTGCCCGACAGCAGAATTCAACCCATGTTTTTCATCAATACACCCTGCAAGTCCCGGCCGATAAACGCGATGCCCTGCAGGAATTTCTGAAGGAAAAAGGCATTCCCACCATGATTTATTATCCACTTCCGCTCAATCAACAGGATGCTTTCATGAATTGCTCGCGCCTTGCTTCGGCACTGCCTGTCACAGAACAGCTTTGCAAGTCAGTTGTCTCTCTGCCCATGCATTCAGAGCTGGATGAGGAGCAGTTGGGGTATATTTGCGGAGCGGTGAAAGCGTTTTTTGGGTAGCCAATCATCAAAACTTGTAATTTTTGCAAGTTTTGATAATTGAAAGCAGCCAATTGCTATCAAACCCTTTTTTCAAAATCTCTCTTAAAAAGATAAGTAATTCCAAAATACATAAAGTCTAAAGCGCCATTGCTGTAATCCCCGGCAAGGAAGGATCCAAAAAATAAGACTAAAAACAAGAGCATAGCAAGGTCGAAACCCCAAAAAAGAAAACTTTTGCTTCGCTGTGAAACAAACTCCATTCTTACAACCGAGATCAGAAAACAGACTGCTATGAGCGTTTCCAAGGCAATGATTGTTAGGAAAGAAAGTTCAATTCCGTATGGAACGGCGCCTATGAGCGTATTTTCAAATTTTTTGATAAACCATTCGGGTACAAAAGCTCCTGTTATTTTCTGTAGCGCCGTAATTCCTGCAAGGCTGAGAAAGAGCAGCTGTATGAGTAAAATATTGTTAATCCCTTTTTTCATTTTCTTTGGTTTTTTTCTTGAAAAAATGTTTCGCTTCTCCGAAGCTGCAAGTTTATGAATTTATAAGTTTCAGGTTGTAATTTTTATTCATTTTTTCTTTCCACCGCTGAAGTTTTTAATCCAACGGCTTAATCATTGCGATTGTCTAGGTGATGTAAATAAACTAAGTTCTTTGCGCCTATGCTCAAGAAAGCTTTTATAATCAATTTTACAAAACAAAATTTCCTCACAAAGTTGTTTTTATCCAACAAAACGCCTAATATAGTATCCCAATTAAGTAATGGATGAAACCAATAGCCTTTTTCATAGTTTTTTTA
>CAMDAB010000148.1 GCA_945888475.1 Saprospira grandis DSM 2844 | reverse complement strand
CAAAAGTGCGAAGGAAATAAGGGCTCACACAGTTTTTTCGGGTGAAGGAATAGTCACACCTATTTCAAGCTCGAAAAAACGAGTAAGTGCTTAGTTCCAAAGCAATTTTGGGTTGTAATAGAATTTCTAATGACGGATTTGGGTTAAATATTAAAGGGGAATTCCGTTCGAAATTCCCCTTTGTAATTGAACTAAAAAGCTAAAGCTTTATTTTAATACACCCAGTTCTTTGCCAATTTTTGTGAAGGCTGCAACGGCTCTTTCAAGATGAGCTTGTTCGTGACCAGCAGAAATTTGTACCCTGATTCTGGCTTTACCTTTTGCAACCACAGGATAGAAAAATCCTACTACATAAATGCCTTCTTTTAATAGTCTGGCAGCCATTTCCTGAGCCAAAACTGCATCGTAAAGCATAATTGGCACAATAGGATGTTCACCAGGAATGATATCGAATCCTGCCTTTGTCATTTCACTTCTGAAATATTTGGTATTGGCTTCGAGTTTATCACGCAGGTAAGTGGAAGCGCTAAGCAATTCTAAAACCTTAATGGATGCACCAACGATAGAGGGCGCAACTGTATTTGAAAACAGATAGGGGCGAGAACGCTGACGCAGCAAGTCCACAATTTCGCGATGCGAAGCAGTAAATCCGCCAGATGCTCCGCCAAGTGCTTTGCCTAAGGTGCCGGTTATGATGTCGACACGACCAATTACGTCTCTGTATTCATGCGTTCCGCGACCGGTTTTGCCCAAAAATCCACTCGAATGGCATTCATCGGTCATCACCATTGCTCCGTGCTTATCGGCAAGGTCACAGATTTTATCCAATTGAGCAATGGTGCCGTCCATCGAGAAGGAACCATCGGTAACAATGAGTTTACGCGGACAGCCTTCGGCTGCTTTGAGCTGTTCTTCAAGCGCCTGCATATTGTTGTGCGTGTAACGGAAGCGTTTTGCCTTGCAAAGTCTTATACCATCGATGATAGAAGCATGATTCAATTCATCTGAAATAATGGCATCTGCTTCGCCTAATAGCGGTTCGAATACGCCGCCGTTTGCATCGAATGCTGCAGCATAAAGAATTGAATCTTCGGTGCCAAGAAAATCAGCCAGTTTGGTTTCCAACTCGCGGTGTATGTCCTGTGTACCACATATGAAGCGAACCGATGACATTCCGTAACCATGTGAGTCAATAGCTTCTTTAGCCGCCTTTACCACGTCGGGATGTGAGGAGAGTCCTAAATAATTATTTGCACAGAAATTTAATACTTCACCAGCCTCAAGGGTGTCAATCTCGGCACCTTGTGGAGAGGTAATAATGCGCTCTTTTTTCCAAAGACCGGCATCTTGTATTTCCTGTATTTCTTTTTGGTAGCTTTCTTTTACGTTGTTGAACATATTATTTTAAGTTTGTTGAGATTTATTTTGTATCAAGTATCAAGTATCAAGAACCGATCTCGTCCCTCAGACGAGAGAGCTCTTTAAACGGAGTTCCGCGAAGCGCATCAAGAACCGAAGTTCCGCGAAGCGCATCAAGTATGATCCGAAAACAGCTATCGGGATAAAGTATCAAGTATTATTTACTGTTAACTTAATCGCTTTTCTCTTTCCTCTTCGCTTCTTTCCTCTTTCCTCTTTCATCTTCTAAGGTCACAAAAACCTAGTTTCGTCGTAATTTTTATTTTTCTGCAATTTTCTAAGGTTGGAAATCATATCATCAGTCATAGAAGTAAGATCATATTTTGGATTCCATCCCCAATCATTACGGGCACAGCTATCATCCATATTTTCGATCCAGGATTCTGCAATCTGTTGTCGGAAATCCGGTTTGTAGCTTATGGTAAATTCCGGAATATGTTTTTGGATTTCGGCAGCAATTTCCTCTGGCGCAAAGCTCATAGCTCCGAGGTTATAAGCATAATGATGCGATAGTTTTTCGACTGGAGCCTCCATCAATTCAATGGTTCCTTTTATAGCATCCGACATGTACATCATTGGCAGGCGAGTGCCCTCCTTTAAAAAACTTTCAAAATGTTCGCCGGCAACTGCTTTATGGAAAATATCTACAGCATAGTCGGTGGTGCCACCGCCGGGCATCGACTGATAGCTGATGAGACCAGGATATCTTATACCACGTACATCGAGTCCATATTTGTAGAAATAGTAGTTACCCAGATCTTCACCTGCTTTTTTTGTAATGCCATACATGGTTTCAGGCTCAAGTATGGTCGATTGAGCAGTGTTCTGCTTGGGCGTATTACCCCCGAATACGGCTATTGAACTGGGATGGAAAATTTTGGTAATTCCATTTGCACGGGCAGCTTCAAGAATGTTAAAAAGACCGTCCATATTTACTTTCCATGCAAGTTGAGGATTTTTTTCTCCTGTTGCGGAAAGCAATGCTGCAAGATGATAAATTTGAGTAACCCGGTATTTTTGGATAATCTCGTTTAGTCTTTTGGCATCCAACACATCGAGTTTTTCGAAGTAGCCGATGATTGTACTTCTTGGTACAGTTATGTCAGAGCTGATAACATTAGCAATGCCATGGATTTCGCGCAAAGCTTCACTCAATACTGTTCCAATTTGACCATTTGAACCTGTTACTAATATAACTTCCTTTCCCATAATTAAAATGTGGCTTTATATTTGAAGCGTGAAATTATTGCCTTTTTTCCAAATAATAGCAGAAACAATTGGATATTTTAAACTAAATTTGAACTTTGGAGCAAGTTTAAGTTTCGAACAAAACAGGATCATGGCAAATCAATTTTACAAAGTTCTGAGGATAACTTTTTTATTTATAGCAGTACAGTTTTCTGCGCAATTATGGGCTTGTACCTATGCCTATCAATATTCCCTTTTCCCATTGGGTTCGAGTGCAGCCGAAATCATTTTTCTTGAATTGGAATTAGAACGTTATGTAAATACACCAGCTTCAGGTGAATTTGTTTTTTCATCAGACCCGATGTCGAAAAACACATTAGAAACGCGTTGGAAAGGTAATTTAAAAATAAAAAGCAGTATCGACGGCATTGTTTTTACCTTGGTTAAAGAATTGTCTTACATCGATATTCCCGACGCTGAATACAACAGCAAATTGGAACCCTATTTTGAAAAAGGATTGGCCTTTGCCAAAACACTGCCTTATTTTGAAGAAGTAATTTTGGAAAAAACCGCAAAATGTGCTTATGATAGAACTTGTGGTATGTTCAGTATGCAAATTGATACGATAAAATCTGAGCTACTATGTCAATTACCCGATGCATCGGCTTCGAAACAAATTATTTTTCCTGAAATTCTGGTATCGAAATACCAAAAAATAACAAATTTGAATGTTAGTGAGCAAGGTGATGCTCAACATGCATCGAAACTAGAGTTTATCCGTTTGTGGAAACCCTGTTCTGCAAGAATTTATCGCATTGGCGACCGACAACTGCTTGTCTATTGTATCGGTTGGGGGCAAAAACGTGGTTATATTGGTACAAAAGATGATAATTGGAAATTGAATAATTACCCGGTCGACATGTATATCGAAGGCAATGATGTAATGATGCATGGCCAGCGTTTCGACAGCTGTGTATTGTTTTAAAATTAAGTTTTATGAGGCACTTCAAAAATATCCCTTTACTGATTGAAGATTTATTTCAGAAAAGCGATACATCCCGGCTGACCTATCACACTTATGCGCATACTCTGGAAGTTTCCTCAAAAGTTTTGGTTGCTGCCAGGGCCTTGAATTTAGAAACAGCTGAATTGTTGTTTGTAGCAGGTCTTTTTCACGACACAGGCTATCTTTTTGGCTATCAAAAGCATGAAGCGAAAAGTATGGAACTCGCCGAGCATTATCTCATAAAAAATCAAATACCTTTCGAAGAAATCAACTTCATAAATGAGTGTATCGCAGCCACCGAATTGGGTGTTTTGCCCTTGCACGAGGCAGCAGCGCTGTTAAAGGATTGTGATTTGTCTTATGGAATTACGGATAAATTTTTCGAACGTGGTCCTCAGTTGCGTAAAGAATGGGAATTGAATTTGGACAAATTCTATTCGGATGAAGATTGGGAAAAATTACAACTCGATTTTTTGGAGCATGTTTTATTTTCAAGCAATTATGCAAAAATCCATTTCATGCCGATTGTTGAAAAAAATCTTCTTTTGCAACGAAAGCGGATTTTTACTGTTTAAGCATTTAGATTGTTTTTTAACATAGATTTAATCCTTCATTGGGCAGTCTGTTTTTGAAGCTGCTTATATTTGTTCAAACTAAATGACATGAAAAAGCATAACAGAAGAAGTTTCCTCCATTTTCTTGGAAGAGCGGGTTTAATTGCAGCAGGCTCAACAGCTTTTACACCTGTATTAAATGCATGTAATACAAAGCCTGTACAAAACAGTCCAATTTCAAAAACGGGAAAATTTCCAATCAAGGGCATTTTGCCTCAATCGAAAGATGAAATTGTTTTGGCCGAGGGCCTTAGTTGGCAGATGCTGATCAAATGGCAGGATCCTATTTCTGCTAAAGATACATTTGGTTTTAATAACGACTATCTGGCTTATCTGCCATTTGACCAGAAGAATCCGAATGAGGGTTACCTCTGGGTGAATCACGAATATCCCGACCCCTTATTTATTTCCGGATTTCCACGTAAAACTGATCCAAAAATCAAAACAAAGGAACAGGTCGATAAAGAAATGTACGAGGTAGGCGGCTCGATTCTGCATATCAGAAAAAATAGTAAAGGGGTTTGGGAACTAGTAAAAAATTCTGATAAAAACAGAAGATTGAACGGTTTTACTATGATTCCTTTTGAATGGCCGCATTCAATTCGCGGTAAAAAAGAGGGCATGGGGACCCTTGGCAACTGTGCTGGTGGTGTCACTCCTTGGGGAACAATCCTCACCTGTGAAGAAAATTATCAGGACTGCTACGGAGAAAGCGACTATTCGGGCGGTGCCGACAACCCTAAACATTTAGACTCAGACCTTGGCTGGGAGCAATACTATAAGGAAAATTATCCCGAACATTATGGCTGGGTGGTTGAGGTAAATCCTAAAACAGGCGAAGCTAAAAAATTGATCAGTCTTGGGCGTTGTGCGCACGAATGCGCCAAGGTTTGGACTGCAAAAGATGGCAGACTGGTGGTTTATACTGGCGATGATAAAAACGATGAGCATATTTATAAGTTCATCAGCTCCAAACCCGGAAGTCTGGTCGAAGGAAAACTTTATGTGGCAAATATGGAAAAAGGCAGCTGGATTTCGCTGAACATTGATGAGCAGCCAATTCTGAAGCAAAAATTCAAAAATCAGACAGAGGTACTCATTCGAGTGCGTGAAGCTGCAAAATTATTAGGTGCAACACCTTTGAACCGTCCGGAAGATATTGAATTTGACCCGATTACAGGAAATGTTTTAGTTACCTTGACCAACAATATACCTAAAGGCGATTTTCTGGGTTCAATACTCAAAATAGAGGAGGGGAGCAGCGATAAAACAGGACTGAGTTTTAAATCCGACACTTTTTTGGCCGGTGGTCCCGAAATGGGCTTTGCCTGTCCCGATAATATGGCTTTCGACCCCAAAGGTAACCTCTGGTTTACTTCCGATATGTCGGGCTCAATGATGAATAAAAATGAACATTATAAATCATTTGGCAACAATGGTCTTTTTGTTTTTAATGCAAAAGAAGATCTTGTCGTACAAGTAGCCTCAGCACCGATGGATGCGGAATTTACCGGTCCATACTTCAGCCCCGATGGCAAGTCTTTGTTTCTGAGTATTCAACATCCGGGCGAAACCAGTAAATCGCTCAGTCCTGAAGCATTGAGCAGTCATTGGCCCGATGGTGGAAATGCAATGCCGCGATCTGCAGTGATTGTTATTAGTGGTCCTGTATTAGATAGGCTAATGGCAATGTAAGTTGATGCCAATAATTTGATAATTTGTCTCGTCCGGCAGACGAGAGAAGTACCGTGAAGCGGATTTTTCCAAACGGCTTCAGCCTTTGTAAAAAACAATGTCGAGGGATCGCTGTATTTTAATGCCGCTCAAAATTGAGGTATTTATAGACCAGGTCACCCCTCTGGGGCTCTATTTCCGTTCTTGCCTTGCGGCTAAGAACAGGCCGCTCCGCTGGAGCTAAGTAGTATAGTTCGTTAATCTGTAAAATCCGTATTAACGTAGTTAATCTGTTATAATCGGTTTTGACGCACTTACTTGAAAATTCGTGTGAATCGGTTTAATTTGTGTAGGACAAAGTCCAGATCTGTGTTCTGAATTAGATGAAAGGATGACCCCGATAGCTATCGGGGGATGAAAGGATGAACCGAGGCTATGCCGAGCTCCACGAACCGAGGTAACACCGAGCTCCACGAAGTGAGGTAACACCGAGCTCCACGAAGTGAAGTGAAAGGATGAACTGATCTCGTCCTAAGATGCGTTCCACGCAGTGAAAGAGGTTTTCTAATTTTTGACTTAAGTTTTCAAATCGGAAAACTTGTCAATATTTTTTACAAAGTGCTGAAAAACAATGCTTTTGTTGTAAATTCCTTTGCTGTTCGTAGTTGGATTATTGTCAAAAGCAAGCGCTGTTATAAGTTTTTGGTTTGTTTTGCGTTTTTTCCAGTCGCGCCCCAAGCCCGCAAAAAAATGCCAATGCGCTTTTACAATTGCAATAATGTGACTGAATTTACCTTTGGTCAGAAACATCAATCCTGCTACTCCATCAAGTAGAAGCCTTATGAAAACTGATGATATTGCAGCAGAAGCAGTTTCCTTATTTTTTAGCAGTGTGCTGAGGCTGTTTCTGAAATTTAAATAAACTTTTTTGGGGCTTTCTGCCTGCAGGGTTCCGCCACCTACATGCCAGACAGTTGATTCAGGACAAACCATGATTTTATAGTTGGCTTTTTTTAATCGCCAGCAAAGGTCAATTTCCTCCATGTGCGCGAAGTAATCGGCATCGAAACCGCCAATTTCATTAAAGAGCTTTGTTCTTACAAAAAAAGCTGCACCACTTGCCCAAAAAACCTCGGCAGAATCCTTGTATTGTCCAAGATCTTCCTCTAATTTTCCAAATATTCTTCCACGGCAAAAAGGGTAGCCGTATTTATCCATCCAACCGCCGGCTGCTCCTGCATATTCAAATAGATTTTTTTGCGAGTGCATCAAAATTTTAGGCATTGCGGCAGCTATTTGAGGGTCAGCATCCATCATTTCTATAATGGGTTCAATCCAATCTGCGCTAACCTCAACATCGGAATTTAATAAGATGGCATATTCAGTTTTAATCTCAGCCATAGCAAGGTTATAACCTTTTGCAAAGCCATAATTTTCGGGTAGCTGAATTAAATATTTTTTGCCGGCAATAGCATTTTGGTTATAATTTTCAAAGCCAATACTGCGCAGATATTGGACCGAATCATCAGTTGAACAGTTATCGACAACGATGATCTGTAAATTTGAATAGCTCGAGGCGAAAACAGAAGGTAAAAAATCTTGGAGGTATATTTTGCCATTCCAGTTCAGAATGACTACTGCAACGCTGCTTTCTTTTATCATAGCGCAACAGTTTCAATGTTTTTCAGAATATTTTTGGCACTAATGCTATCCTTTTCGAGCTGTGCGCTCAATTCCGGCAAATTATCAAATTTTATATCGGCTCTTATGAAATCAATAAATTCAACTTTGATTTTCTGACCGTAGATATCTTCCGAAAAATCGAAAATATTTACTTCGATTGTTTTTCCAAAACCTGTATCAACACTAGGCCTGCTGCCAATATAGAGCATGCCCTTATATTTTTTAAGACCAATGTTTACCACAACAGCATAAATGCCATCCTCAGGTATCAATTTTTCGGTATCTGCAACGGCAATATTTGCTGTTGGAAAACCAAGTTTTCTGCCCAGATGAAGTCCGTGAATTACGGTACCGCTTAGCGTATAATAGTAACCCAACATTTTTTCAGCATGTGCCACATCGCCGCATTGTAGTGCATTTCTTATTTTAGTTGAACTCACGGCAATGCCATCGACTTCATGTTTCGAAATTTCGAGCAGTTGAAAGCTGTATTTTGACTGAAATTTTTTAAGATACACTATGTCTCCTGTTCGGCCTTTGCCAAAACGGTGGTCATAGCCAATGACAATAACAGCTGGTTTGAAATACTTAACCAAAAAACGTTCGATATAATCATCGGGACTCTGTTCAGAAAATTCTTTGGTAAAAGGCACCACAACAAGATTATCCAAACCGCTTTTTTCGAGCAGTGTAGCTTTTTCATCTAGATCGCACAATAATTTCAGACTGGTAATTTGCCCATTCTGCTCGGCTAAAGCAATACGCGGATGCGGGTAAAATGTAATCAGCACAGTTTCGCCATTAAGCGCTTTCGCGCTTTGTTGCATAACCCGTATAATATGTCTGTGTCCCGGGTGAACACCGTCGAAGGATCCAATAGTGAGTACAGCATTCTTAAATTCAGGCAGCTGTCCGAGATCGCGAAAGATTTTCATCAGAAAAATAGCGCAGTTGAGCAGAATTGTTTATTTATCCTTTTTTTCAGGCTTTTTGTTGACATTTTTGCTGCTATTCTTATCTTTTGATTCGCTATTGGTTTTTTCATCCTTATTAAGTTTTTCGTCCTTTTCGGTTTTGTCCTCTCTTTTCTCCTTTTCTTCCGGCAAGGGTCGTTTTTTAGGGTAGGGTCTTACGCCAGCGCCAAAAACCCAACCTGTTCTTCCATCTTTGGTTTTTACCTTTATCCAGGGTTCAGTGACGGAGTATTCCGGAGACATTTTAATCGTCTGCTCGTTCTGGTATTCACCCATATCAATCAGTTCATCACCATAGGGTAATAACTTTACAGTTGCACTATCCTT
>CAMDAB010000147.1 GCA_945888475.1 Saprospira grandis DSM 2844 | reverse complement strand
TGGGCCTCTAATTTTTCGGATTTATCTGACATCGGGAAACTAGTTAGACACAACAGTAGCATTGAGATTATCATTTTCATAATGTTGCCGCTGGTTGTAGGGTTATTTAAAGATTTTTTCTAAATGCAAAGATACGAAATTATGACATTCATTTTTGTGATTTTTAAAATAAATATTTTTAAGGAAGTTTTCGAAATAATATATTAACAATATTGTCTGCAATAAATTAAAATTCTTAATTTTGGCAATCCTGTAAAACAAAACCAAAACTCGACATGAAAAGGATATTAACAGCCATTGCCCTTATCTGTTCCAATGTTGCATTTTCACAAAATTATGCAGTAAGCTATGAACTGATTCATCAGTACAATCTTGCAGAAATTAACAGCATCTTGGGGGCCACCGGAATTTCTACTTTCCTTACGCCAACTTTCGAGGTAGATTATTACAGAGTTACCTACAATACGACCAATGCACAGGGCACGGGTACTACCTTGGCCAGCGGCGCAATAGCAGTACCAGCAGGCGTAAGCTGCCCAATGCCGATTTTTAGTTATCAGCACGGTACACAGACGGTAAAAACTGCAGTACCCTCAAACAGAGCCGGAGATGAATTTAAAGTGGGTCTGATTGCCTGCTCAGCCAAAGGTGCCATTGCTACAATGCCCGATTATCTGGGCATGGGCGTTTCAACAGGTTTTCATCCCTATGTCAATTCCAGAACCGAGGCCAGCGCTACCATCGATTTACTCAGAGCCTGCCGCGAGCTTAAAGATTCTATAGGTTACAATCTCAATAATCAACTTTTCTTGCTTGGATATTCGCAAGGTGGACATGCTACAATGGCCGCTTTCAAAGAATTGGAGACAAACCTTAGCAATGAATTTACGGTGACTGCCTGTGCACCAATGTCAGGCCCTTACTATGTTTCGGGCGTACAAGCGCAGACGATCATAAGAGATACGAGTTATGCAACGCCCTCATATCTGCCTTATGTGATCATGGGACAACAGGAGGCTTATGGCAATTTATACAATTCACTTTCTGAGATTTTTATACCGCCTTATGATTCTTTATTGCCGCTTTATTTCAACGGCACCAGAAGCACAGGATATATCAACAACCGTTTGCCCGATACTCCCAATCTGATTTTGGATCCGGTATTGTTCGACGACTTCAAGAACGACCCCAATCATTTTTTCAGGGTAGTGCTACGCGATAATGATTTGCACAACTGGCGTCCGCAGGCGCCGCTCAATATGTACTACTGCACACAGGATGAACAGGTTTTCTTCGAAAATTCGCTTGTTGCCAGAGATACAATGCATGCCTTAGGTGCAACACATGTGAATGCGGTAAACATGGGAGCTTACAGTCACAGCGGATGTGCACAATTGTGTTTTCTGCAAGGCTTTTTCTTTTTCGGTTCCTATGCCGACTGGTCGGGCGGAATGACAGTCAGCGATTCGGTTGTTCAGCTGTCTACCGCGGGAACTAGCGATGGCAGCATCAGTCTGCAGGTGAATAACGGCGTTGGCAATCTGCAATTCGACTGGCTCGACAATAGCCTGACCGATTCCATAAGCAGTCAAAACAATCTTGCCGGAGGAAATTATCAGATCAGGGTGAGTGATGATCGTGGCTGTTATGTTTTTCACAATGTTTCTCTAGGTGTAACGGCTGTATCGGGCGTTCAAGATGAATCGAAATTTAGTTTTGGCCCAAATCCCGCTACCGACCGACTGAATATTGAAGTACCAGATTTGCTTAACAACCGCGAATACACTATTATCCTCAGCGATATTGATGGGAGGATAGTTTTATACCTGCCTGGCATCAATTCCAAAAACTTTCAGCTCGACTTGAGTACGCTCAACCAGGGCAATTATATGCTTGGCATAGAAAGCGGCAGCTATCGCAAATTTGAGGCGCTACAGATTTTGAGGTAGTAAAATCGCAGTAAAAAATATCAATCGAGGATAAGGAGAAAAATCCAAAGGTTTTTGTTGACCCCGTAGGTGGTCAAATATTGGTAACAGACACCTTAGTGACTGTAACCCCGACCCGTTAGGTGGTCGTACACATAAATTGCGAACATAATTAAAAAACTCAATGTGGAGAAAAGTAGAAATAACTTTCACTGCGTGGAGCGCTCTCGTCTTGAGGCGAGATCGGTTCCTCTTCGCTTCTTTCACCCTTTCACCCTTTCATCTAATTAGAACACATATCAGGACTTTGTCCTACACAGATATTACTAATTCACACAGATATTCTGGTGGTCAATACTGATTTTCTCGATTAACTCCGTTAATACAGATTTTCACGGATTGACCTACTTGGTTAATAAGTCTTTGTGTTGCTCTGTGTAAATCAGTGACCATCTGTGGTGAAAAAACACTACTAGCGTCACACCTAGGCTATTTTCACGCAAAGGGGCAAAGCCGCACCAGATCTATATTTACGCAGAGACGCAAAGATCGCACTTGTGGTTAAAATCTCATAGGGAGAAAAGAGAAATTTTACCTTAAAGGACCTCAGCACTAGTACCTAGCCCCTCTGTACTAGCTACTCTTACTAATACGCTCCTTACTTTTTCCTAAATAACTTGCTAAAAATGACGCAGGTCATCTCCTCTTCGCTCTTCAGTCATTGAATTGGGGTTCACAGCGGCCTACCTTTGTAACATCAAATAATCGAAAACGAATTTAAAAATCTACAAAATATCAAACGTCATGAAAAAGTTATTCATCCTCACAATCGCAATCACAGCTTCTTTACTTTTTGTTCAGTGCAAAAAATCTGAAGTACTTACTGAAGAAGTAATCGTATCAACTGAAAAGTCATTGACCGGCAACTTACTAGAAGGTTCAAACTGGGAAGTACTCTCCGTAGTATCTGTTCCTAAAAATGTAAACATCAGCTTCACAGTGAAGCATCCAAAAATGAATTTCTTCAACGACTATATCGAAATGAAACTCGGAAGAGATCTTTGCAGCAAGCATTATTTGTTCGCAACTGACAATATCACAGTTGATTTCGCAGCTTGCACAATCACAAATCAAAATCATCAAGCCTTGTCTGACCTATTGGAAGGTGATTTTCAATATATCATCTCAGACAATGGCAATGAAATGATCTTGAAAAACAATGCTGAAACTGAAATTACGCTGCGCAGAGTTGCTCAATTGGGCACTACAACTCCGGTTGCTGTTTCTATGCCAATCAACACAATTGTTCAATAAATTTAATAAAACTAAACAATTAAACAATGAAAGCTGCTCCGAAAGGAGTGGCTTTTTTTGTTGTTTTTTTTAGCTTTGATTTAACCCAATTCCGTCATTAGAGTTCGTAATGAAGGCCAAAAGTGCGAAGGAAATAAGGGCTCACACAGTTTTTTCGGGTGAAGGAATAGACACACCTATTTCAAGCTCGAAAAAACGAGTAAGTGCTTAGTTCCAAAGCAGTTTTGGGTTGTAATAGAATTTCTAATGACGGATTTGGGTTTAAGTATTACTATGTTTCTTAATGATTGGCTCAAAAAAATAAGTCACTTTTAAGGTCTATAAAAGCCTATTTTTCTACTTTAGTTACTTTAAAAGTTATCACTGCATTAAAATAAGCAAGGATTTTCATTCCCTTCTTTTTCTCATACCAAATATTAATTGTGAGAAATAGAGTCAATAGGAAGTATAAATTTAAAAAATATTATTTTACCTGTCTCTGTTTTAGCAAATTTAACACTTCATCAAGGGAAATATCCTTTGCCGCCAAAAGCACCAGATAATGATAAAGCAGATCGGCTGCTTCGCCTAAAAACAATTCTTTATTGTCGTCTTTTGCCTCTATAACAAGTTCCACGGCCTCCTCTCCTACTTTCTGAGCAATCTTGTTGATGCCTTTTTTGAATAAGGAAGCAGTGTATGAACTATCATTTGGATTGTTTTTTCTGTCAACTATTACAGATTCGAGCTGATGCAGAAAAGCGGAACCTTCATTAATTTCAGTGAAACAAGTATCGGTTCCAGTGTGGCAGACTGGTCCTGTAGGATTAACTTTAATGAGTAGGGTATCATTGTCGCAGTCGATACTGATATCTTTTACTTCCAGAAAATTGCCTGAACTTTCGCCCTTGGTCCATAGTCTTTCTTTGGAACGACTGTAAAATGTCACGCGTCCCTCGTCCTGGGTTTTTTGCAGTGCAGCTTCGTTCATATAGCCTAGCATTAATACTTTTCGGGTATCGGCGTCCTGAATGATTGCAGGAATAAGGCCCTCACTTTTTTCAAAATCGGGTTTTATCATAGTCTTATTGGGATTTTTTTATCAGAAAGATATTTTTTTAATTCGAGCAGGGGAACCTCCCTGAAGTGAAAGATACTTGCAGCCAGTCCGGCATCGGCCTTTCCCTGCGTAAATACTTCGTAGAAATGTTCCATATTGCCGGCGCCCCCGGATGCAATGACCGGAATGCCCACTGATTCAGAAACCCGGGCAGTAATATCCAGCGCAAAACCAGCTTTGGTGCCGTCATGGTCCATCGAGGTCAATAAGATTTCTCCAGCGCCTAATTCGGCAGCCTGTTTTACCCAGTCTAGCAATTTAATTTCTGTTGCCTGTCGGCCCCCAACCAGATAGACATAATGTTCGCCATCTGCATGCAGACGGGCATCGACAGCGACCACAACACATTGCGATCCGAAATTATCGGCAAGTTCCTTAATCAGTTCTGGCCTTTTTACAGCAGCCGAGTTAACCGAGACCTTATCGGCACCCGAGTCTAAAAGCCAGGATACATCTTCAACAGAGGAAATGCCGCCGCCAACTGTAAAAGGAATATTGATATTGGATGCGATTTTCCGCACCAGCTCCGACAAGGTTTTGCGTCGCTCATGTGTTGCAGAAATATCGAGAAATACCAACTCATCAGCTCCCTCCGCACAATAACGACGTGCAAGTTCAACCGGGTCGCCTGCATCGCGAAGATTTTCGAAATTAACACCTTTCACGGTTCTACCGTCCTTAATATCAAGACAGGGTATGATTCTTTTTGCCAGCACTTTAATAAAATTCAAAAAAATTAAGAAAGTTGATTTAAGTCATATCTAAAAATGACGCCGCTCATTTTATCTGCCGCTTTTCAGCCGCATCTTTGTATCACATTCTTCGCAGAAGTTTTTCAACAAGAACAATTTTAAGATTTATATAGGCGTTTGGTTTTGGTTTATGTCGTCATTGAAAAGTGGCGACATTTTTTTATGCCTATCAATTCTAAAATAATTACTTATAATGCCGCAGATCATCTGCAAAGTTGACCCCGCTCATTTTATCTCCCGCTTTTCATCCGCATCTTTGTATCACATTCTTCGCAAATGAAGTTTTTCAACAAGAACAATTAAGATTTTATATAGGCGTTTGGTTTTGGTTTATGTCGTCATTGAAAAGTGGCGACATTTTTTTATTTTATGAGTTTAGCCAAATCCTCCAGATTGATTAGATTTTCATAAATTGCCTTACCAATCACCACTCCGTAACAGCCTATTTTGTTCAGTTGTTTTATCTCTTCGATGCTCGAAACTCCACCGCTTGCTATGACACGCATTTCGGGAAACTGTTTGATAATGGATTTATAAAGTTCTACCGAACTACCTTTCATCATGCCGTCTTTTTCAATATCGGTACACAAAACATAACGGATGCCATGCCACTGATAATTGGTGATAAAATCGAAAAGCTTGATTTCACTGGGATTGACCCAACCATTGATTCTAACAATTCCGTTCAGCACATCAGCTCCCAAAATTATTTTGTCCTTTCCGTATTTCTGAATCCAGCTGAGTACCAATTTAGGATTTTGCACAGCAATAGTCCCGGCACTGACTTGTTTGGCTCCGCAATCGAATACCTTTTGGATATCCTCATCCGATTTTACACCACCGCCAAAGTCAACTTTTAATTTTGTTTCTGTGGCGATTTGCTCCAGGATTTTGTGATTAATCACCTTTCCGGCTTTAGCTCCATCGAGGTCCACCAGATGAAGGCGTTCGATTCCTGCTTCGGCAAATCTTTTGGCTACGGCAACCGGGTCGCTGTCATAAATCTTTTTTTCTTCGAAATTGCCCTGAGTCAGTCTCACGCATTTACCATCAACAAGGTCGATAGACGGTATAATTTTAATCATAATCCCAAAAAGTTTTTAAGCAACTGCTCCCCTATTGCACCCGATTTTTCGGGATGAAACTGGGCAGCATAAAAATTATCCTTTTGCAGTGCCGCGCTGAAATTCAGTACATAATCGCTGAGTGCTATGCTGTATTTGCCATTTTCGACATAATAACTGTGCACAAAGTAGACATAACTGTCTTTTTCAATTTGGTTAAAAAGCGGGTGATGAAGGTAATCTGGGGTTTGATTAAAAGTATTCCAGCCAACATGTGGAACTTTTTCATTGGCCTTAGGTGCAAATTTAAGTACTTTTTGCGGAATAATGCCTAAACAGTCAGTATTTCCTTCTTCTGAATGCTCGCAGAGCAATTGCATGCCAAGGCAGATCCCCAAAACGGGTTGTTTAAGCGATTTTATCACAATATCCAATCCTGATTGGCGCAGATAGCGCATAGTTGAGCCCGCCTCGCCCACTCCGGGAAAAATGACTTTATCGGCTGCTTGTATTTGCTCGGGGTCATTGCTAAGTATTGGATTAACGCCAAGGCGTTCCAATGCGAAGCAGACAGAGCGGATGTTTCCGGCGTTGTAATCGATGATGACGGTGCGCATAGAGGAAAGATTGAAAGAGGAAAGATTGAAAGAGGAAAGATTGAAAGAGGAAAGATTGAAAGATATTTGAAGAGATTGAAAGTTTTGGGGTGTAGAGGAAGAAAAAAGAGGAAAGAAAATTATCAAATTATCATCACGTTTGTAGAACGAGACAAATTATCAAATTATCAAATTATCAAATTATCAAATTATCAAATATTCTGTAGTCTTTTACAATACTCCCTTCGTCGTTGGCAACTCATTCCCCTGTTTCTTTACAGCCATTTTGATGGCACGGGCCCAGGCTTTGAAAATTGCTTCGATTTTATGATGTTCGTTCTTGCCCCTTGCTTTTATGTTCAGATTGCAAGCCGAGGCATCAGAGAAGGATTTGAAAAAATGCTCAAACATTTCCACCGGCATTTTACCAATTTTTTCTCTTTTGAATTTAACATTCCATACCAACCAGGCTCTGCCGCTGAAATCGATGGCAACATCGGCAAGACAATCATCCATCGGAACAGTGTAAAAACCGTAGCGTTCAATGCCGCGCTTATCGCCCAATGCTGTTTTGAAGGCCTGACCCAATGCCAGCGCCGCATCCTCAATACTGTGATGCTCATCGATGTGCAAATCGCCTTTGATGTGAAGGCTTAAATCGCAGCCGCTGTGTTTCGCCAACTGCTCGAGCATATGATCAAAAAAACCAATGCCAGTTGAAATATCCGATTTCCCGCTGCCATCAATTGACAAACTGACGCAGATATCCGTCTCGAGGGTTTTGCGGTGAACAATGGCTTTTCTTGCTGAAGCTGATTTTAGAAATTGATAAATCTGCTCCCAATTTTTAACTACTGCTGCGCAATGCGGCATCAGCGAATCATCGGGCAGCACATTATATTCATGTCCCGCTGCATGTATAAAAATGCCCTTGGCACCTAAGTTTTTGGCAAGCTCCACATCTGTTGCTCTGTCGCCGATGACGAAAGAATGCTCCAGGTCATAATCGCCATTCAAATACTGCGTCAGAAGTCCGGTTCTTGGTTTTCTGGTTGGCGCATTGTCTATGGGAAAACTTCTGTCAATGAGAATATCATCAAAAACAATTCCCTCGTTTTCAAAGGCTTTGAGCATTTTATTCTGTGCTGGCCAAAAAGTATCCTCCGGAAAAGCGGCCGTGCCGAGCCCGTCCTGATTGGTAATAATCACCAGTTTATAATCGAACTCTTTTACAATCTTGCCAAGGTATTGAAAAACAGCAGGTAGAAATTCAAGTTTTTCGAGTGAATCGACCTGAAAATCAGTTGGCGGTTCCACTATCAGGGTACCGTCGCGGTCTATGAATAGTACTTTTTGCATTGTTCAGGCTATTTTTTAATTGGTTTTAATGTCAGGATAGTTGTTTAACAAGCCAATCAGATAAGTGTTTTCATCTGGCGTGCCCACCGTAATACGCAGACAGCCTTCGCAGCCTGGAACAGTTGAACGGTTACGCACTACTGTTTTTCCGCTGAGCAGGTATTTGTAAAGGGCATTCGGGTCATCCACCTTCAGCAAAATAAAATTAGCATCGGAAGGATATATTTTTTGTACAAAAGAATAGTTCGGGAGTACAAACTCTAATTGTTTTCGCTGTTCTAAAATCGTTTTTACATTCGCAGCAGTTTTTTCGGTATCCTCCAGCATTTTCAGGGCAGTTTCCTGTGTGAGCTGATTGATGTTGTAAGGTGCCTTTACCTTATTAAAAAGAGCAATAAGTTCTGGTGCTGCAAATGCCATTCCCAATCGTATTCCTGCCAGGCCCCAAGCCTTAGATAAGGTCTGCATCACCAGTAAATTGGGATATTGATCGAGCAGCTGTAAAAAGGAAGCTTGGCTTGAAAAGTCGATATAAGCTTCATCTACCACCACAGGGCCTGGAAAAAACTCCAGAACCTGCTTTATGATTTCAGGTCTGATGCTGTTTCCTGTCGGATTATTCGGACTGCAGAAGAAAATAATTTTGCTGTTGTCATCTACAGCCCCTGCAATTCGTTCAAAGGACGGCTGAAAATCAGCATCGAGCGGCACTTCTCTAATTTGCACATCTGCTATATCTGCGGCCACCTGGTACATACCATAAGTTGGCGGAAGAATGATGACATTGTCTCTGC
>CAMDAB010000146.1 GCA_945888475.1 Saprospira grandis DSM 2844 | reverse complement strand
TCCGGAATTTCCTCCATTGGGATATGCCCAACCTTGGGATAAATTTTTAAAGTAGAGTTGATAAGCAGAGCATGAAAGCGATAGGCATTGTGCACCGGAATCCACATATCTTCGCGTCCCCACAAAATAAGCGTTTTATTGTTAATATGTTTTAAAGCCCCTGTGCTATCGGATACGGGTTGGTTAACAAGTTTTAAAAAAGCATCAGGGTTGCCTTCTCTGTTAAAAAGTTCGTAGTATCTTGTTATGAGCTGCTCTGTCACCTTGCTTTGGTCGAAATAAACCTGACGAAGAAACTGTTCCAAAACCTGAGGACGAACAACATACTTTATAATTCTGCCAAAAACAGGCGTTCTGGCCAGTTTAAATGGTAAGGGAACATTCTCTTCTTCTAAAAATCCTGCCGAGTCAATCAGCACAAGTTTGTCTACTTTTTGCGGATAGCGGTAGGTGAATTCCCAGGCTAACCATCCGCCTAAAGAATTGCCTACCACATGGCATTTTTCGATTTTTAAAATATTCAAAAAAGTTTTTAGTACCCTGATATGATTTTCCATCGAATAATCATTGGCATCGTTGGGCCCTGTAAGCCCAAAGCCCATCAAATCGAGTCTGATTACCCGATAGTGTTTTTTTAATGATTTGTTCCATTCATTGAAGGTATGCAGCGAAGAAAATGCACCGTGAAGGAGCAACAGAACATCGCCTTCGCCTTCATCGCGGTAATGAATCATCATATTGTCAATGACCAAAAAACGGGATGCATCGGTAGTATATTTAAACAAAAGATCTTTAAGCAGCATACCTTATCAAGAATAACTAAACTTCAAGCAAATTTCTTTGAAGATTTTATTTCTCTTCAAAAAAGTCCTTATTTTACATTCAAAATTTTGAGGTTGCTAATCTAATAAGCTTTAATAGAACTGATTTTCAGTATTGTAGAAGTCGACTAAGCTAACCCGCAAATTTTGAATTGCGATATTACAAAAAACTTTTGGAACATGAACAGTTCCGCTTCAAAAAACTGAGCCTTTATGAGTAAAACAGTCAGAATTGTATCTTACAATGTAAATGGAATAAGAGCTGCCATGAAAAAAGGATGGGCAGAATGGGTGCTCAGTAATAAATTTGATATAGTAGGTATACAGGAAGCAAAGGCTTATCAGGAGCAGGTCGATCTTCAGTTGCTGACAGATGCCGGCTATCATATTTACTGGCATCCTGCACAAAAAGCAGGATACAGCGGTGTGGCTGTGTTCTCAAAACTGAAAGCAGATAATGTAGTGGAAGGGATGGGTAATCCAAAATTTGATGATGAAGGCCGGGTACTGCGCCTCGATTTTGGCGATTGGACCCTGCTCAACTGTTATTTCCCTTCGGGAACATCTGGCGATGTTCGTCAGGAAGTCAAATATGAATTTCTCGATGCCTTTTTCGACTGGCTTTTTGAACTGAAAAAAGTGCGCCCCAACCTCATTATTCAGGGCGACCTGAACATTGCGCACAATGATATCGATATTCATGACCCTAAAGGCAACAAAAAAAGCTCCGGTTTCCTTCCTGAAGAGCGTGCCTGGATGAGCAAATTTTTGGAAAATGCTGAATTTGTCGACAGCTTCAGAATAATTAATCCCGATTTGCAAAAATATAGCTGGTGGAGCATGCGCTCGGCAACTGCAAGATCAGCAAATAAAGGTTGGAGAATCGATTATCAGGCTGTTTCAAGTCCTGTAAAAGACAGAATTCTTGCTGCCGATCTGCTCAACGATGCCGTTCATTCAGACCATTGTCCCTGTGTGATGGAGTGGAAACTTTGATGATAAATCAGAAGGTAGAAATTACAATATAAAAGTGCGGTCGATATTATCTTCCGCACTTTTATATTTCTGTAATATTCTGCTTTATCCAATTGCTCAGCTCTTCTAAAGTTCTTTTGCTTTCGGCTACCTCAAAAACCAATTTTTCGAGGATTGTATCAGAATCAGAAGCCTCGGGCAGCTCAGGAATCTGTTGATAGGGTTCAAGTGGCTCTTTGAGCTGGTAACCGTTTAATTCGAGGAAAATTAACATTGCATCAAGTCCGGTTCTTTTATTGCCGTCACTAAATATATGATTTTCAGTGATGTTAAAAAGATATAATGCCGCTTTAGATTCAATAGTAGGATACATCACTTCTCCAAAGATTATCCTATGTTCAACAATTTCAATCAGATAATCAAGGGCGGATTCATTCAATAAATTATTTGGTGGGACGAAATTTCCCCAAATTCATTTATAACCTCAAAATTTGATTCTAAAACATCCGCTTTGCTTAAATAAACAAAGTTTTTCATCAGGATAATGCTTTGTAAACTTCTCCAAATCTTTTAAAGTTATTAGCTCTAATTTTTTGAATCTGTTGTTTTTTTATTTCTTCTGTGCTAATGTAAGCCACATTTGAGTCTTCCAAATTATTGGATTTGTAAATTGTAGCTGCATCAATTATTTCTTTCAATTGAACAGGATCGTTTTCTGCCAAATAGCGCAGTTGCTCGATAAGTTGTTTTTTGTTGATGTCCATTTTTTTATTTTTAATTTTTACATAATAACACTCAACTCCATGTTCTCAAATTTAGTTTCTTTTTTCAAATTTTTTTTTAAAAAAATCAAAACAACATATTTTTAATCTAAGAAAATGAAAAAAATAACATTAAGGCACCGCGCTTATAAATTCAATCGCTGAGCCAATTTTGATGCTGCTTGTTGAACACTATTTTTGTATCTTTGTTTCTGAATCGTTCGAGCGAATGCGATAAAAACCAAACCATGGCCAAAGCTGCAAATTTATTAAGTATCATTTTTATATTTTCATCATCATTGCTTTTTGCTCAAAATGCATTGAAGAAGAAGGAGATAGAAGCTGTTTTTGTAGAAAAAGGACCGCGAATAGACGGCTATTTGGACGAAGCTTTTTGGGAAACAGCACCCGTAGCTGACGACTTTACTGAAAATTCACCCGAACCAAATACCCCCTCTCATTTGCCTACTGAGGTGAAAGTCCTTTACAGTACCGATGCCATATATATTGCAGCAAAACTATACGATACTGCACCCGATTCTATCTTAAAGCAACTCAGTGTCAGAGATGATATACAATCTGTCAATGCTGATTATTTTTCGGTCTTGATTGATGGGATGTTTACCGAACAGAATTCTTTTAGTTTTACAGTAACTGCTGCCGGAGTGCAGGGCGATGCTGCAGATGGTGATCCGGTTTGGGATGCTGCCTGGCGTTCGGCTGTAAGAATTGTGGAAGATGGCTGGATTGTTGAAATGGAAATCCCTTATTCACAGCTTCGTTTTCCTAAAAATGAAATACAGACCTGGGGTATCAATTTTCGTCGAACTATACGTCGCTACCGCGAAAGTTCTTATTGGAGCAAAATTGATCCGGAAGTGAATGGCGAAGTGCAACAATATGGCGTACTCAATGGCATTGAGAAGATAAAACCACCTATCCGACTTTCTTTTACACCCTACGCAGCAGCATACATGAGGGTGGAAGATGATGGAAATCCGGCCACACCTGCTTACAGACCTTCGGGTACAGCAGGTGCCGACTTGAAATACGGAATCAATGAAAGTTTTACCCTCGATGTGGCACTTATTCCCGATTTTGGCGATGTACAGTTCGATAATCTCGAGTTTAATATCAGTCCTTTCGAGATTTACTATGCCGAAAGAAGGCCATTTTTTACTGAAGGTACCGCGATTTTTAACCGTGCAGGTTTGTTTTATTCCCGTAGGGTAGGAGCATTGCCGAGCCGTTTTGGAACGGTATATTCCGAGCTTGATTCAAATGAAAATCTGCTGCGTAATCCCGAACGTACACAACTCATTAATGCGCTCAAAGTTTCGGGAAGAACAAAAAAGGGCTTAGGAATTGGTGTTTTTAATGCTGTGACTGCTCCGGCTTATGCCAAAATTCAAAACCTCGATACCGACCAGATCGATAAAATCATGACCGAGCCATTTAGCAACTTTAATGTGTTGGTGCTCGATCAGCAGTTGATGGATCGCAAGAATTCCTATATCAGTTTTGTAAATACCAATGTTACGCGTTTTGGCAAATTTACCGATGCCAATGTGAGCGGAACCGAATTCAGAATTACGGACAAAAAGAATCAGTATGCCGTTTCGGGCAATGCTGCATACAGCTATCGCCTGCTCGATCCGGAGCTTTTTTCCGATAAATATCAGTTGGGATACAAAACCAATTTCAATTTTGCAAAAATAAGCGGAAAGTTCAGATACTCTGCCGGGCATAGCATTATGAGTCGAGATTTTAATATCAATGACCTTGGTTTTGTCGGCAGAACAAATTATATGACCACTACTGCTACGGCAACCTACAATATCTTCGAGCCATTCTGGATTTATAATAATATGCGTTTTAATCTTGGCGCATACATGGATCAATTATACAACCCAACTAAATTTATGCGGGTTGAAATTTATGGTTCTGTCTTTGGAACGACCCGTAAATTTCTAACCTCGGGCATTGATTTTGCCTATCAGCCATTTGGGTATAACGACTTTTACGAAGCAAGGGTAAATGCGCAACCATGGCTCAAACCCGCATGGGGTAGAATTGGCGGCTTTTTCTCGAGCGATTACCGCAAACCTTTTGCATTGGATGGCGAGATTTCTTACCGCAGGTTTCACAACTCAACACCGGATTGGAACAATGCCGACGTACTCGAAGCAGAGCTTAGCCCACGTATCCGCTTCAGCGACAGGTTCAATATGGTGCTGTTTCAAAACACCACCATCCGCCGCAACAATATTGGTTATGTACGCCGTTTTACAGACAGCGACGGAAACCTGAACATAATTTTTGGTGCTCGTTACTATCAGACTTTGGAGAATCGCATCACCTTTAATTATCTTTTTACCGATCTGATATCACTCAGTTTCAGTGCTCGCCACTATTGGGCTCTTGTGAAATATAGCAGCTTTTTCAACCTGCTTGCAGATGGAAATCTTGGCCCTACTACTTTCAGTGGCAATCAGGACCAAAATTACAATGCCTTCAATGTTGATTTAATTTTCCGCTGGCGCTTTGCTCCCGGTTCGGAGTTGAATCTGGTTTGGAAAAATATGACATTGAACAGTTCAAATCAGTTGGAATTTAATTATTTCGACAATTTTGCCGGCATGTTCGATGACAATACACTCAATCAGTTCTCCATCAAGCTGCTTTACTTCCTGGATGTGTACAAACTGCAACCTGCACACAAACGTGGCAGAAGATTGTAGGAATAGGAATGTTTGTTTTTAATTTATTTCAGAAGGTTACCCCGAAAGCTTTCGAGGGCTTTCGCAAAATCTGATGCCCCCGAAAGTTTTCGGGGTATGCTCAGATATTTCAATACCATAGGATACCTGGGTTTTAAACCGGGACTGATAACAGCTCCATCGGAGCGGCCTGTTCTTAGCCGATAGGCGGGAAGGTGATTTGACCACAGCGTGGTGACCTATTGAAAATAGAAACACAGATTTGGACTTTGTCCATCACAAATCGGACAGATGCACGCAGATTTTCAAGTCATTGCGTCAATACTGATTCCTCCCGAAAGCTTTCGAGGAAGCTATCGGATTAGACAGATTAACTACGTTAAGACGAATAATCACAGATTGACGAAACTTTCGCAAAATCTGATGCCCCCGAAAGCTTTCGGGGTATGCTCAGATTTTTCATAACCAACGGATACCTGGGTTTCAACCCAGGACTTATTTCAGCTCCAGCGGAGCGGCCTGTTCTTAGCCGTAGGCAAAACAGGAATAGAGCCTTCAAACTTATTACTTAATAATTATCTTCCCTCCGATAAGGCCTGATAATCAGTCGCAGTGCTTTTTCGTAAGTAAAATAGCTGTAAGCCCAGCTGAAGAATGCAGCCGTTTTGTTGCGGAATCCCACCAGCGACATCATATGCACAAACATCCATATGATCCATGCAAGAAATCCTCCGCTTCGGAATTTTGGTAAATCGACAACTGCTTTATTTCTGCCCACAACTGCCATGGAACCCTTATGTTTGTACACAAAATCTTTAGGAGCCTGTTCTGATTTTTTAAAAATCTTTGCCAGATATTTCGCCATATCAATGGCAACCGGAGCCACCTGTGGATGGCCGTTCGGATAAGCATCGCAGGGCATATAGGCAAGGTCGCCAATTGCATAAATATTGTTGTAAGGAACTACACGCAGCTGTTCATCTACCTGTAAACGACCATTAGGAAGAACGGTAGCTTTGTCGAGACCATTTGGAGAGACTGCCTTAACGCCTGCGGCCCAAATCACAGTATCGGTCGGAAATTTTTCGGTACCGTTCAGCGTGAGAAAATCACCATCATAATCGGTTACTGCTGTTTTTAAGTAGACAGTGACGCCCATTTTCTTAAGATAGTAAAGTGCTTTTTCCGACAAGGAAGGGTGCAGCATATCTAAAATCCGGTCGCCGCGTTGAAACAAACTTATATGCATTTCATCCAAATTCAGTTCGGGATAATCCTTGGGCAAAACATGTTTTTTCATCTCGGCCAGCGCTCCTGCAAGCTCAACACCTGTAGGACCACCGCCAACAATAGCAATATTTAATAATTCGGCTCTTTTTTCCTTTGAATCTTCCATAACCGCCAGTTCCAGGTTCTGAAGCATATAACTTCGAAGATTCAAGGCTTCCGGAATCGTTTTCAGGGACATAAATAATCCTTTTTTCGATTCGAATCCGAAAAAATTTGTTCGGGTTCCTGTGGCAATCACCAAAATATCGAAGTTAATAGATTCGTCTTCGCTCGGCGTTTTCATCTGCAGTTTTTTCTGCTCAACATCTATATTTACGACCTCTGCCCAATAAAACCTGAAATTTTTATGACGCTGCAGCATTCTGCGAATAGGGTAGGAAATGGTTCCGGTTTCGAGACCGGCTGTAGCAACCTGATAAAGCAGTGGCTGAAAACAATGGTAATTATTCTTGTCGACCAGCACAACCTCATGTTTGCAGTTACACAATTTTTTTGCGAGGTGAATACCGCCAAAACCGGCACCAATAATGACAATTTTCATAAAAGATAAGATATTGGAACAGGGATAGAATTGGATACTAATGCCACAATGTAGGAAGGATGTATCTGAGTGTTAAACCTCCTCGGGCGATACTGGTTCTTGGACTACCAAGTATAGGCATCCAATCGATTGAAATATCAAGCGGGATATATCTGAATGAAAAAGAAACACCCACTGCTGCAGCAAGTCCACCTCCAAACCTGACTTTTTCACCCTGTGGTGTATAAATCCCTAAAAAAGGCCCAAGTCCTGCAAATCCCGAAAAACCTGTATCGAATCCCAAATCCATATGATAATAACACATACCCTGCAGCACAAATCCATTGGTTTGAATAACACTAGACCTTTTGCCCAGAACCCTCTCATCGAACTGTAAGCCGCCCATTATCTCATAAGCGAGTTGAGGCTTTGGATAGTACATGAAAAACTCTTTGTAGGTTAACATAAAATCAGTTCCGAAACGCCCCCCAATTGCCTGGTCGAAATTTTGCCCGCGTACTGAGCCATACATAGCTAATAAGGCTATGATAAACATAGTTTTAAGTTTTATATATTTCATGGCAGAATTCGGTTTGGAACGTGACTTTTTATTGAAATTCTGGTATCAGGGATACTGTTTTTCTTTTTAGGGGCTGATTTTAGGAATTGAAACCGGACATTTCTATTCATTTCTGATAATAACCTTTTTCGTTGTAAGGTCTCACAGAAGCTGACATGGAGCACTGATGCGAACAATTACCCTTCAAATCTGCACTACAGTTTTCGCATTGTACAAAATGTTCGTTACATTGTGGGTTGGCACAATTGACCATACGGGATGTAATATGACCGCAGTTTAAACAGTTGGAAATTACTTTGGGATTTACAGAATTGACAGGAACATGTACCCGATTATCAAATACATAGCAGTCGCCTTCGAAATCAAATCCACCTGCTTCTTTGCCATAGTTGATAATGCCGCCATGCAACTGATAAACATCTTTAAAACCCTGTTTTAATAAAAAAGCTGATGCTTTCTCACATTTGATTCCGCCAGTACAGTAAGTTAAAACTTTTTTATCTTTGTATTGCTCAAGTTCCTTGATTTTATCGGGGAATTCTCTGAAATTATCAATATCGAGCGTAACAGCATTTTTGAAACGACCCAACTGATGCTCGTAATTGGAACGTACATCGAGCACTATTACATCGTCCCTGTCTTTCATGTTTTTAAAATCTTCAGGTTCGAGGTGAACTCCTGTTAATTCAAGTGGGTTAACTGCTTCGAGCAGGCCGGAATGAACAATCTCGGGTTTGTAACGGCAGTGCATTTTTGAGAAAGATGGTTCGCTTACCTCATCAATTTTCCAATGCATATTTTTGAGCCTGCTATCAGACTCAATATAATTCATATAGGCCTCGCACTGTTCTGTAGTGCCGGATACCGTGCCATTCAATCCCTCGGTTGCTATGATGATGCGACCAACCAACCCCAGATCCTGACAAAACTTCAGATGTTTAGGGGCTATTTCCTCGGCATCTGATAAATGAACGTATTTGTAATATAAAAGCGTTTGATACATAAGCTATTGAAACTTAAAATTCCGCAGTTGATTGTGTTTAAAAATAATTTTGCAAAGTTAATAAATTTTGAAATAATTTTCAAATGTGAGCGCATGCTTAACAAAAATGAAGACGGAACTGATTGGAACAAAGGGCCACAGATTTTATCCCAAATCCGTCATTAGAAATTCTATTACAACCCAAAATTGCTTTGGAACTAAGCACTTACTCGTTTTTTCGAGCTTGAAATAGGTGTGACTATTCCTTCACCCGAAAAAACTGTGTGAGCCCTTATTTCCTTCGCACTTTTGGC